>NZ_FTMT01000007.1:0-168898 GCF_900156015.1 Chryseobacterium sp. RU33C | reverse complement strand
TAATAAAAAGTTATTTCCGTAAAATTTTTTGAGCTATGAGGGCTCAAAATTTTCCAGAATAACTTTTTAACTTACACAGTTAGTGAGACACTACCTTTTTTTGACAGTAGAAGTGTTGAAATTCATCAATCCTGCCACTCATAACTCATTATTATGATACAGTTTTTTCCTTATCTGAATTAAGGCTTTTGTTGTTTTTTCCAGATCCGGAGCGTTGGGTAGCCTGGAAATGGAATAATGATTTTCTATAGACTGTATCAGGTTTTCTGCCTTTTGCATGACGCTTTCGTAAGACTGGTTTCCCGCTTTGATGTCTAACAGTTCATCACGGTTATCAACACGGATGTTCAAAGAGTTGGTTTTAAAAATCTGTTCACAGGACTGTAATAAACGGATGGTGTGCATCATATTCTTGCTGTCGTAATTCTGTCCATGGTTCTGATTGACATTGTAACGGTCTTCATTGCGCTCAGCTACCCATTTCCAATATTCCCTGTAATCTTTGCAGTACACAGAGTAGGCATCAAGGTTGCAAAACAGATAAGCAACAGGTTTTTCATCTTTAGTAATGGATGATACGGAAACCTGGTTCGCTTCTTCATTTTGAATGATTCCTTTATAGCCCAACGTTCCAGATTCATCATAAAATAACGAATACATTCCTTTTGTATGGTCAATATTTACCAATCCACATTTTTCCTGTGATAAACCACCCCGTTCTCCAGAGGAAGGGAATTCATGCAGCCATTTTTTCAATGGTACAGAACCTTGTCCATCAAGAATAAAACAGAAATCCAGGATTGATTTTCTCTCTTTATCGATAGGATTTACAATCTTTTTGTTGAGACCTTTCGCCTTTTTAATCTGGGAAACAGCATAGCCCGCAAAAGTATCTTTACAGAGTTTTGACAGGAAATCTTCAGTTTTCAGCAGATCCATCAGCGGATGTTTATATTGAATACAATCTTCCGGACTCGCCAGAATTTCCAGAATATTAGGATTGTTTTTCTGAAGCAGTTCTACAAACCTCCCGATTTCATAATAGGTAATGTCGTTCGTTTCATTGGAAATCTGCGGAATGTAATTCAGCCCAAAGAAATCTTCCTTCGGCAGATAATAGACTCCACGGATATCCGTATCAGAATTCTCCGAGGCCAGCCCAAAAGCCCGGCTTCCGGAAATGGCTTCAAAGAGGATGAGGCTTTTGGTTTTTAAATCCTGGATGGTCATAAGTTGTCTAGATCTATAATTTCATCAAACCAATTTTTTGCAGTCTCAATAACTTGTGGTGAAGGATTTTGAAAAAACACTGCTAAGTTTTCTTTTGAACGCGTACAACAAACATAAAATAACTTTTGAGTTCTTTCTAAAACACTTGCTCTGTCTGTTCTATTTGTAAATAAATAATTGAAATTATATTTTGTCCAGTTTCCATTATCCAAAATGACTAAGACATTATCGAATTCTAATCCTTTGGTTTTGTGTTGTGTAGAAAAAGGGGTTAGACCTTCCAGATAATTATATAATTTAATAAACTCTTGATATGAAACTCCTTTTAATCTATCATATATGTATTCTGAAGAATTAATAAACTCCTCTATCTTATCATCTTTTTTTACAATCCCCAATTCATCTGCTTCATCTATTACCTCACCTATCGTTACGTTTTGATTAGTCAGTAATTGTTCAATATTGTTTTTAAGTACTCTTTTATCATTAATTGTTCTGATAGTAATTGCATTTCTCTTTATTACTCTAAAAAACTCAGGAAAGTTTTTATCAGAATAAAATCTTAATACATTTTGAATTTTGAACAAATGCTTAATAAAATTATCTCTTTTTGATCCTTTTTTTGAGTCTTGATCATCTAATTCTCTTTTGTCATCAATAAGATTTTCTTTATCAATATAAATTTTTCTTATTTCATTGAAAGATTTATCCTTAATTTTTTCATAAAATAATCTATGAGTTTCATTTGATAGTATTTTATCTTTCTTTAAAACACTAGTTATAAAATTCAATTCTTCTACAAATTCGCCAATCGTCTTGTATTTATTTAGATTTTTTTTAGGTATTTTTTTCTGCTTTAACGTTTTTTCTTTTAGTTCGATCAATAGTTTATGTTTAAATTCTAAATCTGAAAAATTTACTGTAGATAAATCTTTTATTTTATCAAATTCTTTTAATGCTGCTACATCTAATTTTATTTCATCTAATAGATATGATCGAGATTCTAACTTTAATTCATCAAGTATTTCATCAAATGTTTTCTCATCTTCAATATTTAAATTCTCATTTTTAATTTTCTCAATTAAATCATTTTTAAGATTAATAATTGGATCTTCATCATATATTTCCATTAATGTTGAAAATCCAGCTTGTGCAGAAATCAAATTATGAGTAAGATTTAATTCTTTGGTTGTTTTAGAATTAGCAAAGTCCCAACCTTGATCAAGGTTTTTTAAATAATGCTTTATCTTTTCAGTATCCTTTTCTACAGAGTATAAAAATAAGATATTACCATTTTTTACATTTCCATCCGGTAAAATATTAGGAGCACTTAAATCAGAAGAATGTTCTTGTATAACATTATCAGTACGAAGTTTATTTGCCAACTCGTAAATCTTTTTTGGATTTCTTCTATTTTGATTTTTAACAACCTCTTTTATGTAACCCTCTTCCAAATAAGAATTTATATTACCAATTCCATTATCGTAAATAGATTGCATTGCATCTCCAAATAAACCTATTATAGAGTCTTTTTTAGATATTTGTAGATGATCTAAAAATATTCTAATTACTTGTTCATGAGTATCCTGATACTCATCAATGAATATGAATTTGAACTTATCTTTTAAAATATCACATAACTTAGGATACTTTGCAAACATATGTTCAGAAATAGTTAATAATTCATCATGAGAGATGATTCCTTCTCTCAATCTGACATATTCTTTGTATTGAACTTTAATATCACTCGATAAAATTTCTTCGGGATTATTTATAACAATATTAGTAATACTATTTTCCTTTGCTAATTGTATTAAAATCGACTTTAATTCTGATTGAAAGTTTTTAATACTATCCCAGAGAAAATCGTGAATTGTAGATACTTTTAAATTTTTATGGTTTACACGATCCTCAATTTCTTTGACCGCAGCATTTGTATATGTCATACAGGCAATTTTAATGTTAGGATGTTCTTTAATGACTTGCCTGATTACAGAAACTAAAGAATATGTTTTACCACTTCCTGCGCCACCACTTAATAGAAAATTGTGCCCATTATCAATGTGTTCAAAAATTGATAATACTTCTGGCTGATTTTGTATGTCTAGTCTTTTCTTAACCATAATAACCCTTCTTTAATGTAAGCTGGAATTTGCCAGTTAGAATATGTTTCATCACTGTTTAATAATATTTCTATCGCCAAAGAAGATTTGCTTTCTATTCCATTTTCGGAAAGATCAAAAGCATTTTTATTTGCTTTGAAATCTTCAAACCATTTCTCTGTTAATGACTGGAAGCTATTGTTTTCATTACAAATAAAATCATAATTAATATGAAAAAAACCATCTTCAAAACTTCTTGCATGATAGCCATTTTCTTCTATTTGAAACATTAAAAGAATTTTCCCCTTTCTATTAGAGTTCCATTTTCCCTTTCTATTTCTTCTAATTATTTTCCAATTAAGTTCTAATTCTTTAAAATAATTTATTTCTTTTTTCTCTTTGTGAAAAAATATTAAAGCCCAATTTTTTGTGAATTGTACATTGACATGGCTTGCAGGACATTTATTTTCTTTTACTTTTGGATTTCCATTTTGATACATTTGTGGTACTCCCTCAGCATCTAGAACAGGCTCTGTATAATAGCAATCTAAATCGGTTAGAATTAGTGATTTTATACCTATAAAATCAATAAACCTTTCAAAAATATGAGAATGTGCTCCTACTTCTATAATTGAAATGTTTTGTGATAATAAATGTAGTTCATTGTCTTCTAAATCGACTTCTAAGTCTAATTTTTTCATCATTGCAGGTAATAGAATCCTTTCTGTATCGCCTTCAATAAAAATAGCCTTATCAGCAAAAAATAATTCAGCTCTATTTAAAGTTAAATATTGTTTTAAAAAACGATAATTTTTTTCTTCTCCTGCATCATTATATTCTTTTTCTAAATCTTTTATGTTTTTTGCTTTAATGTCATTTATGGATTCTTTTTTTAAATATTTAATAGAATTAAATTCTTGACAATTAGCAACTATATGAGATGAATGTGTACTAATAATATATTGGAAAGGTTGACTTTTTATAATCTTTCCCCTTGCATCCTTTTCAAGAACAATCCCGTTCTTTAAAAGTTCAGTAATATTTTTGATAAAAACATATTGCATTTGTGGATGAGTATGGGCTTCCGGTTCCTCAATAAAAAGTAAATTAATGTCTGCCGGGTTTTCATCTTTACCTTTTTTGAATTCACTTACTAAAATTTCAATCTCAAAAATCATACTTATAAGATTCATATAGCCCAAACCATTATAATGTTCAGGGAATTCAGAATCATTACTGTGTTTATATATAACAGTTGTATTTCCTTTTAATAATTCTTTTCGTTGTAAAGTAGAAATTACTTTTATTATAGACTCATCTTTTCTTATTCCTCCAAATAAACTTACTTTTTCAGTAATATCGCTGAATAAAGCTTCATAAACATTTCCTAAAATTTGATCAGTATCTTCAATTACTGATTTAAATTCGTCAATTTTCTTTTCATCCTCATCATTTTTCTCACTTCTTTCATATATTTCAGATGTTTGTGTAGATAAAGTTTTTTCATTTTCTTTATTTGTAACGTTTCTTTTTGCACTGATATATTTGAAATTAATAATATCATTTAAGTTACTTTTTGTTTTAGATTGTTCTAAATCATTAAAATTACTTTCATCAATTACTGAATTTTCATAATTATAATTAATACTTTTCCATCTGTATTTAAAGAATTTTTCTGCATTTAGTTTAAAAAAATAATCAAAGTTTTTTGGAATATATTTTTTTCTTTCTTCCTCGGGTTTATCTTTTTCTTTCTCTTCACATTCTTTTACCTTTTTGCTTTCAGTAAGCACAAAAGATTTATATTCTTTTCGAAAATTTTTATATTGATCATAATTTAAATAATATTCGTATCCAAGAATTATTTTGTTATGATTAGGATCTAAATCCATCATTAAATCTGAAATATTACAGGTATTTTCTCCTTCTTCATAAGATATTACAATTCTTAATTTTACACCGTGAATATCTTTATTAAAATCTTCTTCATTAAGTTCAATAATTTGAGAAATTAGTTTTTCAATTTCCTTTTTGTAGTCAAGATTAAAATCTTCGAAAACAATTTTTTTCTTATCTGAATTGTTAATAAATTTATCTAAGCAAGTTAAAAATGAAGTTTTTCCAGTATTATTTTTACCTAAGACCAATGAAAGAGATTGTTCTAAATCGATTTTGAAATCTTTGAGTAGTCTGAAATTGCTTATATAAATAGATTCTATTTTCATAGTTTTTAGTTTTTTCTAATATAAATATTTAATACAATTTTCCAAGAAACAAATATATTCCCAATCCATAAAAAAAGACTACGGCTTCCCGTAATCCTTAACATTTTTCCAATATCTCCCTAAAAACCCTCTCCATCTCACTTTTATCCGCCTTTCCTCCAGATAAACCTTTCGATTTTTCCTCATTCTCAGCGATTGTTTTCTCCAGAAAATTAAAGAGTTCCCAATCGTTCGGGTGGTAATAAGATTCTCCTTTGGTGGCTTTTAAAGCGATAAGTTCTTCTATTTTCCGTTTGGTTTCATCATCTGTCAAAACAAGCAGATCACTTAATAACACAGGAGGAACCGTTCCTTTTTCTATGATCCATTTTCCTGTTAATGTGGTTCGTAAGCAATAAAAGTAGCTTTTTAATTTTACTTCATCACTTCTGCAGGCTTCCAGATATTTCCTGCTCATGCTCAGATAATGGTAAGAAACCGCAACCGGAGAAAAGCAGGCATCTGCCAAAGGTTTGAACAGTTCTACAAACTTTTCATCCGCTTTATAAACGATAGGAGAATAAAACCAGCTCAGCAAAGCTGCATTCGACTTTAACAAGAGATGAAAGGTCTTTCTCAGATCCCAGCCGGAACCGTCCAGGTCATCTTCTGTCATAAATTCTATCGTTTCATCTTTATCCCACGGAGAAAGATACCAGTCTTTGTCGTGACGGTAGATAAAACGTATATCATAATCACTGTCAGGAGACGCAAAACCCCATGCTCTGCTCCCTGATTCTACGGCCAGAAGGACTTCTACGCCCTTTGCAGCTTCCACTTCTCTTATTTTTTCAAGTATTTTTGGTGTCATTGGTATTGATTGATGATGCAAAGTAAAGAGTGAAGTGCGCAATGTTCTTACGTTGTTTTTTTGTTGCGAGGTCCGGGTTTTGGGTTTGAGAGTAGGAGAGTGAGAGTGTTTGAGAGTTATAAGATCAGAGAGTTTGAAATTGTGGGATATTTAACTTCCAGCTCCCAGTTTCTGGCTTCCCGCTTATAAAAACTCCAGACAAATCATACAAAATCCTCTCTATTTCACTAATATTGCACTTTTCCATTTAACATTACCATAAACATCCATGTTATCATCAGAATTACAGCATAAAATTGATTTTAAAACAAAACCGTTAGGCGCATTAGGACATCTTGAACATCTTGCCCATAAAATCGGAATGGTTCAGAAAACTACTTCACCACAGTTATTGAATCCCCATATGGTAGTTTTTGCAGCCGACCACGGCATTGCCAAAGCGGGGGTAAGTGCCTATCCACAGGAAGTCACCTATCAGATGGTCATGAATTTCCTTGGCGGAGGTGCTGCCATCAATGTTTTTTGCAGGCAGAATGGTATCAGCATAAAAATTGTAGATGCCGGAGTCAATTTCGATTTTCCGGAAGGACTGAATCTGGCAGACAAAAAAGTAAGAAAATCCAGCCGTAACATCCTTGAAGAACCTGCCATGACATTAGAAGAATATCATCAGGCTCTTAAAAATGGAAAGTCTGTGGTTGCTGATATTGCTAAAAAAGGCTGCAATATCATTGGTTTTGGAGAAATGGGAATCGGGAATACTTCTGCTTCTTCTTTAATGATGAGCAAGCTGTTTGATATTCCTATCACCAATTGTATAGGACGCGGAACGGGACTGAATGATCATCAGCTGGACAATAAGATCAGTATCTTGAAAGAAGCTATTGAAAAATATCCGGCTGAAATGACTGAGGATGAGATAGCCCAAACTTTTGGAGGGTTAGAAATTGCCCAAATGATTGGTGCAATAGAAGAAGCGTACCATCACAATATGCTGATTATGGTAGACGGTTTTATCGCCACTGTCGCTGTAGCCACGGTATGGAAAAAGAACCCCGAAGTTTTGAATAACTGTATCTTCTGCCATGTAAGCAATGAAAATGCCCATCCTCAGCTGCTGGGACTGATGAGAGAGCAAGCTGTTCTCAATCTGAATCTACGCCTGGGAGAAGGAACAGGTTGTGCATTGGCCTATCCGATTATTCAGAGTGCGGTTAATTTCCTGAATGAAATGTCCAGCTTTGAAGATGCAGATGTATCAAATAAAAACTAAATGAAAGCTATAAAAAATGAACTGATCTATTTTGCAACCGCCCTCATGTTTTTCACAAGAATTCCGGTTCCGTTTACCATTCCGTATTCGGGTGAAATCATGAATAAATCTCAGAAATATTTTGCCTGGGTGGGATTATTGGTTGGATTGTTCAATGCTGTGATTCTTTATCTTTCCACATTGCTTTTTAATCTTGAAATAGGAATTGTTGTCATGATGATTTCAAGTGTTCTGTTGACAGGAGCGTTTCATGAAGACGGCTTTACGGATATGTGCGACAGCTTCGGAGGCGGATACGGGAAAGAAAAAATTCTGACGATTATGAAGGACAGCCGGGTAGGAGCGTATGGTACGATAGGGATTATTCTGCTTTTTGCTTTAAAATTTTACAGTATTCAGGCTTTGGGAATGAGTGATCCAATAGGCGTTTTACTGATTGTTATTTTAGCTCATACCACAAGCAGGTTTATATCGGGAACGATGATTTATACCCATCAATATGTCACTGATATTGATGTCAGCAAGTCGAAACCTTTAGCCAATAAACCTTTGGATAAGATGGCTTTGCTGGTAGGGTTCATCAGTGTTTTAATTGCATTTGCCCTGGTTCAGGACTGGCGTTTGATTTTTGCTTTTGCTCTGGCTTATTTAGGAAAAATATATATGGGCTGGTATTTTAAAAGGCATATCGGAGGTTATACCGGCGACTGTCTGGGTTCAGTACAGCAGGTTTGTGAAGTTTTATTTTATTTAGGAACAATCATCGTATGGAAATTCATGTAATCCGGCATACAGCTGTAGAAAATCCGGAAAACCGATGTTATGGTTTTGCTGAAATGCCTTTACGTAAAGAGTGTATCCATGATTTTAAATCGGTGGATATTGATGATCATTATGATGTAATTATTTCAAGTCCTTCTGAGCGATGCAGTCTTTTAGCTGATTATTTTAAATTCGATTATCAAACAGATGAAAGGCTTCGTGAAATGAATTTTGGAAACTGGGAACTGAAGAAATGGACAGATATTCCTGAAGAGGAAATCAATCCCTGGTACAAGGATTTTATCCATGTAAACGCTTCCGGAGGAGAAAATCTTCTCGAAATGCAAAACCGGGTCCTCAACTTCTGGAATGAATTGATTCGGAAAAAAAACAGGGAGAAAGTGCTCCTCATTACTCATGCCGGAGTTATTCGTCTGATCCTTCAGGCTGTGCTTCAGTTTCCGTTAGAGAATATGTTCAGTATTCAGATTGATTACGGGAGAAAAGTGATTATTAATTGGAATGACGGACTATTTTCTGTTAAAAAGGTGAATGTTTAAAATCATTTTATATTCTCATTACAATAAAGAGTCCGTCTCACAACTAGTGAAAACGGACTTTTTTTATGATTTTTCTCGACTTCCTTTCAGAGAAAGGGTTTCATACAGGAGATTCTCAACCACATCATTTATTTGTGAGGCTAACTCATATTTTAGAATCTTCTGAAAGGTCTTACCCTTACCATGTTGTAATCTTTGTTGTATTCCCACATATAACCAGCATATCCGTCCAGAATTCTTGCTGAGTTACCACCCGGTATTTCGGTAGAACTCCAATAATACTTTTGAGATACATCATTCCATGGGTTGGATGCAATATTGTAAACATTCTTGGCACTTTTATAGAATGCCATTAATTCTTCTTCAGAAGGTAAAAACCAGCTACCAACGCCATTTACAGTATAATTGGCACATAGTCTGGCCGCGCAGTTGGCATCCGAACATTGGGAAATAATTCTTGTGGTATTAGCAGGTCCTGATCCCATTACAGCCTGAGTCTGGTTTATGATATTAAATGTACATCCCCATTTGATCTTATCAGAACCATTATAAGTAAGGTTGGCAGGAGCAGCTTCCAGATATCTCCAGCCGTCCGTAAACTCTCCCTTATCATAAAAAACATATCCTCCTGAAGCACCAATGGCACCTGCTGTTTTAAATGTTTTTTCGTCCGAATAATATACCTGTGCACCTTCTTTTACATAAGATCTTACATAATATGTAGTGTTCGGAAGTAATGCCGTAGCTTCCAGCTCGTACGCTGAATAATTATTAGGATTTGATATTTTGATGATTTGACCGTTTGAGATATTCACTCCGGCACTCGTTCTGTAGCAGAATCCTTTTTCATCAGGAGAGAACGCTTCAAGATAATTGACCGTAATATCGTCCGTGCTTAAAGTGGCTGAAGTAGTATATATTGCTTTAGCCATTTTGAATGCAATATCCATCTTTGCAGGCGTAACGAATGTTACGTTATCTCCATAAATAATATCACCATTATTAGCTGCAACATATGCTCTTACATAATAAGTAGTTGATTTTTCAAAATCAGTACTGTAAGTTGCCATTAGCTGATAATCTCCTGTAGTATTAGTATACTCTTCAATCATTTTGGAATTGCTGATAGTAGGATTAATATTCTTTGCCCAGCAGAATCCACGTCTTGAATACCCGGATCCGGAAGAGGTTACTGTTCCTGCAAATTTGAACTGTGCATTGCTGAAAGCAGGTTTACCGGTTACCACTTTTGGAGAAGCATTGACATTGTTGGTTGTACCGTTTTCATCATCTCTGCCGCCGTCTGAACCACATGATACCAGCGTAAGGGATAAGAATAGAAATAATAATTTCTTCATGATTATGTTATTAGTTTTAATTAGGTTGGCAAATATATAGAAAAAGATGATCACTTTAAAAAAAAATTGCCTGTCGTTGAGACTGTTGCAATAGATACAAACCAAATACGCCACCCAATATAATAATCAGATGACGTCATGGAATTTATTTAAAAATTCTGATAAAACTATCTTTTTCCAGGCTTTCCAGCGAGAAATCAAAATCAGTATCTGTTTTTTCTGAGGTAATCTTACCTCCAAGCTCTTTGATAAGCTCATTGAAAGGCATCGCTTCATACCATTGCTGATACAATGCACGTGTTGCCATCATGGAAACCTGGCTGTTTCCTGAAACATGAGAATGTCCGGCTCCGAAATTCAACAGTATGAAACATTGTTTTTCATTTTTTGTCACCAGCATTCCCAGAATCATTTGCTTTTGAACAGAATTACACCTGGCTTCAGCAAAAAGATGGTTAGGATTCATCATATAATCGTAGGAAATATCATCTCCTTTTCCGATCACAATTTTATATCCACAATTCGCGTCCCCGCTGAAAACATTATTCATGACAAGCGTTGGCGCACAATGTCCTTTATTGGCGTAAAGATATTCAACAGCACCGTTGGGAGCAGAAGTCATATCTCCGGAATACATCAATTGTCCGTCACCATGATTATAAGCTGCATTCCAACCTATTTTTCCGGCGATATTCAATCCTGAAAGATCAAGGTCATTCGCACCCCATTTGTCTTCCCAATAAATACCTACCGCAAGTCTATCACCATAAAAACGCGTTCCGGCAGGAATATTTCCAACAAACATTTTTTCAGAAGTTGGCAATGCAAATTCTACATTCTCTGGGAAGTAGAATTTCTTTCCGGAAAGGTTTTCATATTTCAGTTTCAAAAAGTCCAGAATGAAATCATAATTGAACTGATTCACGTAAGTTTCTTTCCCTTTTTTAGTCCATGATTTTCCGTTTCGAACTCTGTAAACAAAAGTATCCTGACCATACATTCTTGAATAACATGCTGATAATGCCTTGAATAGGGCAAATGGTGTCGCGTTTTCCAGCCAGTGCCAATCACTGTTTTCCAGTAATGTATTGGTAGCATCATTCAACGGGTTTGAAACCAATGGTTTATGGTGTACTTTAGACAGCTTGGATATTTTGTTGATCGCTTTTGGTGCTCTGTTTTTATACGCCAGGAATAATGGTTTGAATCTGTTGAAAATTTCTGCCATTTTTTCCATTCCAAAGCTTTCAAACAGGTATGTCGGATTGAAATTACTTTGCTTAATTAAATTAATCAAATCATCATTTTTGATTAAAAGTGTAGTGTTCGTTGTTTTATAAATAACATAACGGAAAAACTCAACGGGATTTTCAGGATAAACATCATAGAGATCCGCTATTTTTATAACCGCTTCTTTATTTCTGATGTTCTCTTTTCCTGTAAAATCGTATTCCAGTTCCGTATGTAAAATAGAAAGCAAGTCGTCAATGGTTTCTTCTTTTAAAGCGATGCCTGATCTTAAAAGGGCAAGACATTTTTCCTGCATTTCTTCCACAGAATAAGCCTTGATAACTTTAAAAATCAACTTTGTACCAGGAACATTCAGTATTTCATCAGGAATATAAATTTCACTTTGGAAATTACTTCCATAGGTTGAAATATAATGTCTGATCTGTTCAAAAAATAAATCAATTCTGGAAGTATTCTTTATTTTCTCCCAGGATTTATGAAAAGTTTTATTCAAATCATTGCCATTCAGTTTTTCCTTTGCATAAAAAGAGATGATCTCATTTTTTGCCCATAAAGCATCCGGTTCAATGATGAAACCCTCATCAGAAATAAATGGCTTTTCATCGGACTTCCTGGCCAGTACAGCATTGAATAATTGTAGTGTTTTCATTGTTTTAATTTTAAAAAAATAAGTGAGGAGTAGATTCATTAAAAGTGAAGGGTATAGGAACTCCTTTTACCTATAGTCTATAAAAAGCGGGGAGTATTTTTCCAAAAAATATAGGAACTCCGTTTGCCTTATAATTTGTAAAAAGGCGGAAAGTAAATCTGGAAATATAGGAACTTTCTTTGCCTTAATTTTAAAATTTAGCTATTGTTTTTATTTAAACCTTACGGGTTTCTAAAACCCGTAAGGTTTGGCCATTCTATTAAAAATTATGCTTTTCTGAATTTCTTCTTTTTCTTCCATGGAGCATTCTTCTGAACGTCTCCGGCCATGATACATCCGTAGGGCATCACTTCATCCAGAACTTCACAAAGTCCGTATTCTTCTATCTGTGCTCTTACATTCTTAGCACTTTTATAAGCGCTTGGAAGTTCAGAAATATCAACCTCATTGGAGTAGAAACGGATATCCAATCCTGCCGTTTCCTCATTGAATATTTCTTCGGTTGTTTTATGAGCCAAAGATCTTTTATGCTGGCTTCTGCTGAAATTTCTTCCTGCTCCATGCGGTGCAAAACCTAAGTTTCTTTCATTCGTTTTTCCCTGAACAATCAGTACCGGTTCTGCCATATTTAAAGGAATCAGTCTTGGTCCTGTGATATCAGGCATGAATTTATCATCCAGTGGAGTAGCTCCTTTCGCATGATAGAAAAGGTCTCCGTCTTTGAAAACGAAGTTATGTTCGTTCCAATATCTGTTTTCTTTCTCCATTTCCAGTTTGTTCAGTACGGCGTCATGAAGAGAAGTATGGTTTTCTTTGGTCCATTGTCTAATCAATTGCAGTGCTTCCCAATAAGATTTCCCTTCTTCGGTATCATAAGGAATCCAGGCGTTTTCTCTCAATGTTTCAGGGGAGATTTCCTGTCTGAAACGGTTGGCAACCTTCATTCCTTTATCATATAAGGCAGCTCCCGGTGCTCTTGATCCGTGATGCGTTACCATCATCGTGTTTCCTGTATTTTTGGAAATTCCAACGAAAAGGAAATGGTTTCCGTCTCCCTGTGTTCCCATATGAGAACGGGCAATGCTGATCAGTTTTTCATCATTTAAGAATTCATTTTCTCTGAAAGCATCCATTAGTTCCTGAGACATCGGCATCTGTTCACCTCTTGGTCTTCCTCCATATCCGAAGTGGGTGATAGAATGCGCAGCATCCAGAACATCTTTAGGATTGGTCTTTCCGAAATCCGTCAGCATTACTGAACAACAGATATCGGCGCTGTGAAATCCCGGGTGAATGGCATTTTGAGCGACAACCACACCTCCTACCGGAATCTGTCCTTCAGGGCCTGTAGGGCAGGCATCAGGCATTAAAGCTCCGCCAACCAGAGTAGGGGTTTTCATCAGAACATTCATGGTTTTGATTACCTTGTCCACATTATCATTTTCACTTTCATGTTCTGCACGGATGTTGATCATAAAATCTTTAGCCGTTTCATGAAGCGGAATAATATCAGGTTGTTTGAACTGTAGCAGATATTCTGCGGTCTGATGCTCATCCAGATTATTCTCATTGATATAGCTGATGGCATCTTTAAACCATTTTGCCGGTCTATATCCTAATTCGATTAAATGATTTCCATTAAATTCCATTTTGTTCATTTTGATGATGCAAAGTAATATCATTATTGCGCAATAGTTTTGCGCAGGTAAAGAAATTTTAATTATTTTTACAAAGATTTATTAAAAAAGTGAAAAAAAGCCCTTTGGCAGATTCGTAAAAGAGTATATAATTAAAAAAACAAGGCCCATGGTATTATTAGAACAATTAAAACATTTCCCGGAAACCATCCAGTTTAACGATGTGATCGCTCATATTGATGAACATTATGAATTTACTCCTACCGCATTTCAAAACGGTGAAACCACCAACCAGGCCGGGCAGAACAACGGTTCATGCAAAGTTTTCAGCTTTGCAAGCATTAAAGATCTGACGAAAGACGAAACACTTTGGCTGTTTGGTGAGTTTTACAGAGAAGATGTTTTGAAAAAACCTGAAGGAAATGATCATCAGAATATCCGGAACTTTATGAAATTCGGCTGGGAAGGAATTACTTTTGATGACAATGCATTAAAAGAAAAATAATTGTAGGAAAAGAGCAGAAAGAAAAGCAATTCTTATTAAAAAACACCAAATCATTAAACACTAAGGTATGTCATCCAATAAAAATGCTCTGATCAGGTACAAAACATTAGATAAATGTCTTAAAAACAAATACAGGAAATATACGCTGGAAGATCTCATTGATGAATGTTCAGAAGCATTGTTTGAATTTGAGGGAAAAGAATCTTATGTAAGTAAGAGAACCGTTCAGCTTGATCTTCAGAATATGCGGAGTGAGAAATTCGGGTATGAAGCTCCTATTGAAGTTTACGAAAGAAAATATTACCGTTACAGCGATCCGGAGTACAGTATTCATAATATTTCTGTGAATGAGAGCGATCTGAAGGCAATGAACAATGCAGTTCAGATTTTAAAACAGTTCAAGGATTTTTCCATGTTCAAAGAAATGAATGGGGTTATTCAGAAACTGGAAGATTCCATTCATGCCACCAGCCAGAAATCCATTATTCATCTGGATAAAAATGAACAGCTGAAAGGGCTGGAGCATATTGATATTCTGTATGAAAGCATTGCAAGTAAAAAGGTACTGAAGATTCTTTATAAAAGCTTTACAGCAAGAGAATCCAATGTTTTTACAGTACATCCGCAGCTGCTGAAGGAATTCAACAACCGCTGGTTTCTGATTTGTCTTTACAAACAGAAAATGTACAATCTGGCACTGGACAGAATGGAAAGTATCGAAACAGATGATAGTCTTGTATATATTGATAAGGAACTGGATGGAGATGAATACTTCAAAGATATTGTCGGGGTTACCGTTTCAGAATCAATGGATCCCAGAAATGTGATCTTTTGGGTAGACGCAGGAAATGCTCCCTATGTGAAAACAAAACCGCTGCATAAAAGCCAGGAGATCTTAAAGGAAGACTATGACGGAACTTTGTTTAAAATATGCGTTCAGATCAATTATGAACTGGAAAGATTGCTCCTTGGGTTCGGAGATTCTCTGATTGTACATAAGCCTAAAAAGCTACGGCTGAAAATGGAGGAAAAGTTTAATGCAGGATGTAGAAATTATCAGAGTCTGATTATTCCTGAGGAAAACTAACTTGTTTTAGATGTATGATTAGCAAAGCATTATTGCAAATTACTTATTTCCACATTTTATCTTGGCTTGGAAATTGTATTATTACGTTAACAATACCAAATTAATTATGAAATCAAGAATATTTAAAGCATTAATTGCGATCATAGCACCACTGGCGATAGAGTATATCGTGAAAAAAATATCTGAGAAAATAGATAAAAAACAGGAAGACAAAGAGAGCGAAAAAAAGCAGATTACGGCTTAAATGTAAAAGTAGTTTAAATTTAAAATTATTGAAAAGAGACTGTCATAAGGATGTACGGTCTCTTTTTTTGTTAATGGATCTTTTTGATGAATGCTGAAAACTACCCGGTCAAAAATTTTTTTGAATTTTTGTCAACCTTCCGAGGGAAGGGAATTTTCACGTCTTCGGTTGAGGTGTTGGTCTGGATTATGTTTTTGGGAAAAGAAGGCTGGATTCCTATGGAATGATAAACTGTGTGGATAGACTACCATTCCAATTGTGTCATTCCGGTAAGAATCTAAACATACTTATTATCCATTTTTTTTAGATCAATGCTTCTAAAAAAAATTGTGACTTTTGCGGTTGCGTTTTCCCTATATAAAATCATAAATTCCGTCTTTCCATCCCAATACTTTGGAAGAGTCTGCTTTAAGCCAGTTTTTTAAAATCGTAGCATATACTTTTCTGAAATCTTCTTTGTAGATGAGATCACCTTCACTCAGGTTTTGTAGATCAGGAAGAGCATTCAATATGCCTTTTTTCTTAAGGTTTCCACTGATAAAGAACATTTGGTTGGCAGTTCCGTGGTCTGTACCGTTACTGGCATTCTGTGCCACACGGCGACCAAACTCTGAAAATGTCATTAACAGGATATTTTTGAAAAGACCATTGCTTTTCATATCGGCAACAAAGGATTTTACAGCTTCATTAATATCATTGAATAACTTTTTCTGTCTGTCATTCTGATTGACGTGTGTATCGAAACTTCCGATCGAAAGATAGTATACCTGAGTATTAATGTCAGATTTTATTAAAGAAGCTACTGTTTTAAAGTCTTTTCCCAACTGAGAATTGGGGTAAATTTGTTCGGTTTTTCTGGCTTTGCTTTTTTCAAAAATATAGTCAGCATTATTAATCGTAGAACCTAAAGTCTGGTAAAGGTAAGAGACGGTTTCATCATCGTGATGGTGGTCATAGAGAGATTTAAAATATTTTTCCTGACTGGTCTGATACAGTCTTTTGGGATCCTTAAAGGCAAATGCTTTATTATTTTCTCCTTTTAATGCAAGGCTTAACATATCATCTACTTCCAGTGCCTGTGTAGGATGGTCGCAGCGATAGCATTCTTCGTCCAGAAAACGCCCCAGCCAGCCTGTTTCCAGAAACTGATCACTTCTGCTTGCCGACTGCCATATATCCATGCTTCGGAAATGCGACTTATCCGGGTTGGGATATCCCACATTATTCATCACAGAAAGCTCTCCGCTGTCAAAAAGCTCTTTGAAATAGGAGAGAGACGGATTGATTCCTGCCTCATCTGTAAGGGGTACAGAGTCCTGAATAGCCAGTGTCTTCCTTTCTCTGAAATAAACATCATTTTTAGCCGGAATGATCGTATTTAAACCATCATTTCCACCTGTAAACTGAAGAACTACCAGAATGTTCTGGCCGGGATTCAGCGCTTCATCCAGAGTCATGGCTTTTAAGAAATTCGGCATCAGCATGGAAGCGGTAGCCAGTGAACTTATTTTGAGGAATTCTCTTCTTTTGATTAACATAATTTTGCTTTTAGGTTGAAGGTTGCGGGTGATAAGTAGCGGTTTATAGGTTGCTGATTGTAGGGCTGAGCGACATTTTTACTGGCATTCATTTTTATATTAGTAAAAGATAAATAGATGGCAATTAAGCTATGTTTTAACAGCTATTACCTGCAACCTGTAACCTGCAACCTACATCAACTGGTATTCCGGGGTTGACATCAGATTGATAACATTCATTTTTATACTCTTGTCTGAAAAATTCTTTACAGAGCTCATGTCGAGGCTTTTGGTGCTTTGCAGAAGATAATCTTCACAGTTTTTATGGGCGAAAATCTTTTCAATGCGGCCCCAATCGATAGTGATATTGGGATTTTTAAAGCTTTTGTTCAAAGCTGTCTCACGCGGCTTCATTCCCATATCGATATCATCATCCTGGCGGGGACTGTATTCCAAAGGGCGAAGTCCTGACCATATCTGCGGAATCTGAAGTCTCAGCATCAGAGTAGAACTGTCAATCCACGATCTTCCATTTGGCCATCCTGCTACATTGGGTGGATAAAGCAGCATCTGTCCCAATAACTTCTGATAAACGATGAGGTTTTCAGGGTTTTGAATTTGCATAGGAAGGATTCGCATGATTCCTGCCATCAGTTCTACAGGCGATTTTATTCTGTTGCCCATATTCTTCTGATCATAAAACCAGGTGCTCGAAAATATCTCAGTCATTAGCTTTTTGATGTCATATCCTGAATTGTAGAAATTGTTGCTGAGCTTATTGATGATATCCTGATCCACTTTTTCATTCACAAAAAACTTATAGATCTTTGTTGTAATAAACTGTGCCGTAGATTTTTGCTCCAAAATAATATTTAAAACATCGCTTCCATCAAAGTTGCCTGTTTTTCCTAAAAAAGTTTTGCTGCCTTCATCATGGAGATTTTTTCTTTCCTTAAAATTCCCATCTTTATCATAACTCCATCCTGTAAAGGCTCTGGCGCCTTTTCTTACATCCTTTTCAGTGTAATTTCCTCTTCCCATGGTAAAAAGTTCCATAACTTCACGGGCGAAATTTTCATTAGGATGGTCTTTTTTATTCTGTTGGTTATTGAGAAAATTAAGCATCGCCGGCGACTGGCTTACTTCAAAAAGCAGATCTTTGAAATTTCCAAGCGCATTTTTTCTGATCGTATTTAAAAGCTGTTTATTGAATCTTGGATTGAGTACCCTTGAAGCAAAATGTCCATGCCAGAAAAAGGCCATCTTTTCTCTCATCTGCTCCTTGTTATTAACGATGGCGTTCAGGAAATTCAGGTTGAGTTCACTATTTTGCTCTCTGTTAATCCGCTGCATTTCTTTTTTTTTCTCTGCGGGAGCTGTACTGCTCATATAATCCGCTGCAGAAACAGGATCAGGAGTGTCATATGTAATTTCGCTGAAGTTTTCTTCTTTAAATAATTCATTAAGTAACGCTTTAATGTTTTTATTTTTCAAATCATCAATTTGATTAATACCAACACCAAAACCTGCGCGCCAAAGAAGATGCTTGTTTTTTGATAATGAATCAGCCATCATGGAGAATTTATTTTTTGATGTCATTTCGGGAAAAAAGTTAAAATAATAAAGGGTTAAGGATTGTTAATATTATTTTTAAGGCTGGAAGCTGGAGGAATGAAGCTGGGAGTTATGGTGAGCAGGAAGAAGAAATTGTCCTTTACTTTAATCATAATAGACATAAGTTTTATATAACAGGATATTACTTCCAGCCTCCATCTTCTTGCTTCCTTCCTTTTTTCTTTAATTCACTTTTTAGCTATCATTTTTGATAATTTTTGTTAAACAAATATTTAAATTTTGTTAAAAATAACGATTTGATAATCATTGTTTTATGAATTTTTTGAATGTTAAAATCAAAGAAAATCTTTTGCTTGGCATGATTTTTACATCCTCCTGTTTAGTAAAATTTAAAAATTAGAGTTATGAAAATGTTTAAACAAGCAATAGTACTGGCTGGTATTTTAACAGCAGGTATCGCAAGCGCCCAAAGTGCTCAAATGAATAACATGATCAAGGTAGGTGCAAATGTTGGTTTAGCAGTTCCCGCAGATAACCTTTCTGCAGCAGTAGGAGTGGATGTAGCTTACCAGAATCTGATCACACCAGGATTCGGACTGGGTATCGCATCAGGTTATACTCATTATTTTGGAAAAGAAAACAACGGATATAAAAATAATGATGTAGGAGTAGTTCCTGTAGCCGCTTTAATCAGAATTTATCCAAAACAAACCGGTTTCTATTTCGGAACTGATTTAGGATACGGATTCCTTGTTGGAGATAAAACAGTAGCATCCAATACCAATGTTGAAAGAGCTGGCGGAGGTTTCTACCTTAAGCCTGAGATCGGATATCACAACAGAGACTGGAATTTCTTCGTACAGTACCAAAAGGTTTTTGTAGGAACTAAAGGAGATTTGCCAGGTCAGGACTATAATGTGGGGAATATCGGAGTAGGATTCGGTTACAATATTCCATTAGGAAAGTAGTTAGATTTAATATATAAACAATTATTAACCAAAACCTTTTCACGAAAGTGAAAAGGTTTTTTTGTTCTGTGCAGGATTTACAAAAACAATTATTATATTTGGTAAAATTTGAGGTTATGATTCTGAATCCAAAATTTCCACTTTATTTACCAGGAGTAGAGAACAGTAATAATGATAATGTTTCTATCATTGGGGCAAGCCTCCGTGAAGATATAACAATCTTAGGCTATTTCGTTTCCGGGAACGGAGGTCTTGAGATAAAAGTACAAAATACATATGCAACCAAAGAATATGCTTCCTTTTCAGATATCTTAAAGAAGTTTATTCAGGATAATCAGCTTGAAAATGTAAAACGCCTGGGAATGGCAGTGCCAGGTCCTGTATTGGACGGGAAAAGCAGTCCGGCAAGACTAGGTTGGCATTTGGATATTGCTGAATATGCCCGCGATTTCGGGTTTGAAAAAGTGGATATGCTGAATGACCTGGAAGCTTCTGCCTATGGAATGGCTCTTCTTGAAGACAATCATTTGGAAGCTATCTATACAAGCGGACATCTTGAAAAAGGAAATGTAGCGGTTCTTGCTCCCGGAAACGGATTGGGAGAAGCGGGATATTTCTTTGACGGAAAATACCTGAGACCTTTTGCAACAGAAGGAGGACACTCAGAGTTTTCTCCAAGAACCAACGTGGAAGTTGAATTTTACCAGTTCTTAAATAATATCTATGGTATTGTAAGCTGGGAAAATGTACTATCCAAGTCAGGGTTATTCAATATATACAGATTCCTGAGAGATGTAAAAAGGCATCCTGAGCCGGAATGGTTAGGAGAACGTCTTGCGCAGGGGAATTTTGTGGAAGAGCTTTATAAAGCTGCTGTAGAGGAGAATGTTTTAATCTGCAGAATTGCTTTAGATACTTTCCTTGAATTTCTGGCAAGAGAAGCGAATAACTTAACCTTAAAATTAAAAGCTACCGGAGGACTACTGATTGCCGGAGATATTCCACAGATGATCACGGAATATATCGATAAGGCTAAATTCTATGAGAAATTTAAGATCAGTGATAAAATGGAGGGAATGCTTAAAAATATCCCAATCTATCTGGTCAAGCAAAATCACACTGCATTAAATGGTATAGCACTTTATACGGCTTACTATCAGGTATAAAAGAAAGCTCCGAAGAAATTCGGAGTTTTTTTATGAGATGATATTATTCATGAAAATAATAAATTTTCTTGATATACATCAATGAAATCTATTGAGTAAGATACCTACCTTTGTATCGTTAAATAAGTAAACAACTCTATTCAATGAAAAAAATATTTTTACTAGCAGTTTTAGCTGGTGGTCTGGCTTTCGGACAGTCGAAAAAAGTAGTAGCATCTGATGTACACTGGTGGGGATATAAAGTAGCAAAATCTGAGGCCAGCTCTCACGAAGGTACTGTAAAAGTAAAGTCCGGAGATATGGTAATGAAAGGAAACCAATTGGTAGGCGGAAGCTTCGTATTGGATATGACTTCAATTAACTCTACTGACCTTACAGGAGAATATCAGCAGAAATTAAACGGACACCTTAAAAATGGTGACTTCTTTGAAGTTGAAAAATTCCCTACTGCAACCTTTAAAATTACAGGAGTAAAGAAAAACAATGATAAAATCTACAATTCTCTTGTAACAGGAAACCTTACTGTAAAAGGAAAAACCAGCCCAATCTCTTTCCCTGCGAAGATTTCTTACAGCAAAGGAGTAGTAAGTTTGGTATCCAATAAATTCTCTTTCGACAGACAGAAATTTGACGTAGCTTACAAGTCTACTATGCAGGATGTTTTTGTGAAAGATGATATTGATATGCTTGTAAAGGTAACTGCTCAATAAATTAATCAAAAAAAGATTGTTAAAAGTGTAGAAGTTCTACACTTTTTTTTATTTTTGTTGAATTGTAAATAAAAAAGAATGAAAAGATTACTATTGTTTGCTATGGTGTGCGCAAGCATGTCGTTTGTTTCTGCCCAGAAGAAATTTGATAAAGTGTCAAAAGTGACTTCATCAGAGATCAGATGGTGGGGGTATAAAGTGGTGAAAACCGAAGAAACATCCCATTCAGGAACAGTAAAACTGAAAAGCGGAAAATTCAACTTTGACCATACGGTTCTGGTAGATGGAGAGTTTGTAATAGATATGAGAAGTCTGATGGCGGGCGATGTGTCTGATGAAGATCAGATCAAGCTTACTAATGATCTGAAAAGCTCAAACTTCTTTGAAGTGAAAAAATTTCCTGTTGCAAAATTCCATTTGACTAAAATTATTCCATTAGCAAACAGTGAATACAACTCTACAGTGTACGGTGACCTTACCCTTAAAGGAGTGAGAAAAACAATTTCTTTCCCTGCCAATGTATACGTTACTCAGTTCACAACTTCTATTGAGTCTGCAAAGTTTTCTCTGAACAGAAGAGACTTTAAAGTATTCTATCAGTCTTCATTGAAAGATTATTTCATTAAGAACGAAATGGATATCCAATTCAAAGTTACTACAGAAATGCTGGATAACGAGAACAGGGTTCCGAAAAAGAAAAAATAAGATATATTTATTAATACAGAAGAGCAGTTCATGAGAATTGCTCTTTTTTAATGCCAAAGTTGTTTAAACTTTTGTGCTTTTTGTTGTTAAAATAATGATTATAAAAGTTTAAATAGCCTCGCTGTTAAATCTAAGGAGTACATTCTTTTGTTTCCGTATTTTTTATAAATTAGTGCTATGAAAATTTATATCGTAAGCGGTCTGGGAGCAGACTTCAAGGTCCTTGAAAGAATAGAGTTTCCCAAACATTGTGAATTGATTTTTATAGACTGGCTTATTCCTGAAAAAAATGAGCCTTTCGGTGCTTATGTTAAAAGAATGGCGGAAAAAATAGATGATTCCGAGCCTTTCTGCCTGCTGGGCTATTCTTTCGGAGGAATTATTGTTCAGGAGATCAATCAACTGAAACCTGCAGAAAAAGTGGTGATCCTGGGAAGTATAAAATCCGACAGGGAAAAATCCAGATTCATCAGGACGGGTGAAGTTACCAAAATTCCAAGAATTCTTCCTGTAAGCTTGTTCAACGACAAAGCTGCTAATGTATATGCCGTAATCCGAAAGCTTTTTGATCCTAAAAATCCTAAACTCCTTCAATATTTTAAAGTAAGAGATCCTTATTATCTGAAATGGTCCGTAGAAAAGGTTTCTGAATGGAAATTTGAGGAGAATCCCAATGTCATTCAGATATTAGGTGATAAAGACATTGTTTTCCCCATCCGCTATTCCAATCCGAATTATGTGGTGAAAGGAGGGACACATCTTTTTCCGGCCACCAAATCTAAAGAAGTTTCCAAAATACTGAAAGAAGTGTTTTCATAAAAAATAGAAAAAACCACTAGTTGAATATTTTTTTTAGGGGTGTTTGGTTTAAAAACATGATTTTTATAGAATTTATGTTTAAATTTGATAGGGTTAAATATAAATTTCATGAAAATAGGATTAAAATGGATCATCTCATTCTGTGTTATTGCAATCGTTGCCATAGGCGGCTTGTTCTGGAATCCGGCTGCGGATATTCCTGATACAGGAGAATTTTTAAGTGAAGATAAAATTGTAGGTGCTGATGTTGCCTGGATTCTGGCGGCTGCGGGTCTTGTCCTGTTGATGACTCCCGGGCTTTCCTTTTTTTACGGAGGAATGGTCGGGAGAAAAAATGTAATTTCTACCATGCTGCAGAGCTTTATTGCTTTAGGCGTTATCTCCATGGTTTGGGTGGTTGTAGGGTTTTCTCTATCCTTCGGTGAATCTATCGGGATTACAATTGCCGGAAAGCATTACGGTATCATTGGAAATCCGCTCAGTTACCCCTTTTTTAGTGGAGTAGGAAATCTTCCTCATAAACTGATGGCTCCCACAATTCCTTTTATTCTTTTTGCCCTGTTTCAGATGAAATTTGCGGTTATCACTCCGGCTATTATTACCGGATCTTTTGCGGAAAGAGTTCGTTTTATATCTTATTTATTATTCATTGTTCTTTTCAGCCTGTTTATTTATACACCGCTTTGTCATATGGTATGGCATCCTGATGGTCTTTTAAACAAATATTTTAGGGTGAAAGACTTTGCAGGGGGAACCGTGGTGCATATGAGTGCCGGTTTTGCTGCGCTTGCCGGCGCTTTGGTGGTAGGAAACCGGAAGAACCCTCACCATGAGCCTTCCAATATTCCGTATGTACTTCTGGGAACTGGAATGTTGTGGTTTGGATGGTTTGGTTTCAATGCAGGATCTGCTTTAAGTGCTTCTGCTTCTGCGGCTACAGCATTTGGAACAACTACCATTGCTTCTGCTTCAGCAATGATGACTTGGATCTTTTTCGACAGAATCAATGGGAGAAGTGTATCGGCTTTAGGAGCCTGTATCGGAGCTGTAGTGGGACTTGTTGCTATTACTCCGGGATGTGGTTTTGTAAGCATCCGGGAAAGCCTTTTTATCGGGTTTATTACTGCGATTGTTTCTAACCTGATGGTGAACTGGAAGGTTTTAAAGAAAGTAGATGATACCCTGGATGTTTTTGCCTGCCATGGAGTAGGAGGAATTATGGGAATGATCCTTACCGCTATCTTTGCACATGGTGAAAAAGCTAGTCTGCTTCATGGCGGAGTTGATGTTTTTCTTCATCATATGGCAGCCCTTGTTTTGGTATCTGTTTTTACTTTTTTAGGTTCATTAATTTTATATAAACTTACTGATTCAATGATCACATTAAGAGTTTCCGAAGAGTCCGAAAATAAAGGACTTGATCTTTCTCAGCATGAGGAATGCCTGCAATAGCTTTTATATTCCGGTCAGATATTGATTTCAATAAGAATTTGAAGATTGATTTTGGGATTTATCATGTATCTTTGTTTTTGAGGAAAATGACGAATCATTTATGGAATCAATATCGGTTTTTGAAATTATTAAAGTAGGAATAGGCCCATCCAGTTCGCATACAATGGGACCTTGGAATGCAGCAGCTGCATTTATCAGGATTATAAAAAGAGAAAGATCAATAGAAGAAGTTAAAGAGGTTTTTCTTGAATTTTTTGGCTCACTCGCAAAAACGGGGATTGGGCACGGAACTGATATTGCAGGAATGCTTGGGTTGAATGGGGAAGATTTTAAAACCATCAATACTTCAAAAATTGATGAAAAGATAGATTACATCAAGAGTACTCAAACCATTAATCTTGGTGGTGAGAAGATAATTCCGTTTATCTACGGGCATCATTTGATTTTAAACATGAAAAAGAGCCTTGATTTTCATCCGAACGGAATGATCTTCAGAGCTGTTTTCGAAGACGGAACTGAACTTGTGCAGGATTTTTATTCTGTAGGAGGCGGTTTCATTGCCAGCCAGGAAAAAAACTCTATTCAGAAGCAGTGTGTACGTACGCTGTATCCTTGTCATAAAGCTTCAGATATTGCAAAATACTGTGAAAAGCTGGGATTTGATAAAATGTCAGATTTGATTTTCATGAATGAAGAAAGCTGGAGAAGTCAGGAGGAAACGAGGCAGGAAGCGCTTTATATCTGGCAGCAGATCAAAGAATGTATTTACAAAGGCGTCAATAAGGAAGGAATCCTTCCGGGCGGACTGAATGTTTCCCGAAGAGCAGCAGGAATCAACAGAAAACTGCTGGGAGACAAAATTTATAAAAATAAAGATGAGTGGTTCCAGCAGGTGGTAGATGCTGAAGAGAACTTTACCAATATCAACAAATGGATTGCCTGTTTTGCACTGGCAGTGAACGAAGAGAATGCAAGTTTCGGAAGAATTATTACCGCACCTACCAATGGAGCGAGTGGAGTTATTCCTGCGGTATTGATGTATTCTCAGGCATTTACACCATTTACGAGTGAGGAAGATATTATAAGATTCTTGCTGGTAGCAGGAGAAATCGGGACATTATTCAAGAAAAATGCGACTATTTCTGCAGCAATGGGAGGATGTCAGGCGGAAATCGGAGTATCTTCTGCAATGGCAGCAGCCGGACTTACAGAAATCTTAGGAGGAAGTGTAGGACAGGTATTGATGGCGGCAGAAATTGCGATGGAGCATCACCTTGGATTAACCTGCGACCCAATTAAAGGACTTGTACAAATACCATGTATTGAAAGAAATACGATGGGCGCTATGAAAGCGATTACTGCTGCTAATATTGCATTGGAAAGTGATCCTGCCAAAGCAAAAGTAACATTGGATGAGGTGATTCTGACGATGTGGGAAACCGCTCAGTCTATGAGTGACCGTTTTAAAGAAACTTCAGAAGGCGGACTGGCCATTGCAGTCAACGTTCCGGAATGTTAATAGAAATCATTTTATTTCAAAATATAAAACCCTTAGCTACTATGACTAAGGGTTTCTTAATAAAATAAAAGTAAAAACCGTCGGGCTTTTAGTATTGTATAAGAATTTTTATCTTAAAATTCCTCTGATTCTGTTGGCGTTGGAAATCAACTCTTCCAGATATTCATAGTTTTCTTTTTCAAGCGCAGATTTGAATTTTCTGAGCTGAGTGATATGTTCGTTCAGAACGTCCAGTACATTTTCTTTGTTTTGTTTAAAGATAGGAACCCACATTTCCGGATGCGACTTGGCAAGACGAACAGTACTTGAAAAACCGGAACTGGCAAGCTGAAAAATCGTTTCTTCTTCACGTTCTTTTTCCAATACGGTATTGGCAAGGGCGTAAGATGTAATATGGGAGATATGGGAAATATAAGCGGTATGAACATCATGATCTTCTGCATTCATATAAATCATGTGCATATCCAGAGCATGGACTACTTTTTCAACGGTAGCCAGAGCATCATCAGCTGATTCTTCTTTGTTGCAGATGACACCTGCTTTTCCCGAGAAACTTTCTGCAATAGCGGATTTCGGACCGTTGTTTTCCGTTCCCCACATCGGGTGAAACGCTACAAATCTTGAACGCTTCGGATGGTCTTTCACAGCATTTACAATTCCTGCTTTGGTAGAGCCTGCATCCATTACGGTCTGCTGGTCAGACACAAGATCCAAAACAGAAGGCAATAGTTTTCGTGCAGCATCTACAGGAATAGCAAGAATAATCAGATCCGAATTTTTAATTCCATGTTCAAGATCTACTCCTGCATCAATGATTTTAATTTCCAATGCGTCACTGATATGCTGTGTATTGTTATCGATTCCGTAGATGAAGCTGGCCAGTTTTTTTTCTCTTAATTTCAAAGCCATCGAACCTCCGATTAATCCCACTCCAATAATACTTATTTTCATCTTTTTACATTTTTAAAATAAAAAAACCTCGTCCCTAGGACGAGGTTTTAAATTATATTCATAAGAATCCCTATCCCAGAGCTGAGGTAAAAATTCTATAATAATATGTTCCGTTGTTAAAAATCACAGAGCAAAGGTAAAAATATTTTTTAAATGAAACGAAATTTCTTTTCGAAATTGTATATAGATGGGGGGAATTGGTTTTTTGAGGATGGTTTTTAGGCTTTTACATTGCTGCATCAGTTCTAGCATCCTATTATTTCAATTTCTGTAAAGGCATCTCATTATTTCCGGGGTTTATAAAGTATATTGGATTTCCTGAAATAAAGTAATTGTCATCTGATTTTTCAATGTAAATAATTCCCATCTCATCAGAAGAGTCATCATACTTTATTTTAATTTTTTGATGATTAACTTCTTCAGCACTTAATTTAGAATATTTATTTGTTGTTCCTTCTTCAGTAACATCTATAGAAATATCTTCAAGAGAATTTATTGTAATGTTAAAAACAGTTTTTGCTTCGTCTCTATTTGATGCTTCAAAATAATATTCTCCTTTCCAGAAATCAATATTATTTTTTTTAAAATTATTATATGTTACTACTGTTGATGACTCATTTTCATTATGAGAAATTAAGGAGTCAGTTTTGTTTAATTCTGTCTTATTTATTGCAGTTATGCTTTTTTGCTCTTTTTTCTGCTCACATGAGTATGATAGAAATATGAGCGATAGTGAAATTAAAAAGTTTTTCATTATTTAATTAAGTTATTTATTCAGATTTTATCCTGCTTTTGTGAACATATCCCTTTTTACCTTCTTTAGAAACCACTAACCACCAATCTCCGTTTTGGTCTAAAACTTCTACTTGTTCACCTGTGTTGATTTTTTGCAGGATTTGGGAAGAAGAGTTTTTCTCCTTTCTTAGGTTGGTAAAACCATCACTATCCTGAATGATAAAATTGGTATTACTTTCTTTTGGGTAAATGTATTTCACATAGTCTTTTAAAGTAGGTAAATCATAAAATTTATTTTTTTCCAGATTTGATTTATATGTTGGATTTTTATTTAAATAGTTTTCAATATCACCTTGTATTCCAAGTCTTAATTCTCTCTCAAATAAATAAGATATTGTTTTTTCAATTTTTTATACCCGCCAGAATCTATAAAAATTAACTGCTCCATATCGGAAAGACTATTAAAATCGAATTTTTTAAATACTGATTCTACAAGCTTTTTATCCTTATTGTATCCATAGTAAACAACTAAATCGTATAAAAGATTGGAATTGTTTGTTTGCAGCCAAACATAAGATACGGGAGTATTATAAAATATATAAGAATTAAAATGATACAACAAGTCAGGATTTATAAACTCTGGTTCGGCAGCACCAGCGTCCTGAATGAAAATAAATTTATTTTCTTTAATAGCTACCTCTGGAAACATTGCCGGACGTAAAGCAATTATGGAATTTTTATAATCTTTCAAATTGAAAGAAAATATATCCAAAATTTTTTGATTAAAGGTATTTTCATCAGGAAATTGAAATTTTCTTTGCTCTAATACTTTTTTCGCTTTGTTGATAAATTCAGGAGACAGGTCATCATAGTTTGATTTTGTGCCGTCTCCTTCATTTGTAATGTTATAAGGTTTGTCTTTTAATGAGTTTATTTCTTTGATATTCTGCAATTTAAGTTTACTTTCTTGTCCAGTGCAAGAAAGTACAAATGAATACAAAAGAGCTAAAAAAATGTTTTTCATCATTTGGTTTCTTTGATTGTGTCATCAGGGCTTATTGCATCATTATCCACTCATTATTAGTAGCTTCTCCTCCTATTCCTTTTATGTAAAATTGAGTTTTATCTTTTTTAATTAGAAATTTTGGATCAATACTTACACAATTTAATTGATCACCACTATAATAGATTTCTAATTGATTGCCTTTTTCGATCCCTATATATTTACCTTCACAAAGGTTGGACTCTTTATATGTATTTAGTGATAAGATTACGTTATTTTTTTTTATGTCAAATTTATATGAAATAGAAGCCATACCTGTTGTGGTTGCTTCTGTTTCTACTGAAATAGAATGAGTACCATCATAAGTTGATGAATTGTTTTTAAGTTTTTTAAAAAGCTCTTTCTGAATAAGATTGGTTTCAAAAGCTAAAAGATCTTCTGGAGTTTTCACAGTTTCTATTTCTCCTATTTGTTTCCATTTATTCTTTTCATATAAATAAAATGTTGTTTTTGCATTTTGTTTTGGTTCAAATTCTCCATCTTCCCCTCCTGTATAAGTGATGAATTTAACAGGTAAATACGAGGCAACTACATAATAATCATTTTCTTTAATAAGATTTTTTATCGCTTTTGAATTTTGGGCATCATTTTCGAGGTTCGCGGATTTTGAAAAATAACCTCTCGAATTATTAGGATTCCAAAAATATTGAGTTTCATCTGTTTTTCCAATAAAGTCTACGCTGAAAACACCTATTTTTTTATCTGAATAGGTGTATGTTGGGTAAGGATTGGAGATGTCTGGAATGAAAAAACCAGTTGCTTGGAATTTTGCATCTAGAAAGTTAGTATCATCATCTCCCTTTTTTTGACCTTTGCAGGAGCACAGGAAAAATATAATAGAGAATAAAGTTGAAAAAGGTTTCATAATTTGATTAAGTTATTTATTCAGATTTTATCCTGCTTTTATGAACATATCCCTTTTTACCTTCTTTAGAAACCACTAACCACCAATCTCCGTTTTGGTCTAAAACTTCAACTTGTTCACCGGTTTTAATCTTTTGAAGAATTTGTGCTGTTGTATTTTTATCTTTTCTTAGATTAGTAAAACCGTCTGGATCTACTATTGTTGAATATTTTTTTTCTTGATTATCTTCCTGAAGAAGACCATAGTCTTTTGAGTATTTTTCAAGGGAAGTATAACCATAATAATTATTTTTTTGAAAAGATTTCTTTAGTTCTGGGTGAGAAATATAGACATTATTTAATAATAAGTATGATTTGTCAGATTGGATATCAACATTTTCCTTACCCGTAAAGCCAAGTTGTAAAAGATAAGCAATAGCCTTTTCTATTAAAGAATGTTCAATACCATTTGTTTTTACAATACTATCTTTATTATCAGCAAGATAAGTTGTTAGTGCATACAGAAAAGAATCTTTGGATTTTAAACTTTCTAATAGTTTTTCTCTAATTTTAAATGAATTCGTATTGTTATTATAAAATACAAATGATAGCCTGGAACTTTGTTCAATATCATCCCAGTTTTCAATATTTTTAACCGCAGAGTTAAAAAGGGCTTCATTTTTTTCATAATTAAATAAGACTACTAAATCAGTTGCAAGATCAGGATTTTTAGTTGCTACACTTAAAATCGATGTTAAATCATTCTGATAAATAATTTTATTCAAAGTTAATAATTCCTCAAAATAAGGATATTTTTGATTACTATTTATGCTTGCTCTAACATTATCTAAATCAGGTAGAATATCATTGCCTATTTTAATATACTTTCCTTCTTTAGATATTTGGTAATTGGTAGCTTCATTGAAAATTAAAATATTATTATATCCATCTTGAAGTTTATCAGGTCTAATTCCAAGTAAATCCATATTTATTTTATCAAAATTTTCCTTAGTATTTTTGAATTTTTGATTGGTAAAATAACTTTCAATTATTTCTGTTTCCATTATTTTCTCTTCTTGCTTGCCTGAACAAGAAAAGAATATAAATGATAATAGAATTAAAAAGGGTTTTATCATTGTTATTTAGATTTATAATTATAATTAGTAGTAAACTTTATTATTATTTAATTCTGTTTCTAATGCTTCATCTAAATAAGGAATTGAATCAAATTTAGTTATGGTACCATTTTTATTAATTTTGCTTGTCGAATAAGATATTATGTCAAAAGATTTGTTAGAAGAAAAATAGGTAATTTGCCATATTTTTTTGTTTTTTAAATCTAAGTATGATAAGCAAGTATAACGATCAGACTTATATCTTACATTATTAACTTTTCTATAAAATTGAATAGAATCTATTTTTTCTTTATTTACTAAAGTATATAATACAAATTTGTAATCTTTTTCATTAGCCACACTTCTGCTTAATACCATAGATAATTATTTACTTTTAGTTAGTTGCGTGTTCTGAATATTTTTTTCATATAACAAATTTTGATTTTTTAAAATAGAATATCCTTGCGAACTTGCCAGAGATTCAAAATATTTTTTGTCTGAAATTTTTTTATCACCCCAAAAAAAATCTAATTTTTTTTCTTTAATGGAAGTGTTATCCTTACAACAAATGCTAAGAGTTGTGAAAATTAGAATGAACGAAAAAATGTAAATAGATTTATTCATAGTTAATAGCAAAAATTAAATTTGATTATTAGGGCTGTCTTTTTTTTCTTCTCTCTTCTGTTCACATGAGTATGATAGAAATATGAGCAATAGTAAAATTAAAAAGCTTTTCATTATATAGCTGAAGGTTTATTTTTAAATGTAATCGATAGAAGAACTATCTTATAAAACCATCTTTTTGTATTTTATATTTCTTTTTTAAGATTCTTTTTTCAGTTGCATCTTTCCTTGTATATAATTCAACTTCAAAATCTTTGGTGATTAGAAAATCTTCAACTGTTTGTTCGTCAAATTTAGCTATCTGTAAAGAAGAAATTAATTTATTTTTTTCAACCACTTTTAAATAATAACCTTCAATGTCCGAATCTGTATAAGCGAGGATTATTGGTTGAAAATTATTGATTTTTGGAAGTAAGAAAAAACTACTTGGAGCATCCTTAATACCATATGATTCTAAAATACTTTTATATTCAGAATATTGGTATGATGGATACCTACTTTGACACTCACCCTCATTTTCATTACAAGTAGAATAATAATTATCAAAATCAAAAGGTAGTGCACAGATATTATATTTTTTGTTATTAAGTGCATTATTTGCCTCTTTTTGTGAATGATCAAAATTCTTATTTCGGATAATTTCAGCAGCAAACTCTCTAAAAGAGTCTTGTGCATCGGGCATAAGATTACTTAGAACATTTTCATTTTTTCCTTCAATACTTATTTTTTCAATTTCTTTATTTTTATTATATGAAAAAAAATAAGTTTCATAGTAGGTATCGGATAACTGTTCTTCAGTATACATCTCAACTTTGAACTTAACTTTTATTGAATTAGCATCATTTTGTAGAATATTTTCAGCAGTATAAGTCATTGCGCAACCCGAACCACAGCTAATCACAAAAGATTTATTATTTTCTACGTTTGTCTTTTGAGAATTTGAAATGCTTTGGTTTTGTTGGGCTAATGGTGTTTTCAGTATTGTTTTTTGTGGATCCTTTTTACATCCAATCATGGATAATAGGATAATTACTAATAAAAGTAATTTATTCATATGCTTGAGTAATTACTTAAAATTTAATATCTGTAAATAAAGAAAAATTGCTGAAACTGCTCCTCAATCAAAGTTGAGTTTTGTTCTTTTTTTGCATTTTCTGACTCCTTCTTGTTCTTTTCTTTACAACTCCAAAAGACGAAAGATGATAATATTAAATGGATTAAAAAGTTTTTCATCATTTGCATTCAGAATTATTCTAATTAGTTTTTTTTATTGAAAATTCCCTTATCATTTAAATAATACAATTCTGTTAATTTTTTAGTGCTGTTTTTTTCGGAATAAATAGAAACTTCATAGTTTTCATTGATAGAAAATACCTTAACTTCTTCGCTATCTCCATTGCTATTACTTATTTCCAAGCCATCTATTAATTTGCCGTTTTTTGTTGTAATTAGATACATTAATTCACTATCTCCACTAATATTGCTTATGATATATAAGTCATAGTTACCGTTCGATGGAAGTTTGGCCATAGCATCTATACCTAACTGATATTTTTGTTTAAATAATATCTCAATATTTTTTTCAGATTTTGCCTCTAATTGGATTTTAGTCCCAATATCTTTATAATCAAATGGTAGCAGTTGTTTTGATGCTGAGTTTTTCTGAGTGTTTTCTATCTTACTTTCTCTTTGCAATATACATTCATCAGGACTATAAAATAGTCCTTGTGGAGACTTAATAATTTTCCATTTTAAGGTACCGTCATTATTAATGATAATTTCTGCTTTTCCCTTATCATTTTGACTACTGAAAAAACTATAAAAATCAACAATAATTTTTCCTCTATTTACAGTTCCTTTAACATTATATTCTAGGTCATTTTCACAATCTATTTTCCCACCACTATTTGCAATTGCACAATATTGAGCTTTTATATTATTATCGGTCTGAATTATATTTAATGTAAACATTTCTTCAGGGACAGTTGAATTTTGATCCTTTTTAACATATTTCCATTTCCCTGATATATCAATGAAATTTTTATCAGATATTTTTATTATTGAATCTTTTAAATTTATTTTATCACCATTAATGGCTTTCGTATTATTTTCTTTACAACTAAAAAGAAACATTAGTATTATAATCAAAAATCTCATATTTTTTTATGGTTTAAATTTTAAACAATCATCAACTCTATTATGCCAACCTTCCAAGAAAACATCTTGGTCATTTTTCTTTCCATCTGTATATGTAAGATTAGTATAATATTGTTTTCTTATTTCAGCTAATCTATTAAGTAATTTATCTTGGTTTTCAACATTATTTATAGCTTTTATAGTTTGGGAACCAATACCGCCATCAATCTCTATATCTTTTCCAAACTCATTAACTAGAAGTTTTTGTACTTGTTTAGCAGCTCCTCCAGAAGTTATTGTCCAATCGTAAATCATTAGACTGACTCTTTCATCATTAATTTCACAGAATTTTTTGGGTTCCCAGTATCTTTTTCTGTAAATTATAGTTGCTTGTTCATTAGTTATTTTTTTTAGTTTTTCTAGTGTTGGGTTATCAATATCAAGATCTTCCTTTGCATACTGTTTCCATGTAGCTAAAGTTATTCCTTTATTTGTTGGTCCACCTTTGTCTGCTGCATGATTAACATATCCACCTTCATGTCTTAGAATTATTGGAGCAACTTTGCTAAACCTATCTTCACAATTAGTGTCATTTAATGATTTAGCTGGTTGATTTTGTTGGGTTTGATATGAGTCAAAACAATTGCATGTATTTGTATAGCCTAATTCGACTGCTAATTGAACAATATTTTTGCCATTTAGATTAGTAGAATTTTTACAAAAATATTTATTTTCTAAATAAATTGAATCAAATTCTCTAACATCCATATGTATCCAACTAAAAGTATGATCATACCTAGGATTACCTTTACTATCGTATAATAAATCAATAGGTTCTATGGAAAATACATTTGGATTAGGCCATTCTTTTTGAGCTCCTAAATATTTAATAAAAATAGTATCTCTCATATTTCTTAACTCTACTAGATTTTTCTTTTGTGGACCTCTTATCTCCCAATTTCCTTTACTAAATTGTATATCAATTGCTTTTCCTTGATGATTTGTAGTTACATAATCTTTAAATCTACATCTATATCCTGAAGAAAAAGAATCTATTTTATAAGTGTTTTGTTTACTAAAATAAAATTGTAACGCCTTAAAACCAAATAATAGACTCCTATGTATACCAGGGTATTCATACATATTATATGCTTCATCTTTAATATTTCCTTTATATGTATTCTTACCTGTACCATCTCCAAAGCCTGAACAATTATTTACTTCCTTAATACGGCGAAGCTTACTAGTTGCCATTTTTCCTTTTGTACTGCACGAGCATTTTAATTGATTCCATAATATTGTACTAATTTCAAAATTTTTAGAGAATTCATCAATGGCTCTCAAAACATTACCACAAATTTTTCCAGTTTCTGTCACCTTCATATAATCTCTCTGAAACTGCTTAACCATTTTTTCAGTTCTGTCTGTAAATTTATCTGTAGGTACATTTCCTCCAAAACCAGCTAAGCGAATATTAATTTCTCTAATTAGCTCGCTAGGAGGGGAGTTTTTATCAATACAATATTTGCCACCGCATCCTTTGTCTGTTTTCGGCTGTTTCTGCACCCCCGCCGCACTTTTCACCTTCTCCACCTTCATCAGTCCTTCCGAATTTACCCCAAATTTCTGAGATTCCGCAGAAAGATCTTTGGAGATAATTTCTATAAAATAGTTTTGTGTATCGGAATCCGGATCGCCGATAGGGGAGTCTATTCCTTTTCCGAAAATATCTTTGGTAATGATAAATCCTGAAGTATCACATACATCAGCAGGAATTTTAATATTTCCACTTCTGTAAACTTCATCATTGGAAGTGGTATCATATTCCCAGACTACATATTGGATGTGTTTTCCCACCATATTTTTGGAGTGGATTCTTACCCTTACTTTATCACCTACAGCGACTTTGGAAAGTTCTTTTCCTGTATCATCAATGAAAACCGCTTCTATAATATTGCCTTTAGGATCCGGCTGTTTGGGACCACCTCCTTGTCCGGCCGGGAATTTTGGCGTGTGTTTTTCAGGTTGTGGCTTGGGTTTTGGCTGGTTTTGAGGCTGCCCTTTATAATCAGGGTTGGCTACAGCTACATTCACCTGGCTGGCTCCCTGGATTTGCCCTGAATAAGTGGCTGTAACATAATACTCATGATTCGCGCCTTCATTCCTGTCACCTTTCATCAGAAACTGATTGACCATCTGACGAAGGATTTTTTCATCAGACATCAGAGGTATTGACACTTCTGCAATCCCTTTTTCATTGACGCGAGCCTTATAGCTGCGGGTGTGACGGTTGTTTTTGTTAATACCGGCATCGTGGCCTTTTCCAGGAGCGTCATCTTCCCAAAGGTGAAATTCAATTTCTTTATTAAACATCGCTATGCAATGAGCCTGGGCAATAAGAGTATCACGATAGCTGGCTTTATTGATGTCTTTTGCTCCTCTGTTGAAAAGCACTACTTTATCAATCTTCGGAACTTTGTTGCTGGTAGGAATTAATATACAGCTGCCAGCCAGTTCCTTGGTAGAAGGAAGGCCGGGTAAAAGACCTTTTTTAATCTCATAGACTTTCATTTGAAATTCTATTCCCAGCGCTATTTCTCCAAAGTTGTACGTTACCTTTTCACCGGTTTTGGGGTTTCCGGTGATATCTTTCCAGCTTCCGTTTTTCTGTTTTTTAAGAAGATGCCATTCATAATCACCTTTAAGACCAAATGAAAGTCCTGAAGGTTTTATTTCGTAGGTATAAGTTGTTCCTACCAGAGGATTCTGATTCCCGATAATAGTTCCTGTCATGGCTTAGCTGTAATAAAGTTCGTCTGTACCTTTTGTATCTTCCTTGAATTCATCAAAATCCACAACGGGATTATAAACCTGCTGTTCCTGCGTATTTGCTTTGGCAACCTGGCTTTTACCGATTTCGCTTTGCTGTCCGTGCTTGAGGATGGTAATTTTCCCGCCCGTGCTGCACATCAGTTCTGAGATTTCCGTAAGACAGCTTTTTCCCATCACTTTTACTTTTTCATACGTCTTCTGCCACTTTCCTGCAGGAGCATAAGCACACGGAAGATATCCTCCCGAACTTGGCTTTAGTTTGCATTGTCCAAACGGCTGTGCCGCAGGATCGAGCTGAAGATCATCCTCTGTTACGGCCAGATAATCAGCGTTTCCTTCTTCATCATTCCAGTAGTGTTTCTGGTGGCTGGTCACTTTAAATTTTGGAAATTTGAACCCCTGATTGCATTGCACGGTTCCTTTCTGCACAATGAAATATTTTCCTTCATGAGGACTGGAACCACTGTCTTCTTTATCACTTTGTTGTTCCGTTTTTCCGGATGACTGCTCTTCATTTTGTGGAGTTTCTTCCGTTGAATTTCCTTCATCAGAACCTACATTTTCTGTAGATTCCTCCTGAGAAGATGCTGTTATATTTTGAGGTTCTGTTTCCTCAGTCATGAGCTGTGGATCTTCCGGAATCAAAATCGTTTTTCCCGGAACAGGTTCCTCCATGATGTCTTCCGGCGGACAGTGGAGATTATGGTAAGTTTTTAAAATACCTTCATTTTTCAGCTTAAGCTGCCGGGCCAGTGAACTGAAAGTATCGCCTTTTTGTATGACATAATTTTTCATATTATCCTTGTGTTATAATGATGTGATGTTGGTGTATCAATACCTCTTCATGGCTGAGTAAAACTGAGGCTTTAGCCTGAAGAAGATTCTTATTTTTAGTGTGAGTGGTGTATTCTAATACAATATTTCCTGAAGCTGGTATTGCTGCTGATTCTTTGAGTCTGATCCCGCGCATGATCTCCTGTGAAGTGCATTTTTCGGTGATTTTTCCGTTTAAAATAGTCAAAACAGAGTCTTCTTCTTCATTTTTCTGTTCAGTATTGATTTCACAGGCTACCGGAAATGAGTTCTGTATAAAATAAAAATGTTCTGTCCACTTTATCTTTCTCCGGAACCAGTCTGTTTGGGGAAACAGGGCCTGAAACAGAAGCGTACTCTGAAATTGTCGTAATAAAAACGCTTCATTGCTGATACTCCTTTCAAAAGAATCCATATAATTTTGAGCGATTTCGCCTATATAAAACGCTTCAAGCTCTTTACGCTGCCTGGTAAAAGTGTCAGTGATTTTTTTATGATCTGTCAATCCTTTTATCCTGCCTTGTTCATCTAGGATAAATTCAAGCGGCATAATACTTTTCATGCAGGCTATAGAAAGGCCGCTTACCTTATCATCAGGTTCATTTCCTCCGGATTTAAAGTCTTTTTGAATGTAACTAACGACATACTGATCTGTATTTTTGTTTTTCTGAAGATCAAGCTGAATAGTATAATGAATGCTTACCGGAGATTGAAAAGTAGATTCAAACGTTTCCTGAACAGTATATGTTTTAGCAAAAAAAGCATCTGATAGCTGAGCAGGAAGGATGTCTTTCCTTTTCTGTTCTTTTTGCGTTTCGGTTTTGAAATCAGTTGGAACATAGATTCTTTTAACGTCATTAAGGTTTTCAAACCAGACTTTATCCATTTTCGGGCAATGGGAATTATGAAACAGCTTAAGCTCCTCACTGGTCATACCCAGCCGGGAAGCAATGGAGGTAAGCGTGTCTCCGTTTCGTACCTGATATTGTAAGAAATCAATTTCCATCCAAAGTGAATTATCAGATAAAGCTATTAAAAAACTCTATTTTAAATTAATTTTTGGAATTAAATTTTAAAAATTGTCGTAGAATTACGACATGAGATTGATGTCGTACAGAAAACAACCCCGTCAAAAATTCTTTGAATTTTCGCATGCCTCCGGAGGATGGGAATTTTTACGTCTTCAGTTGTGATGCTGGTCAGTATTGGAGTTTTTGTTGATGCTTTTCGTGTTGGTTTAATGTGGCTTGATTCTACGGAATGACAAACTGTATGGGTAAAACTATCACTCCAATTATGTCATTCCGTAGGAATCTAAGCAGCTATATTTTAAAACTTATGTACTTTTAAAAACAGTTTAAAGCAAGCCAAAAAAACTCTTGTGACTTTTGTGGTTTCATGATATACAATACAACCAAAAGTTATTATTAATTTTAAAGCTATAAAAAAGAAAATATGAAGAATAGATTCTTGCATGGATTTTTCATAATATGGATCAGTTTGAGTTCTGCATATGCTCAGAAGTCCGGAGGTCAAGTGCCTGTTTTTTTCACCACTAAAGCACAGGATACTGTAAAGATGGGTGAAACATTGATTGACAAAGATACTACGGGCAGCAAGAGTTTAAAAAACAGGATAAAACCTATCCAGGCTAATTTTAAAAGTATCAATTCCGTGACAAAATGGACTTCTGTCAAAAAGAAGGATATTGAAGGAGAATCTGCAGAAGGCGGGGAGGCCACATTTTATTATACAGATAAAGGGCTGGAAAAAGTTATAGCCAGACATTATGGAGAAATGGGACAAATGCTGATAGAATATTATCTTATGAACGGACAGCTTTCTTTTGTTTTCGAGAAAGAGTATAGGTATAACCGACCGCTTTTCTATGACATTAAAGCAATGAAAGAAAATAATGACATGGAAGCATTTGACTTGAAAAAATCAAAAGTAATAATGACCCGGAATTATTTTGAAAATGGAAACATCATTATGATCACCAATACTACAGGACGTGGATTTAATATCAGTGCTGATTATCCGTATGAACAGGAGAAAAACTTAACAGAGAGTTTCAAAAAGCTTCTGAAGCTTGCAAATTAGAGTAGCGTTATGGTTTATCAGCTTTGATAATATTCAGCCTTTCTTCCAGTTCAGTGATTCTTTTAAGCCAATAGTTAATTCCTTCCTGATTGGTCACCGTTTCTTTGAAAGCATTACGGTTGACGGCCCATAGGTGTGAGCTGTTTTTTTGATAGTCCAGTTCGCGTTCTTTTTTATTTTCAGGCTCTATCCGGTATCTCCAGAATACCAGGGATTTCATATATTCTGAACGAACTTTTTCAAGGTAATCAATAATAGCCTTCCGGTCCTGGGGAATATATCCCGGTCCCGAGCATCCACAGGAATGAAAAGTGATTCCAACCGTATACAAATCCCGGATGTGAGCCCATTGCTTGTCATCATTTTTGGGCGGCGACTTAAAGTCAAGTCCCATATTAGCCATCAGATTCCCACATTCCGGACACTTGGCTTCCACAGAGGTCTGAACATCCCGGTCCACATCTTTCAGGTGGCGGCGTTTGAATGTTTTCTGGCAGTTGAAACAGGCATAATGTCCTTTGTAAACCATCATGGCATATCGGCACATAGTATTATCTTATTCTTTGGTTATAAGTTATTTTGTATTTGTTTTTTCCTCTTCATTAAAGTTGATTCCCATCAGGCTGCTTGCACTTTCAGGATCGTAGACCGACCTTAAATTTCCCCAAGGGAATGTGAATGTACAGCTTGGGTAAGGTGTTTTTTTTTTTTTAATGGGTGGCATTTAATCAGCATGACCCAAAAAATTGAAGCTATAAATATACCCGGTTTTTCTTTACAGACCACGAATAATATTTACAGCTTCAATAGAAATAGAAATATCGGTGTGTGTTATGTGTTATGGATTTGATATTATTAATGTGGATGGAATATCAGACAGCCATAGGCTCTTTGTATCGATCAGATTTTTCCAGCTTTTGCTGCTGATGAGCATCAGGTCCTGAGAATTCAGGAATTCTTTCTCAATTTTTTTCTCATTGTACAGGGTGATATGATTAGGAGCAACCTGTTCAATACTTCTGATCAGTTCTTTCACTTCAATATTATTTCGGATCTGTCCTGCAGCATCAAGGATGATAATCTGAGAATTATTGTTATTGATCAGTCTTTTAGCATATTCAAGAAGGTAGAAATCACTCAGATTAAAGATCGGAACAAATACTTTGTCGGCTGCTTTAAAATCTTTTTCCACCAGAACACCTACAGGAATATTGGTTTTATCGAGAATCTGAAGGGTAAAATCGTCAAAAGGAGAATTGTTGAAGATATTTCCTTTGCCTTTTACCGTATTCAGAAGCTTTTCAGGATTAATAATTTTGGTTGTAAAGCCTAATAATCTTCCTAATAAACTTCCTTCATACATTGATTTTCCAAGCATGATCAGCAGGAGATCATAATGGCCTTTATTGGTAATATTGGCAAGGTCACTTTCAATATCGGTAGATGCTTTAAAGAATGTTGTAACCTCCAGATTAAGGTCATGAGAGGTTTCAATCACTTTCTGGAACTGGGATTCTTCATACTCATTGATGTCATAGGCATGCATTTCATCTACCGGAGCAATATTCATGGCAGTGATGCTCTTATTGCCATTCATTTTATGGGTAAAGTTGTGTGCAAGTTTCAACAAAGTACTTCCGGATTCCGGTTTATCAAAAGAGAGAAGAACGCGGTACTTAGAATCGTTACTCTGCATAGATTCGTCCGGATCTTTTTTAGATTTAAAAATAAAATTAATGAAGTCCAGTGCAGGCCCTGTCATGAAGGTTGTAAAAAGTGCCATAATTACAAGCATTGCAAATATTTCGGGGCTTAAAACACCAAGGTCGTATCCGATATTCAGGACAATAAGTTCCATAAGACCTCTTGTATTCATCAGAGCTCCTATCGTTAAGCTTTCTTTCCAGTTTATACCTACAAATCTGGCGGTGAGGGCACTTCCTGCAAACTTTCCGAGAACTGCGGTCATAATAATAAATCCGGCCGTCATCCACAGATGGCTGTCGTTAAGCAGGCCGATCTGGGTACGAAGTCCTGTAAATACAAAGAATAATGGAAGCAGAAGTACTAAAGCCACATCTTCAACCTTATCAATAAAAAGGGTGCGGAACTTTGTATTTTCCGGCATAATAGCTCCGGCCATAAAAGCTCCAAATAAGGCGTGGATACCAATTACCTCAGTGGCGTATGCAGACAGGATCAGGGTCAGGAAAAAGATAGCAACCATGGGTTTGCTGATCGTATTTTTTCCTGCCTGAAGGTCTCCGATTCTTTTCAGGAATGGTCTGACAATTTTAATCATTAAAAATACATAGGTGATTGCCATGATAATCACATAGATTGAACTTGTGAAAGAGCCTGCTTTTACAATAGCAATTACGGCCGCAAGAATACACCATGCTGTAATATCATCGGCAGCAGCACAGGTAATCACAATCGTTCCGAGTTTGGTTTTCTGAAGGTTTCTCTCCTGTACGATTCTCGCCAGTACCGGAAATGCTGTAATACTCATCGAGATCGCTATGAATAAGGCAAAAGAGGTAAACTGGATGCCATCCGGTGCAAATTCCTGATACACAAAATAAGAAAGCCCAATTCCCAAAGCAAAAGGAATAATAATACTCGCATGGCTGATGACCACGGCATCATGAGCTTTTTTTCTTAATACACTCAGATCCAGCTCCATTCCTACGATATACATAAAAAGAATAAGACCTATATGACTCAGAAACTGCAGATTCCCCAATGATTCTTTTGGGAAAAGAAATGTTGAAAATTCTGGAAAATACATTCCGACAAGAGATGGCCCAAGCACAATACCTGCAATCATTTCTCCGATTACGGTGGGTTGTTTTATTTTCATACAAATCCATCCGAAAAGCCTTGCCGTTATAATAATGGTGACGATTTGGGCCAATAATAAAGCAAGCGGATGGTGAAGATTGGTTTTAAATGATTCCAGAAAATTTTCCCACGTTGAGCCGCTGCTGGTTTTAGCAACGATATTTTCTTTTACTTCCAATGTCTGTCCTTCGATGATGAAATAATACATCAGTGCAGAAAAAACGGCTATGGTTGTAATATAGAAAATTAGATTTTTGTATTTTCCCAAATTCATGATTCCAATATTTTATGCAAAGTTGATAAGAATATAGTTATGGTAAATACTCTTTTTTTTTAAATGTAATGAATGCTCTGAAAAATGTAATAAAAATCTAATGGAAAGCTGGTTTGATGTTTTGAGCTAAAGCCTGGCTTTCATCATATCAATGGGTTTTGAACAAAAGCAAACGGATTCTGTATTGAAAAGAGAGTTGCAGTACAGGCTGGAAGTTATGTGGTGAAACCGGAAATATTTGAAATAGTCCTATTTTCCGAACAGCTCCATCAGGGAATTTTTATAGGCATCTCCAATCTGAAGTTTTAGAAAAGTATGGTCTTCGGTAGGAATGGTCGTAATAATTTCGGTGGTGGAAAATACTTTAACGGAAGAGCGTGCAATGATCTCTTTTTTGTTGACCTGTGCAAAATCTTTTGCAGGAAGCATTTCCAGAAGATTTTTAAAATTCAGGTTTTTTAAAACGATGGTAGTTCCGTCTATAAGCATAATATCTTTATCCCGGCTGTCGATTTCAGAGGTTTTGATATAAGAAATCTGCTCGGTGAATATGACGGTTTTCCCGATATTGGTATTCCACTCGATAAAAGTTTTTTTAGGGCTTTCTTTTACCAGTTCCTTAGCTTTCTCAAATGCCTGAACCAGCCGTTCTTTTTTGATGGGTTTTCGTACATAATCCACCACATTCAGATCAAAAGCTTCAGCTGCGTATTCTTTGTAAGCCGTTGTAAAAATGATTTTTTTGGAACCTGAAATGATCTCAGCTACCTGAAGGCCTGTCATTCCGGGCATTTCAATATCCAGAATACACAAGTTGCAGTCGAGGTTGTCTATTTCGTTCAGGAAAACTTTAGGATCATTGAATGCTTTTACCACTTCTACATTGTCAATCTGTTCGCATAGAAGCTTTAAATAACTGATGGCCAGTAATTCATCATCCAGAATAACGCATTTTATCATAGAACTCTCCTAAATTAATTTTTAATTCCGCCGTAAAGATTCCGTTTTTTGAGCTTCTTTCAAGCTGATAATAAGTACTGTAGATCATTTTGAGCCTCTGATCAAAAGACTGGCTTCCAAAACCGCTTTTTTCTTTTTCCAGAATGTTTTTCAGGGAAGCTTTATTACTGACTTTCATGGTGAAAATTCCACCTTCAAGTTCCATATAAATAGAAATAAAAGAATCCTGGGCCAGGAAATCCGTATGTTTGAAGGCATTTTCAATAAGATCCACAGAAATCAGCGGAGCAAATACCTTTTCTTCGTATAAAGCATCAGATTTATTGATCCTGGATTTGATCCTGAAATCAAAAAGGGGATTGATCTTGATTTTATTAATCTCAATAAGGCTTAAAGCAAAATTAAGCTCTTCTTTCGGACTTACATACTTATTGTTGCTTTCGTATAAAATATAGTCCAGCACATTCGCCAGCTTATCCAGTGACATATAGGTCTGATAGGCATGAGACTGCACCGAATTGAGAATATTCTTAAACAGATGCGGATTCAGCTTTGTCCCGATATGTTCCAGACGAACTTCATTCAGACGCTGTTCAATAAGCTTATTGGTTTCTGACAATTTGGTATTTCTCTGTTTCAGCTTCTGATTCTGGCTGAAAAGATAAATGCTTATTGTCAGGAAAAGAAAAATTGCAAAAACTCCGATGAATATCAGATAGTCATGAATCATGTAGTAATTGCCGTCCATAGCTTGTTGTTATTGAAAACTATTTCAGTTTTTTAAGACCGTTAACCGTCACGGTTTCTTCACATTTTTCAAAAGTGATCTCGTAAGAAGGATTTTTTTCAGGATAAGTGATAAGATAATCAGGACAAGGTTTTTTCTGAGCATGGCTGCGGTCAAAGTCTACTTTTCCGTTCGTAATAATACTGTCTTTTATAAATTTCTCATCAATCTTGTAGGTCGTCATTGCATTTTTAGCCTCTTCAGAATATTTGAATTCTTTGGAAAGACTTTCAGCAATAACGCGGCTGTTCGGTAAATAACCGCTGCAGCTTGCTCCTTTTTTGTTTAAAATAAAAAATACGATCAAAAGCCCCGGAACGAAGCCTATTGCATAAAATTTCAGTTTCTTCATTAGAAAATTAAAAGATTGATATCGTGGTACGTAAGTCCGAAACGGTCGCAGATGATCTTCTTGGTATGTCTTCCTTTGTACATATATAAGCTCTGCTTCATTTCATTTTTGCGGATCAGCATGTTTTCAAAGCCGCCCTCCTCGTCATAATTTAAAATATAGGAAAGGAAGAAATTCGAGATGGCCTTGGTGGTGGTTCTCGGCATTCTTGAAGTAAGGTTCGGAAGTCCGCAGTGGATAACACCATGCTTGATGATATAAGGATCTTCCATGGTGGTAAGCTCTGAAGTTTCAATCACTTTACCGTTGTCTATGGTGATGTCAATGATTACACTGCCTTTTTTCATTTTCATGACCATATCTTCGGTAACGATAGGGGTCATGTTCAATCTTGGAAGGGCTCCAATCACAACGTCGGCACGTCTTAAGCTTTTGCTGAGTTCTTTGGGATCAATAATGGAAGTAGGTACACGGCTGTCAACGATAGTATGGAGTCTTCTCAGTTTTGATAAAGAGTTATCGAAAACTTTTACGCTGGCTCCAAGACCTATTGCTGCTTTTGTAGCAAATTCCCCTACAATTCCGGCTCCAAGAATCACAACTTCTGCAGGTCTTACTCCTGTAATTCCGCCCAGCATTAAACCATTGGATAAGGCTAATAATTCGGAAGCGTATAAAATAGAAACGGTACCTGCAATTTCCCCGACCAGTCTTACCAAAGCTAGCTGCTTGTATTCATCCACGATAAATTCAAAGGCGATGGCATTTATTTTTTTCTCTGCAAGCTTTAAGAAATATTCCTTGTCTCTGAGATTGATCTGAAGTGCCGAAACCAGATAAGTATTAGGTTTCATGTACTCAATTTCATCTTCTGTAGGAGGATTTATCTTCAGGATAAGATCCTGTCCGAAAGCTTCCTTAGGATCATTAGTGATCTTCGCTCCTGATTCCGAATATTGTAAATCTGTAAAGAATGAACCTTCTCCGGCCCCCGCCTCAATAATGATCTCATGGCCGTGTTCTACCAACACCTGTACGGCGTCAGGAGTAATGCAGGTTCTCCTTTCGTTGAGACAGGTTTCTTTAGGAATTCCAATACTGAACTGTTTTCCCTTCTTTATAACCTCCAATTTTTCCTCTTTCGGCATTAATTCTTCTTCTGTGAAAGGAGTAAAAATGTTTGTACTCATCCTTAAATTAAATTATGTCTTACAGATTGTTTTTTACACTCAATTAAGAAGCAAAGATACATAATATTTACTCGAATGAAATTTCTCTTTTTTCATCCGTATTCACAATGCTCATTGTGTGGTAGTTAAGACCATAAAGCTCCTCTTCATAGACTTCCGGCCACTCGATGATGCATAAAAAAGAGTTGTCCAGGTATTCTTCAATTCCGATATCATAGACTTCTTCAATATTTTTCAGGCGGTAAAGATCAAAATGATATACTTTTCCCTTTTCAGTATTGTATTCATTCACAATAGAATAAGTAGGAGAGTTTACTTCGTCTTTGCTGCCCATGTTTTTAAGCAGAAATTGCGTGAAGGTCGTCTTCCCGGCTCCAAGATTTCCCTTTAATAAAAAGATATTATGTTTTAATTGAGGAATGATGCTGTCAACAACTTCCTGCCAGTCTTCGATTGTATGTATAGTGTAATTCATTATCTCTTTAAATTTTTAGAATATAAATTATAAAAATGTTCAGTCCTGTTTTTTGCTCTTTCAGAACTTCTATAACGATTGTTTTTAACTGGATTTTCGTATAAAGCTAATATTTCAGCTATCTCCATTGGCTCTAAATCTTTAACTTCTTTATTAAATAATGATTTGGAAACATTTTCAATCCCTTTTCTATTTTCTAAAAAGTCAAAATTACGGAAATTAAAATTCAGGCAATCTTTCTGCCTGTAAGAATGTTCAATATATCTTGCTATAAGAAATTGATCGAAAGAAGATTTATTTTGATACTCTAATCTAGGAAAAATGTTGGAAGCCATCTGATTACAGGGACATTCTTTTTTTTGAGAATTTTGATTTATGATAGCATTTCCTAGAAAAATCCAAGAATTTTGGAGTAACGAGTTTGGATAAACGATATTATAAAAGGTATTGAAATTTTCTGGTAGTTTATTACTACTTCTAACAGACCATGTAATTAATCTTTTATCAGTTGTATTTAAAATATATCTGCCACCTAATTCTACATATAAGACAAATGAAAAGATAACAATAATTATAAATAACAAGATTTTTTTTAGATACTTCATAAGATAAATCATTGTTCAAAAATAATCAATGAATATGATTTATAAATAAAATCTTAGCATAATCAAAAATTTAACCTCTACCTTCTAGTGTCTAAAATTTCTATAAAAATACTTAATTTTACAGCATGATTTCCAAACAGACCATTGATAAGATATTCTCCACAATCCGCGTTGAAGAGATTGTGGGTGAATACGTGCAGCTGAAAAGAGCAGGGTCTAACTATAAAGGACTCAGTCCTTTTCATGATGAAAAAACCCCCAGTTTTGTAGTTTCTGCCAGCAAACAGATCTGGAAGGATTTCTCTACAGGAAAAGGTGGTACAGCCATCTCTTTCCTTATGGAAATTGAGAACTTTACTTATCCTGAGGCACTTCGCCACGCTGCAAAAAAATATGGAATTGAAATTGAAGAAGACCAGCGTGAAATTTCTGAAGAAGCAAAAAATGCACAGACTGAAAAAGATCTGCTGTATAAAATCCATGAAGTAGCGAATACTTATTTTCAGGAGATTCTTTGGGATGATCAGGAAGGCAGAAGCATAGGTCTTTCTTATTTCAAAGAGAGAGAACTCCGGGATGATATTATTAAAAAGTTCCAGCTGGGATATTCTCCCGAGAAGAAGAATGCTTTTACAGCTTATGCACTGGAAAAAGGATATAATAAAGAAATTCTTGAGAAATCCGGACTTTCTATCTTTCCGGAAAATACACCTGCTGGTGTTGACCGTTTCAGAGAAAGGGTCATTTTCCCTATTCACAGTTTTTCAGGAAGGGTTTTAGGTTTTGGGGCAAGAATCCTGAAGAACAATGTCAAAACAGCAAAATATCTCAATTCACCGGAAACAGAGATCTACCATAAATCCAATGTTCTTTATGGATTAAACCAGAGTAAACAAGCGATTTCAAGAAAGAATGCCTGTCTTTTGGTGGAAGGATATATGGATGTGATTTCACTTCATATGTCCGGGATCGAAAACGTAGTGGCAAGTTCCGGAACGTCTTTGACAACAGAACAAATCAAACTTATTAAGAGACTTACGGAAAATGTAACGATTCTTTTTGACGGTGATAATGCAGGTATCAAAGCCAGTTTCCGAAGTATTGATATGTTACTGACTGAGGGAATGAACATCCGTGTTCTGCTTTTCCCTGACGGAGATGACCCGGATTCCTTTGCCAGAAAACATCCGCAGGAGTATGTTGAAAAATACATCGAAAATGAAGCGATGGATTTCATCGACTTTAAGGCGGAAATTCTTCTGAGGGATATCGGGAATGATCCTATTAAAAAGGCTGAAGCGATCAGAGATATTGTAAAATCTGTTTCTTTTGTACAGAATGCCCTGAAAAGAGAGGTTTACCTTAAAGAGGTTTCCAACAAATTCGGACTTTCGGAGCAAAGCTTGTTTAATGAGCTGGATGTTCAGAAGCAGATCACGCAAAATCAGACCCATCATGTTCAGCAGCAGAAGGAAAAAGCAGCTCCAAAGATGGAGATTGTTCCTTTGGATAAGGAAAAAGAAGATCCTTTTCTGTATGATGTACTGTTCATGGAAAACAAACTGGTAGATCATATGCTGATGTTCGGAGATATTATTCTGAAAAGAAAAAACGAACAGAATGAAGAATATGAGATAACTGTTATTGAAGAAATCCTTCATCATTTCGAAGAGGAGCAGTATACATTTTTAGTCAGAGAAAATGAAATTATTATCAATCAGGTGAGGGAAGGGATTCAAAAAGATGAACTCAGAAGTGGAAACTTTTTTGTATCTTTTATGGATGAAGAAATCACCACAAAGGTTGTAGATGCTCTGATCCCGCTGGATGAGCTTGAAAACTGGGCTTCCAGAAATATTTACCCTCCCAATTATGGTGATAAATTGGCAGATCAGATTCAGGGAGATGTTCTGTTACATAAATACAGATATATTGATTATCTGATCAGGGAAACAGCCAAAGAACTTGATCAGTACAGCAGTACAGATGAAGTAAAGTATTATGAGCTGATCAAAAAAATCACTTTACTGAAGCAGGCTTCCATACGGTTGAGCAATATCATCGAATATTCGCCTATCAAAGGGATTTATGTAGATAGAAAAAGATAATTTGAAGTCAGATTTTTTTGATGTTCTGTGACAAAAAGTCCTATAAAATTTTAGGAATAAATATTGTAATTTAAACTTCGAGAATATTTTAAAAATAATACATAATAGAAATATGGACATTAAAAAAGAATTCAGAGATTTCTCTGTAAAACATTTAGGAAACAACGGTTTGGTTACCGATCAGTATATGGGAATGTATGGCCCAACGAATCTTACTCCGTACATCATGGAAGAGAGAAGATTAAACGTTGCTCAGATGGACGTTTTCTCCCGTTTGATGATGGATAGAATTATCTTCCTGGGAACAGGTATTGATGATCAGGTTGCAAACATCGTTACGGCTCAGCTTTTATTCTTAGAAAGTGCTGATCCTTCAAAAGATATTCAGATCTATATCAACTCTCCTGGTGGTAGTGTTTATGCAGGTTTAGGTATTTATGACACTATGCAGATCATCAAGCCGGATGTAGCGACTATCTGTACAGGTATGGCTGCTTCCATGGGAGCTGTATTACTGGTTGCCGGAGAAAAAGGAAAGCGTTCTGCGCTTAAACATTCCAGAGTAATGATTCACCAGCCTTCAGGAGGTGCGCAGGGGGTCGCTTCTGATATGGAGATCAACCTGAGAGAGATGTTGAAATTGAAGCAGGAGCTTTATGAAATCATCGGCCATCACTCAGGACAAACATATGAGTGGGTAGAAAAATCATCTGACAGAGATTACTGGATGACTTCTGAAGAAGCTAAAGGCTACGGAATGGTAGATGAAGTTTTACAAAGATCTACTGAGAAAAAATAATTGATGGTAATATCATAAGAAAACCGCACCCATCTGGTGCGGTTTTTTTGTTGAATCAATTATGGATTTTGAACTGTATTCTTGATTATTCACAAGGAATCTGTAATCCAGGCCAAACTCCAACTGAAGATGTAAAAATTCCCATCCTTTGGAAAGGTCGCGAAAATTCAAAGAATTTTTGACGGGGTGATTTTCCACATATCCTCATTAAAAAAGCGCCTTTTTAAAGGTACTTTTCTTTATTTCTTAACCATCTTATGTATCGTGGAACTATCATTGGTTTTAATCTCCACAAAATAAACACCTGTGTTTAAAGAATGAACATCAATCTTAGTAACCTGAGAAGTCATTATTTTCTGTCCTGTAGCTGAATAAATATTCACTTCTTTCAGTTTCTCAGCCGTTTCAATCTGAATGAAATTACTTGCCGGATTTGGATAAACACTGAATTTTTTCTTTGTAACAGAAGAAATCCCTAAAGTCAGCTGTGCTTCTGTGGGGGTAAATGGTCTTCTTTGCCCAAAACTTAATCCAAACCAATCATTATTACCCAGTTGAATCTGAGAAAGATTGGCTTTCGCTTGCCAGCTTGATAGGTCTTTTCCTTTATACAATTTCCAGCTGTCTGATCCGGAAGTATTTCCGGTAAAGGAATTTAATGATAGGGTAGTAATCTGATTATTCGCTGATGCAAAATTAAAATAGGAAGCTTGAGCCTGGATCAATTGTAACGCCTGTTCAGCAGTGATGCTTCCGTTATATTTAATTCCAAAAACAAAAGAATTGGCATTCCCGTTAGCATTATCAGTTCCGAAATCAATAACTATTAGGCTTTTATTACTTCCGCTTCCCACCCAGTTTGTAACCTGAGACGGAGTAAACCATGCAGAACTGTAGGCTGGAACGGGAGGAGAGGGAGGAATATCATAATGATCAAGGCCGTATGTAACCCCATACCATTTTCCGTCCACCAAAGGAGTATAACCTACCCCATTGTTCCAAGTCATGTTTGATAAACTGGATCCAGACCATGTTATCCAGCTGTCATCAGTAGTGGATGTGTGATGATTATAATTCAGAATAGAAAGATATCCTGTAGGAATGTCAACCTGCATTTTGGATTCTGCTGCCACAATTGCATTGATAAGATCTTCCATCAAAAGGCCATCACCATCAAAACGGTATCCCCATGCATAAGAATTGGGTGTGCTGTTGTCATTAAAGTCCGCAATGAAATATGCTTTTTTAGATCCGGTTCCTACCCAAAATTTAATGTCGTTTTCTGTGAATTGGGCCGATAATACCTGCATGCAAAGCAGTAAGAAAAAAAGATAAATTTTCCTCATGATATAATTAATTTAAAGTTTTATTCCCGAAACTTATCTTCAGAGTAGAAACGGTTCGTTCTCTGAAGTCAGTATTCTAAGGCAGGTCTCCTGGCTCACATCTTACAGCTTCCTTCCCGGATTTTAAGATCCAGTGGATTTTTTGCGCTAAGTTTAAACAGTTTACAGTTGCGGGTACAGCTCAAGATTTGAATATCATTCTCACTTGATTCCCTATTAATGAACATTGTTCAGCCTTAAAACGCTGCAAATATATCATATAAATCTGTGAGTCCGTTTTGTGAATTATTATTTTTCAGATATTCTTAAAAAGTCGATTTTTATATTGATTGTTTACTCAACCGGATTATTGAATTTTTATTTATAAATCTGTTGTTTTTGTGTTCACTTTCAAACTATTTTATCTGTTCTATTGTTAAAAAACAATTATCATTATATTCAAGATCAGTTTACAATCAATTTATACTTTCGCAGCCATAAAAGTAAATATGAAAAAATTGCTATTGTCTGCCGTAGTGCTGGCAGTATTGGCTTCATGTAAAAATGATGACGATACCACAATGATTAATCAGGATATTAATTATTCCAAACTGCCTCAGGAATTTCCATTTACAAAACTTGCTGCCATCAATGGAGTAAATGTGATAAACGGAGGATTTGGCTCCGGTGCAGCCGCTCACCCTACAAGAAAAGGTGAATTCTACGTCATTACGGATAGAGGTCCTAATACCGATTTCCAGAATGGTAAAAAGTTTCTTGCTCCTAATTTTACCCCAACCATTATGCATTTTAAAATCAATGCTGACGGAAATATAGAGGTAATTAAATATATTAAACTTAAAAATCCATACGGACAACCAATTACCGGACTTCCAAACCCTGTCGGAATGGGAAGTACTGGAGAAATTGCTTATGATGCTTCCGGCAATATTTTAGGGACAGATAAATATGGATTGGACGGTGAAAGTATTGTTGCTGCTGCTGATGGTACATTCTGGGTTTCCGATGAATATGGACCGCACATTGTGCATTACAGTGCTGATGGAATGGAGATGGAGAGAATAAGCCCGATTGGGGTAGATACAGGACCAAGAAAATTACCTGCTGTTTTAGCCAAAAGAAGAGCCAACAGAGGAATGGAAGGACTTTGCATCACTCCGGATGGAAGAACGCTGGTAGGAACAATACAGTCAATGATGCTTGTCCCCAGCAAAGCATTGGCAACCAATACCACTTTAACGAGAATTGTCACTTTTGATATTATTACAGGGCAAACCAGACAGTTTTTATATAGACAGGACGGAGGTGCTTCTGATTCGGTGTGTGATATTACCGCATTAAGTAACAATGAATTCCTGGTGATTGAAAGAGACGGAAATTTCGGTTCTCAGGGAGGTATAAAAAAAGTATACAGAATAAACTTAAGCAATGCCAGTGATGTAAACGGAGCTGATATAAATGCTGTAGACGGAATGAAAATTAACGGTAAATCTTTAGAGCAATGCTCATGGGATGAAATTAGCAATGCCGGAATAAAGCCTGTTACCAAAACATTAGCCGTAGATCTGGTAGCAAAACTGGGCTACGAACACGATAAATTCGAGGGAATTGTTTATTTAGGAAATAATAAACTGGCTGTTTTCAATGATGATGACTTTGGAGTAGTGGATAATGGAAACGGAAATCCAAAAGCCAAAATTTTACCTAAAACGGGTAAAGTAGACAAGGGAACGATGTATGTAGTCGATATTCAATAATTGGATTTTTTTAACGAAAAGCGGCGGAATCGAAGATTCCGCCGCTTTTTATTGTGAGCTAACCTTTCTCTTTTTAAAGAAAAATCTATATACTAAAAAAGTTTGTATCAGAACGTTTCCAATGAATACGAGTACCGCCTGATAAGTTGGAATAATGGCATAAAAGGGCAATGATTTATTAAATAAAACTGCCGGAGATATCGCCAGAACCTTGATCAGTGCCAATAGATAACTCAAAAAGTCAGGTTTTATGCCAATTAAAAACTGATCATAAACAAATACATAAAGAAAATCAAATAAAAGAAGTCCGAAGAATATCAAAATGAAATTTTTCATGTTTGTCCTAAAAGATTCTTTATTTTAATTAAAAGCTTCAATGATCTTAGAAAAATCTTCCAATTTCAAAGCTGCTCCTCCGATAAGACCACCGTCGATATCCGGCTGAGAGAATATTTCTTTAGCATTGTCCGGCTTTACAGATCCTCCGTAAAGGATAGAAATCTCGTCAGCAACTTCCTGTCCGTATTTTGCAGCAATAATATTTCTGATGTGAGCATGGATTTCCTGAGCCTGCTCCGGACTTGCCGTTTCTCCCGTTCCGATAGCCCAAACCGGCTCGTAAGCAATCACAACTTTTTTGATCTCTTCAGCAGAAAGCGTAAAAAGAGCTACTTCAGTCTGATTTTTTACGACTTCAAGGTGTTGTCCTGCTTTTCTCTGCTCAAGAGTTTCTCCGTTACAGTAAACAGGAATAAGACCTTTATCAAGCGCTAATTTGATTTTTCTGTTACAGTGAGAATCTGTTTCTCCGTGGTATTGTCTTCTTTCAGAGTGCCCGATTAATGAACCTGTTGCATCAATAGATTCCAGCATATCAGCAGAAATTTCACCAGTATAAGCTCCGCTTTCATGCTCGCTCATATCCTGAGAAAACACCCCGATTTCATCTTTTTCAAAAACATCTTTTGCCATCATCAGATACAATGCAGGTGGAGCAATCCAAACCTCACAGTTGGTAGCATTGTTGTTTTTATAGCTTAGTAACTGAATCATTAATTGTTGTGCATCAATTACATTTTTGTTCATTTTCCAGTTTCCTGCAACTATTTTTCTTCTCATAAGATTTAAATATAGATTTATTTTATTTTTTCGTAGTTGTTTATAATCCCCAAAGGTTTTTCAACAGAACGTAAAACGTATGTTCCTCTTCGGTTACTTTATTATCGGCTTTGATCAGCGACTTTGCAAACTGAACAAATTTTACACGTTCATCCTCGGTGGAATCTTCATGGAAACATCTTGCATGGAATTCAAAATGATCTTTCCATTCTTCAGGCTGTAAAAGTGCCAGCGTTTCAAGCTCGTTGTCAAGATTCATTCTGAACGGGAATTCATCTGCCATGTATTGCTGTACCAGCATTCCTTCCTCAGGAGCAAATTCTCCGTCTACAGAAGAAAGGATCATTAATAAGTGATAGCCGGCGATTGATTTATTTGATTTTTGCATGGGTTGTTGTATGTTTAAGTTTAGTGTTTAAATTTGATAATTGATAATTGATAATTGATAATTGATAATTGATAATTGATAATTGATCTACGATTGGCTCTCGTCAAAAAGATCATTTATAATTCATCACTCATCATTTATAATTAGTTAATGTAGTCTTTTGCAGGTTGTTTATCCACAATTTTTCCATTTACAAGGATAAGTACAAATGGGTTGCTTCTTGCTATTGTTTTGATAGCAGTTCCGTCCATCATTAGATTTTTGATGGTTTTAAAAGTATTCGGCTCGGTGGAAACACCGTAGATAAGTGCTCCTTTCTGGGTATTTACTTTTGCTTCCACTTTCTGAAGAAGATCTGCAGGAACATCTTTTGGATGATAAGAGAAAACCAGAATGGCTTTAGGAGCGTTAATGATTTCCTGGGTAACTTCCATTCCTGTAGGATCTTCAATCTTGAATTTTACAATCTCAGATTTATAACCTTCTTTGATCAGAACAGATTCATTCTTTCCATCCTCAATTTTCCAGGGAGATCCTTCTGCCCAGTATTCTGTTTTTTTAATATAATCATCCTGATTTACTTTTACAACAGCTCCTGTCTTCTGATTTTTCAGCGTGTAGAAAGTTTTATATTCTGAAGGATTTTTATCAATTTTTATTTTTTCACCTTTAATATCAGTACCGATTTTATAATCACGGAAATCAATGATCGGTTCATGCATAATTCCCTGTGCCATAACGTAAATCATGCCTAGAGAAAATACGGTTAAAAGAATATATTTAAATGTGTTGGAAGGCTCTTTTTGAGTGATTCCATACTCATCCTTTTTACGGAAATCTTTTCTGTAAAGGATGAATAAAATAATCAATCCTACCAGCAATACAACGTCTTTTAAGAAGCTCTGCCAGGGAGTGAATTTGATAGCATCTCCAAAACATCCACAATCTGTTACCACATTGAAATAGGCAGAATAGAATGTAAGAAATCCAAAGAAAATACAAAGTGCGATTAATATGGACAAGGTAAATTTAAGCTTTAATTTAAGCAGCAGCATAAATCCTAAGAAAAGCTCCAGTACCACCACAATAATGGAAAACAGCAGGGCAAACTTTTCTAAAAATGGCATGTTGAAAACCGGAGGCGCAAAATATTCTTCCATCTTGAAAGAAAAACCTACCAGATCCACGGCTTTCACAAAGCCTGAAAGGATAAAAATAACAGCAATAATAAAGCGTAATAAACCTTTGAGCATATTAAATAGTTTTGGGTTCAAATTGATTTTCTTTTTCTGAAAACTTGATCAGACAGAAGACCGCATAATTCAGCATATCGAAATAGTTGGCATCAAGCCCTTCTGAAACGATTGTTTTTCCCTGATTGTCTTCAATCTGCTTAGTTCTCAATACTTTCTGATAAATAAGATCCGTAATGGAAGAAATTCTCATATCCCTCCATGCTTCACCATAATCATGGTTTTTTCTTTCCATCAAAGCTTTTGCTTCATTGGCATATTGGTCATACAGACCTAAAATTTCTTCTTTATTTTCATTGAAATCATTGGAAAGACCTTTCTCCAGCTGAATAAGCCCAATGATAGAATAGTTCACAATAGCGATAAATTCATCTTCCTCACTCTCATCCACCATTTTTTTATCAGTCATCTGCAGCGTACGGATTCTGTTGACTTTGATATAAATCTGATCTGTAATGGAACTAGGCCTCAAAACCCTCCATGCCGCACCATAATCCTGTAATTTTTTACCGAAAAGATCACGACACTGACTGATAACTTTCTCGAACTGTACTGATGTTTTTAGCATAAATTTTCTTAATCTTCCAAATATACGAATTCGGTTTTAGATTTTTGAATTTGAAAAGCTGAGTTTGTGAGTAAGAGGGTTGGAGAGTAAGAGGGCTTATTTAACATCCAGCCTCCAACTTCTAGCTTCCAACCTGTAAATTCTAATTTCTTCTCATTAAAAACTCATAAATCACTAATTTTGCAGTACAGAAATCGTTCATCAATTATCAACTATCATTTACCCATCATCATCCAACTCATGCTCTCCAACCCTCTAACTTTACAACCCTCAGACCCTAAAACCTATTCAATCAATTGCAATGGCCGGTTAGTACCGCTCGACATTCCAAAAATCATGGGAATCCTTAATCTGACACCGGATTCATTCTCTGATGGTGGAAAATTCAATAATGAAAAATCTGCGTTGCATCATGCCGAAAAGCTGTTGAAAGAAGGAGCTGAAATACTGGATATCGGACCTCAGTCTACACGTCCAAATGCCGAATTCTTAAACGCTGCCGAAGAAATAAGCCGAATAGGAAATCTTATTTCTCTGATCAAAAAAGAATTTCCGGAAGCTCTGATTTCGCTTGATAGTTTTTATGCAGAAACAGTAAGATTCGGATTTAATGAAGGAATAGATCTCATCAACGATATTTCTGGCGGTCAGTATGATGCAGAAATGTTTGATATAGCTGCTGAAACGAAGCTTCCTTACATCCTGATGCATGTAAATCCTTCCTACGAAACCATGCACGACAAAATTAAATTCGAAGATATTACGCTGGAAGTGAACCAATATTTTTCTAAAAAGACAAAAGAACTTTTAGAAAAAGGAGTGAATGATATCATTCTTGATCCCGGTTTTGGTTTCGGAAAAACAGTAGATGACCAGATGAAAATGATCCAGGAAGTGAAATATCTCGGACTTGGAAAATTCCCTGTCTTAATAGGTATTTCCAGAAAGTCATTTATCTATAAACCTTTGGGAAAATCACCTCTTGATATCAATGAGGAAACACAAAAACTTCATATGAAAGTATTGGAACAGGGAGCAAAAATTATAAGAGTTCATGATGTAGCTTCAGCAAAGGCAACACTGACTCTTTTTTTACGAAAAAAATAAAAAGTTTAAAAAAAATTTGTGAGTAATTAAAAAGTTTATACATTTGCAATATGAATTTTACGAATCAGAAAAATATTGTTGTCATTTCTATTATCGCTGTTGTCATTAGCAACAGTAAGGAAACGGCATTTTAAATAGATTTTAATTTAAATTATATATAAAACCGTTTCAAATTATGAAACGGTTTTTTTTATTTTAATTTTTTATAGTACAAAAATATGTATCAGTTATTATCAGTAATTATTATCGTCATTATTATTCCCTTGCGTCTGTGAGAAGGAAAATGTATGACTGTACATATATTGGGCCCTCTCACAACGTGAGAGGGCTTTTTTATTTCCAAATATTAATTTTTTTAAACCTCTATAACATGTATTACAACGACGACACGACGATCTATTTTGACGGAAAATTTATGAAAGCAAAAGATGCCGGAACAGATCTTTATGGACAATCACTTCACTATGGTTACTCTGTTTTTGAAGGAATCAAATCCTACAGTACGGATCAGGGAACCCAAATCTTCAAAGCAAAAGAACACTACGAAAGACTGAAAAGATCAGCAGAACTCATGCATATTCCCTTTGATTATTCTGCAGAGCAGCTTACAGAATTGACTTATGAACTTCTGGATCGAAATGGGTTTACAGATGCTTATATCCGTCCATTGGTTACGTGTTCTCCCAATATGTCACTTTCAAAAGGACAAAAATCCTACCTGTCTCTTCTTGCCTGGGAATGGAACAATGGCTATCTGGCAGATAAAATGAAAATTATGACTTCTCCTTTTCAACGTCCTAATCCTAAAGCCTTCAAGGTGGAGGCCAAAGTAGGAGGGCATTATGTAAATTCCATATTAGCCTGTCAGGATGCCAAAGACAAAGGCTATGATGAAGCACTGGTTCTGGATGAAAACGGAAATGTTGCCGAGAGTTCAGGCGCTAACGTTTTCTACGAAAAAGATGGAGTTTTATATACTCCGGCCAAAGGAAGTATCCTCCCGGGAATTACAAGACAAACCGTGATGGAGATTTGTAATGAGCTTGATATTCCAGTAAAAGAAACCTTTTTTAAGCCGGAAGAAATGAGAGGTGCAGATGCAGGCTTTTTTTGTGGTACTGCAGCAGAAATTGTTGCCCTGGATTCGCTTGATGATGTTCCGTTTGCCAAAAATTGGGAAAATACGGCAAGCAGGAGAGTACAGCAGGCATATTTAAAATTGGTAAGAGTTCTGTCATTGTAGATTTTTAGGATTTAAATATTTGATTATTAGTTGGTTGTGTGTATTTTGTGAATGATTGAATATTGTATTTTTTAGAAAAACGGAAAATGAAAAGAATATTACAAAATGTAGTTTTGGATCGAAATTTAGTAAAGAACTCCATTTTTAGGAGAGAAAAGAACAGGAAATGCATAATAAATATGTTAAATAAATATTCAAAAACATTCACGCAGAACAGTGAACAGCCCGCAGCCAAAGCTATGTTGTACGGGATAGGATTTACAGAAGAAGATATGCACAAGGCTCAGGTCGGAATCGCCAGTATGGGCTATGATGGAAACACCTGCAATATGCATTTGAATGATCTTGCTCAGGTTGTAAAAAAAGGAACATGGAATCATGGATTAGCCGGATTGATTTTTAACACCATTGGAGTAAGTGACGGAATGAGCAACGGAACAGATGGAATGCGCTATTCTCTGGTAAGCCGTGATGTAATTGCAGACAGTATCGAAGCCATCTGTGGAGCACAATACTACGACGGATTGATCGCATTGCCAGGCTGCGACAAAAATATGCCGGGAACCATCATTGCGATGGGAAGACTGAACAGACCCTCAATCATGGTGTATGGAGGAACTATAGCTCCGGGATGCTATAAAGGGGAACAGCTTAATATTGTTTCTGCTTTTGAAGCGTTGGGTAAAAAGATTGCAGGAGAAATCACTGAAGAAGATTTTGATGGGGTTGTAAAGAATTCATGTCCGGGGGCAGGCGCATGTGGCGGAATGTATACAGCCAATACAATGGCTTCCACGATAGAAGCTTTAGGAATGAGTCTTCCGTATTCTTCTTCCAACCCGGCTTTAAGTAAAGAAAAACAGGAAGAATGTCTTGAAGCAGGAAAATATCTGAAAGTATTATTGGAAAAAGATATTAAACCTTCGGATATCATGACCCGCAAAGCTTTTGAGAACGCTCTTCGTATGATTGTTATTCTTGGAGGAAGTACCAATGCGGTTTTACATTTTATAGCCATGGCAAAAAGTGTGGGAGTACCACTTACTCAGGATGATTTCCAGAAGATGAGTGATAAAACTCCGGTACTGGCAGACCTGAAGCCAAGCGGAAAATATCTGATGCAGGATCTGTATGAACACGGAGGAATACCGTCAGTAATGAAATACCTTTTAAATCAGGGATTATTACACGGTGATTGCTTAACAGTAACCGGGAAAACAGTAGCCGAAAATTTAGAAAATGTTCCTGATCTTGATTTTAATACTCAAAAAATTATTAAACCATTATCAGAACCCGTAAAAGAGACAGGACATCTGAGAATATTATATGGAAATCTTGCTGAAAAGGGAAGTGTTGCAAAGATTACAGGGAAAGAGGGTGAACGCTTCGTAGGCAAAGCCCGTGTATTTGATGGTGAAAAAAATCTGATCAGAGGAATTCAGGATGGAACTGTACAGCATGGTGATGTCATTGTCATTCGTCATGAAGGTCCGAAAGGAGCTCCCGGAATGCCGGAAATGCTGAAACCTACCAGCGCGCTGATAGGAGCAGGATTGGGAAGCAGTGTTGCCTTGATTACAGACGGAAGATTTAGCGGAGGAACTCATGGTTTTGTAGTAGGACATATTACTCCGGAAGCTCATGAAGGAGGTCTGATCGCCTTTGTAAACAATGATGACCTGATTGAAATTGATGCTGTAAACAATACCATACAGCTCAAAGTTTCGGAAGAAGAAATAGAAAGAAGAAGGAAAGGATGGCAAAAGCCCCCCCTTAAAGTACAGAAAGGATTGCTTTATAAATATGCATTAACAGTATCATCAGCGGCAGAAGGCTGTGTAACAGACGAAATCACTCAATAAAAAATATGGAAAACCTTAATACATCAACAGAAATACAACTTAGCGGAAGCCGTATCATTCTTGAAACATTTCTGCAGGAAGGGGTGAAAACCGTTTTCGGATATCCGGGAGGTGCTATTATCCCTATTTATGATGCCCTTTACGACTATCAGGAAAATCTGAAACATATTCTTGTACGCCATGAGCAGGCAGCTGTACATGCGGCGCAGGGTTTAGCCAGAGTCTCAGGAGAAGTTGGTGTTGTATTGGCAACCAGTGGACCCGGAGCAACTAATCTTGTAACAGGTTTGGCAGATGCTCTACTGGATAATACTCCTTTGGTATGTATCACAGGACAGGTTTTTGAACACCTTCTCGGAACCGATGCCTTTCAGGAAATAGATGTAATCAACGTTACAAGTCCGGTTACCAAATGGAATTATCAGGTTACTGATGCCAATGAGCTTTCCGAAGTATTGGCAAAAGCATTTTACATTGCAAAATCGGGTCGTCCCGGTCCTGTATTGATTGATGTGACTAAAAATGCCCAGCTGCAGTCTGTTGCTTATAAAGGATATTCTCCATGTTATTCATTGAGGAGTTATAAACCGGATCCTGATCCATGTTTTAATAGTATCGAAAAAGCTGCAGAGCTTATCAATAATGGAGAAAAGCCATTCATCATTGCAGGGCAGGGGATTATGCTGGGGAAAGCAGAAAAAGAGTTTTTACAGTTTGCTGAAAAATCGGGAATTCCGGTAGCATGGACTGTTTTAGGAATGAGCGCTATCCCAACCAATCATCCGCAAGCTGTAGGAATGGTAGGCATGCACGGAAACTATGGCCCGAATATATTAACCAACGAATGTGATGTTCTCATTGCTGTCGGGATGAGGTTTGATGACCGTGTTACCGGAAGACTGGATCAGTATGCAAAACAGGCAAAGATTATTCACTTTGATATTGATCATGCTGAGATTAATAAAAACGTAAAAGTGGATGTTCCGGTTCTTGGGAACTGCAAACATACTCTTCCTCTTCTTACGGAAAGGATTATAAAAAGAGAACATCATCACTGGCATAAAAGATTTAAAAAATGTCATGAAATTGAAACTATCAATCTGATTAATACAGAGCTGTACCCTGAAGAAGGTGAGATTACAATGGGGGAAGTTATCCGTCATCTGAATGAGATGACAGAAGGTGAAGCAATTATTGTAACAGATGTAGGACAGCACCAGATGACGACTTGCCGTTACTCTCATTTCAAGCATTCCCGAACCAATGTAACAAGCGGAGGGCTGGGAACAATGGGATTCTGTCTGCCCGCCGCGATAGGAGCTTCTTATGCAGAGACCAATCGCCCTGTGATTGCAGTAATGGGTGATGGGGGAGCGCAGATGAATATTCAGGAACTGGGAACTATAATGCAGTACCACCCGGAAGTAAAGATTTTAATTCTTAATAATTGCTATCTGGGAATGGTAAGGCAGTGGCAGGAATTGTTTCACGAAGAAAGATATTCCTCAGTAGATATTCAGAGTCCGGATTTTGTTCAGGTAGCAAAAGGTTACAATATATCTGGAAAGAGAGTATCCGAGAGGAAAGAACTAAAACGGGCACTCCGTGAAATGCTTGATCATAAAGGATCTTTCCTGCTTGAAGTAATGACAGGAAAAGAACACAATGTATTTCCGATGATTCCCCAGGGAAAAAGTGTTTCGGAGATTGTATTAAATAATAAAATGTAAAAATAAAAAGATGAAAACAGATTATAAAGAATATACCATCACAGCGTATACAGAAGACTATTTAGGGTTGATCAGCCGCATCAATGCTATTTTTTCAAGAAGAAGAATTTCTATGGTGACCTTCAATGTAGGCCCTTCGGAAATTGAAAAGGTAAAAAAGTTTGTTATTGTAATCAGAGAAACAGAAGACTCTGTTCAGAAGATCAGCAGACAAATGGAAAAACAGGTAGATGTTCTTGAAGTACATTATCACAGAACTCCATATCTGACAGCAGTAGAACACGCAAGCTAAGCATAAAACTAAACATCATAATCAATAATCAATAAAATAAATAAAATGGCAAAATTAAATTTCGGAGGAGTAGAGGAAAATGTAGTAACAAGAGAAGAATTTCCATTGGAAAAAGCTCAGGAAGTATTAAAAAATGAAGTAGTAGCAGTAATCGGATATGGAGTACAGGGACCGGGACAGGCTTTGAATCAAAAAGATAACGGAATTAATGTCATTGTAGGGCAGAGAAAGAATTCTAAATCATGGGATAAAGCGGTAGCAGACGGATTTGTACCGGGAGAAACCTTATTTGAAATTGAAGAAGCATTGGAAAAAGGAACTGTTATCTGTTATCTTTTAAGTGATGCTGCACAAATTGAATACTGGCCAAAAGTAAAACAACATCTTACCCCAGGAAAAGCATTATACTTTTCTCATGGCTTCGGAATAACGTTCAGTGAACGTACGGGAATTGTTCCTCCAGCTGATGTAGACGTATTTCTGGTAGCACCAAAAGGTTCAGGAACATCCTTGAGAAGAATGTTTTTGCAGGATAGAGGTCTGAACAGCAGTTTTGCCGTATATCAGGATGCTACCGGAAAAGCCAGAGAAAGGGTAACAGCATTGGGGATCGCAATCGGAAGCGGGTATCTTTTTGAAACCGACTTTAAAAAAGAAGTATACAGTGACCTTGCAGGAGAACGTGGAACACTGATGGGAGCTGTACAGGGAATATTTGCTGCCCAGTACGATGTATTGAGAAAAAACGGACACAGCCCTTCCGAAGCATTTAACGAAACCGTAGAAGAGCTCACTCAGTCATTAATGCCTTTAGTTGCAGAAAACGGAATGGACTGGATGTATGCCAATTGCAGTACAACAGCCCAGAGAGGAGCTTTAGACTGGTGGAAGCGTTTCAGAGATGCTACTTCACCTTTGTTTGAAGAACTGTATGACAATGTTGCGAAAGGAAACGAAGCACAACGTTCTATCGACAGTAACAGCAAACCGGATTATCGTGAAAAATTAGAAGCCGAACTTACTGAGTTGAGAGAAAGCGAAATGTGGAAAGCGGGTAAGACGGTACGAAGCCTGAGACCTGAAAACAATTAATTACTAAACAAATGATGAAAGAGGGAGTAAGTTCCTCCGTTTTAGAGAATGTCTATAAAGCGGAGGAACGATTAAGAAATGTAGTGGTAAAAACACCTTTGGCTGTCAATAATAATCTGTCAGCTATTTACAATGCGAATATTCGTTTTAAAAGAGAAGATCTTCAAAGGGTAAGATCCTATAAAATAAGAGGTGCCTATAATAAGATGGCAACCATGTCTGAAAAAGAACTTTCAAATGGAGTTGTTTGTGCCAGTGCCGGAAATCATGCGCAGGGTGTTGCATTTGCATGTCAGACAATGAAGGTGAAAGGCACCATTTTTATGCCTTTGCCAACACCCGGACAAAAGCTTGAACAGGTAAAGATGTTCGGAGGAGAATACATAGATGTTATACTTTATGGAGATACTTTTGATGCGGCAAAAGATGCTGCAATGAGGTTTTGCAAAGATCATAACAGCGCATTTATTCATCCTTTTGATGATCCGGCAATTATTGAAGGACAAGCGACAACAGCATTGGAGATTCTGGAACAGGCAGAAGGTATTGTCGACTATCTTTTTGTTCCAATAGGCGGTGGTGGACTGGCAGCAGGAGTTTGTACTGTATTTCAGCATTTGTCTCCACAAACAAAGATTATTGGAGTAGAACCCTCCGCAGCAGCAAGCATGAAAAAAGCCCTGGAAAAGGGAAAACCTGTTCTTCTTGAAAAGATAAGCCGTTTTGTAGATGGAGCCGCCGTACAACAAGTGGGAGATCTCACTTTTGAATGCTGTAAAAATATCCTGTATGATATGGCTACGGTAGATGAAGGACTTGTCTGTGAAACCATACTGTCACTCTACAATAAAGATGCTATCGTAGTAGAACCTGCGGGCGCACTTTCAGTAGCCGTATTGGAAAAATATAGAGAAGAAATAAAAGGTAAAAACGTAGTGTGTATCATCAGCGGAAGTAATAATGATATTACCCGTATGGAAGAGATCAAGGAAAAAGCATTGCTTTATGCAGGATTAAAGCATTATTTCCTGGTCAGATTTCCACAGCGTCCCGGAGCATTGAAAACCTTTGTGATAGATGTGCTGGGTCCTGATGATGATATTACCTATTTTGAGTACACCCAAAAAAATTCAAAAGAAAAGGGAATTGCAGTTGTAGGAATTGCTCTGAAGCAAAACAAAGATTTCAACCCATTGATCAATAAGATGAAACAATATGATTTCTTTGTCAACTATCTGAACAATGATCCTTCGCTGATGAACCTTCTTATTTAAAAGACTTTAGATGAAAAAAGAAAAATATTTTTTTGATGAAATTAAAAAACGACATAACAACCTGAAGCGTTAAGAAAATGAATTCTGTGAACATTAAAAAAACTCTAGTGTCTGAATGTGGGCTAATATATAATCCTCAATATAGAATGTTTCCGTACAAACTAGAGTGTTAGAGAACAGATTTCATTTTTAGCGGAAGTTTGCAAGTCTTGAATGTTGGGTTCTTTTGCTTTAAAGTAAAAGAATCGTAAAAGATATTTTTTTCGCAGATTCTAAAAACACAATGATGAAAGAAGCTTCACAATCTGTGAAGCTTTTATTGTTTTTAACAATTTCAAATGACATAAAAAACTGAATTCTGTGAACGTTAAAAAAAATTTTTATTCATAAGAATCCTTAATTGAAGTTGGCCAGTTTATCTGAAAACTGTTTTGAAAATTCTTTTCTGTCTTCTTCCAGTTTTTCCTTTGTAGAAGGTAAAATATAATTAAACAGGATCTTGTCTTCATGGTCTAAAAAGATAATTTCCTTCTCATTTCCATCAATCATTTGTGAGAAAATCTCCCACATTGGAGTGTCTTTTAATTTTAATAATTCAAAAAACTGTTCTGCTTTGATTTCGATTTTCTGCATGTTCTTTTTATATATATTATCGTTGAATATTTCTGAATTCTGATTCAAAAATAAAGATTTTGTATTTCACGAGGTGTTAAAACTCCAGAAACTTCAGCTTAAACTGGATGGCAAAATTTTCTCTGAAATGGGGTGTCGCATAATAACCCACTCTGTAGAATAACCCAAGATTAAAATAACTGGAAAGGAAATTGTTCCATTCCAAACCTACTTCCTGATACAGATGATCCAGTTTTCTGAACTTAAACTGGTGGTATTCCGGATGTTTCATATCTCCGATAGTTCCTCTTAAGACAAAATCAAAGCTGGAAACATTATGGCCGAAACTTTTGAAATACCAGGGAAGCTTATGGGTAAAGTAGTACGCGACGAATCTGTCGTTATAGTATTTTCCTCCCTCCAGTGTTGCGAATCCAAGGTAAGAAGTAAGGTTAAAATTAAAATCTTTACCCGGAGAAGCCAGTCCGTTCATCGTAAAGTTTTTCCAGATAGGCGCTCCACCCAGAACAAGACCTCCGTATAATCTGAAACCTGTAGTCCCGATTGGTGTTTTGAAATTATGAACAAACAATGCATCAAAACGGGAATAATTAAAATCTCCCTGCAGTATTTTGTAACTCTGCTCATAATTAAAATAGAGTTCAGGGTATTTCTGATCAATCAGAGATTTTCCCTGTGGCGTCATAATATTGGTGGAATTCGGGGAATATTTTAAGGTAAAAAGGGTATTGAAGTTTCTGTATGAAGTTCCTCTGTCCCTGAACTGATAATCGAATTCAGCCTCTTCTGTATTTCTTCTTACAGCAATGGCAACAGTAAGTCCGTTGGTGACATCGTTCAGATAAGATAATGACACTCCTTTAAAGTGAAAATATCTGTCGTTATTCAGATTATTTCCGAAATTCATCATCCTCATCTTAAAATTCCACAGCTTTCTGTTGAATTCTCCTGAGGCCGTTACATCATCATAGACTTCAAATCTGAAAAAGGAGTTTTTCTCCAGTGTGGTTCTCATATCAAGCCCCATTCCGTACTTCCATTTTCTGTCTTTTACACCATATGCGAAGTAGTAATCCGGTGAAAAATAAGGATTGAAGTTTTCATTCAGCTTGGCTTTTAAACCTAATCTGAAACCTTCATAGGAGTTATAATTAACAATTTCATCTACAGCAAAATCTACGGAACCTACTCTGATCTGTCCGTTCAGTAATCCTGATAAAATCTGGGCTTTGGTGTCAATTTTATACTTTTTTCCTAAACTGTCGATGGTTTTATAGGTATTTTGTTCCCTCTCGGTAAGAGGTTCCGTTCTATATTGGTCCAGAGAATGCCCATCGATATTCTTTACAGAGAAAGTATAGCCTTTGAAGTCTTTTGGATTCTCTTCAATAGGAGCTTCAAAATCAAAATATTTTGAGGTAAGAAAAGCGTAAGTGCCAAAGCTTTTTTTATCTTTCTTATCATCAGCATGCACTTTGTCATCCATAGCCATTTTACCCATTTTAAGCTTCGCTTTTTCGTGGGCAAGAAACCATTTGTTATTATAAAATACCCAGGTACTGGTGATAATTCCTTCGTTTTTGTTTTTACTGAAATTTTCAATTTTTTTGACTCCGTAAGTTTCAGTATCTACATAGATAGCACCATTATACTTTCGTTTTCTGTCCGGCTTTTTGTAATTCACCTCACGGAAGCGGATCACAAAGTTTTTCCTGCCGTCAAGGGTAATGGTATCTGAAAGAAAGAACCGGTAAAGACCTCTGTTTTCAGGTTTCAACTGCTCCGGAACAACATCTCTGTTACTTTGCTGGAGCGCAATCATTTCGTAAATAGGCTGCTTCAGGCCGGAGATTCTGTTGTCCAGAATATTGATCTTTTCCCCGTACTTTTTGGAATATAAAAACTCCTGAGCCCTTTCCCAAAGGAAGAGTTTGCTTTTTGAAAATATTTTTCTTGCGTTACTATTATTCAGGGAATCTTTTTCTCTTTTTTTCTTGAAAATATTGAGATCATTGAAATACTGATTAAATTCAGAAAGACTGTCTTCATCAATATCCAGAGATATTTTCTCGTAAGATTTGTAAGAATAAGACCCTAAGCTTTTCGGTGAGTTTTCTTTGAAGAGCTTATTAACTTTTCTAAGGATTTCCAGAGCCCTGGGATCACTTTTATCCTCAATAACTACGGTTTCAATATCGGTGGTTTTGTTTGTTTTTTTTAGCAGGGAAACTTCCATACTGCTTTCTACTGTAATGGTTTCTTTTTGGTAAGAATCAGCATCCACATCAATGTTTTTGCATCCTGTTTTAAATTCCAGAATACCTTGTTCATTTGTATATCCGATAACTGAATTATCACAGGATACCTTTGCTTTAAAGACAGGTTTTTGACTGGCGTCATCCACAACCTTAATTTTTGTTTGTGAATACCCCAAAAAGCAGATCATAAAAAATAATAACAGTAAACCCCTTTTCATGTAAAAAAACTACGTCAAAAATAATGATATTTATTATTGTAGAAAAGTTTTTAACAGAGTATAATATTGATTTAATCTAATGTTTTCATGAACTTTGCAAGAACAAAGCCCCATGAAGAAATTGACAGATAGTCTTTCTGTATCTTAACGGGATTTTTAAATAAAAAAACTCCTTTGCCGTTAAGTTTCAGGAGTTTTGATTGTTTTTCGCTGTTTTGTGTTCCGGAATCGTATTTATTGATCATCAAGAGCTTTCATAAACTCAATAATATTGTCAATTTCCTTATCAGTAAGCTGGAGTGGAGCATCAGAAAGGGTCTGGTTTTCTACTTTAAATCCAAAAGCTTTTCCGCCGCCTTTGTTATAGAAATTCATCACTTCTTTCAGGGTTTTATAGCCTCCGTTGTGCATATAAGGAGCTGTCTTTTGAATATTTCTAAGAGTGGGGGTTTTGAAAGAATGCTGTAATGAAGGAACCGTTTCGTGGAATTTTCCTCTTCCCGGATCAGCGTCAAATGTTTTATTCTCTGCATTCACAGCAACACCCAGAATTTCCTGCTCGGTTTTCTTGAAGTTCGGAGGAACTGTCCCGTTGAATAAAGGAATAAAATGACAGATAGCACACTGAGCTTTTCCCACAAAAAGATTGAAACCAAGTTTTTGATTTTCTGTCATTGCAGATTTGTTTCCTCTCATATATTCATCAAAAGCAGAATCGAATTTCGCCAGAGAACGAATATAGCTTGCCAGTACATTCTGCAGCTGCCATACTTCGGTTTTTGGGGAGTGATAGATTTTTTTGAATGCAGCCTGATAATTTTTATCCTGATTGATTTTGGCAAGGATCACATTCAGGTCACCATGCATCTCTTCTTTATTGGAAATCACATCTGAGCTTTGTCCTTCCAGATCATCCTTTCTCATATCCCAAAACTGACCATGCTGATATCCTGCATAATTGAGAGAAGGTGTATTTCTAGTCAATTCTGAGTTTTCAAGAGACATTGCTCTGGCCAGTCCGTCTGTAAAAGCTTTTTCTGGAATATGACAGGTTGCACAGCTTCGGCTATTGCTGTTGGATAGTATTTTGTCATTAAAAAGCTGATGTCCTAGTGCTGCCTTTTCTTCAGTGTAGGCATATTCTTTTCCGGGAGTGAAAGCATTAGGATTAAAAGCATTTTTAGAAAAAAAAGTAGCCGCATTTTTGTTTAAAGCAGTAGCTACGTCAACGTCCGGAATGTTTTCCTGATTTTTAAAATCCAACATCAGAGCTGTGATCTTGTTTAAATGATCCGGAATAAAATTGACATAATCAAACGTATTTTTGTCTGAGCTTTTCTTCAGAACTGCAATGGTTGAACTGATCTCTGCAACAATGCTTTTTAAAGCTTTATCTTTTGAACGTTCAGTGGAGATTTGTTCTAACGTTTCTTTAATTCCTTCCAGTGAATAAGGCATTTCCTGCAAAAATGTTCCCGAAACCGGAGTGTCAAAACCTGAGATTCCCAAGCTGGAAATTCTGAAAGCTTCCTGTCTCAATGCATCAAAAACCTGATCTTTACTGATGGTAATGACCTGAAAGTTGGTTTCTATAGTGTTGCTTTTATTGATCAGCTTATTGAGCATTCTGATTATTTCTTCTTGATTTTCTTTATTGTAAGGGTAGAGCATTTCTTCCAAAACCTGCAGTCCTTCGGGTTCTATTTCTGTATGCTCATCCATTTCTATTTCCGGAAGGGCAGGTCCGTTGATAAACCTGGCGGAGTGAGGAAGGAAGTATTCTACAGCCCATTCCATTTTTTTGTAAGTTTTTCGGATGTCCTGAAATTTTTCCTGAAGAAGTTTTTCATCAGAATTTTTAGAAACCATGGTTTTCAGTTCGTTGATTTGTTTTTCAAAATCAGCATTGGTTTTGGTAATCCTGTTTTTTACAGAGCCAAGATCTTCATATACGGGCTGCGGCTTTTCATTTTTGCAATAATAAAGCGTAAAAAGTGCGGCAGCACAGTATAAGAAAAGAAGTATAGGGTATTTTGAAAGTTTATTCATGAGTATGAAAAAGTATCAACAGAGGTTTTCTATTGATACTTTAATTGAATTTGATATGAAGGAATTAAAACTATTTTTCTACGTTTCTGATGATAACAATCTGGCCACCTTCTTTGTTGGTGTTGATTCCGGAACCGTCAGGATTTTTGAATTTATCCAGCTGCCATGTGTGAGAATGGATATTCACAGAGAAAGTATTCGGAATTCCGATGATATCTGAAATATCAACCATTGCTCCAAATTCCCATGAACCGAACTTCTGAAGATCTCCGGATTGGTTGTAAGCCGTCTGCCATGCCGTATCATTTCTGTTGTGCCTCATATTCAGCCACGGTTTGTATTGTTTCGTAGCAATATTCAGCTGCCAGATATAAGAATCATGTTTTGCATTTTTGTAATAGGAATCTCCGTCTTCCTGGATGTATACGAAGTTTTCAGTCACACACAGATTATCCGGATTGATCAGATTATTTCCAGGATTAGAATCACCTTCTGCAACCACTTCCAGTTTTCCTGTCAGCATATTATTGGCGTTAAGAACAAGCTTGTAAACTCTTCCCCACATTGTTAATCCAGCTTTCGGATTGATACCGTCAGAAGATTCTCCGGTAGCAGTAAAGTAGATTTCTCTACCTTTTCCTGCTCCTTTTCTGTAATCTACATCTTCCACTCTTGAAAAACGGATCGCATTATTGTCAATGTTTTTCTGATTGATCTGAGCTCCTGTAAGATTTTTAGCGTTCGGAATTTCTACGAATTCTACATCATAACTGCCTCCTTTCGTCATATCCGTTTCAGTATAGTTGCTGTTGGTTCTTTTTAAAGAATACAACTTACCGTTATCAAGGTCACCTTGTGTATCAGCTACGTACATGATTAATTGTCCTGCAGACTGATGGGAAGAAGAGTAAGACTGATCTTCACCAATGACAATATAGGTTTTTCCGTTAGATACATCTTTAGGAAGCGGAACTGCATTTTCCATGGAAGCCTTTCCTAAAGCTGGTTTTACCCTTGTTTTATCAGTAGCCTGAGATGTCGGTGCTAAAGGATTTAAAGCGTGAACCATACTTTCTTCACCAGATTCTCCGGCAGTAAGGAATGCACTGAAACCATGAATTTCAGGTGTTGCCAATGTAGCGGAACACAATCTAGTCATTCCTCCGGTTCCGTTTAAGATATATTCTCCTTTTACAGGCTTAAACGTTTTGTCGAGGTATACTCTTGATACAGATTGTTTGATCTCATGGTTGGTGATCATCAGATAACCATCAGAATTAGGATCTTTCATAAGCCCCATTCCGTCCGGCTGTCCTCCGAAAACAAAGTCAGGAGAACCTGGAAGTACATCTGAGCTGGAAATAAGGGTGGTAATATTTAAATTTTCAAAACCTTGCATTCCATAAACGAAAGCGGGTTCTTTAGAAAAATTTTCAAGTTTGATTTTGTCATTGACAGGAGTATCGGAGTTCCCGTTGTTGTCATCGTTGCAGCCTTGAAATATAAGGGAAGCAAGCAGAAGAGCTCCAATAGTTTTATTAATTTTCATAATTACATTTTTTGAATTTCGATTATGGCAAAACTAAAGGTCTGGTGTTAACTGAGTTTTAAGAAGACAAAACAAATAGTTTAAGATTCGGTGATCATTTGTTAAGATAAGGTCAATAATTAGAACGGATATAAATAAAAAAGACTTTGATGAAATCTTAGTAATAAAGAATAGTATGTTATAGCGCAGAGTACGCAAACATTTCATAGCGGAGTGGAACGGAAATATTGATGATAGCATGAGAATTTCTTGGCGATCCTGGCGTTAAATAAAACATATATCCAGCTTATATAAACTTCTAAGTTTATTTTAATCTCTCACAGATGAAACAGATTATGCAGATGCTTGTGGAAAATCTGAGTAATCTGTTTCATCTGCGAGAAGTTAGAATAGTACACACGCTTAGTCAGAATCAATGAAGTTGATTTCATTCTTTGCCTCCTGAAATTATAAAGTAGTATAGAAAAGACTTTGTGTTAAAATAATATGATATGCACTAAAAACAACCCCGGCTGTCTTAATTCTGAGACAGCCGGGGCTAAAATTTATAATAGAGGTTTCTATTTTAGAGAGTCAAAGCTTTTTGGTAAGCATTTTCCAAACCTTCGAGGTTTTTACCACCAGCTGTTGCAAAGCCAGGGTTTCCGCCACCACCACCTTGGATTTCTTTTGCAAGGTCTTTTACGATAGCTCCAGCCTGATAATCTGCTGCAAGATCATCAGAAACGCCAACAGTAATCATTGGTTTTCCGTCTGCATCAGAAAGAATGATGGTAACTGAAGCCGGAATTTCTTTCTTCAATTGGAATACAATATCCTTTACAGAACCTGCATCCAGAGACGTTTTCTTTACAAGAAGCTGCTTGTTGCCTTTCTGCTCATATGCATTCTTCCATTCTCCGATTTCTCCTTTTGCCTTTTCCTTTTTAAGAGCATCTACTTCAGCCTTCAATGAGGTATTTTCTTCGATCAGTTTTTCAATAGATCTTACCACATCTTTAGATTTTAATAATTGAGAAAGTTCAATGATCTGTTTTTCAAGATTGTGGAAATATTCTTCAGATTTATCTCCTGAAATAGCCTCTATTCTTCTGATACCCGCTGCAGCAGAACCTTCAGAAGTAATTTTGAAATGACCGATTTCGCTGGTGTTTTTTACGTGAGTTCCCCCGCAAAGTTCTTTTGAACTTCCAAACTGGATCATTCTCACACTGTCACCATATTTTTCACCAAATAAAGCCATTGCTCCTTTTTCCAGAGCTTCCTGAATCGGAATATTTCTGAATTCCTGTAAAGTAATACTTTCTTTGATCTTTTTATTTACTTTTTCTTCAATTAATGCTAATTCTTCCTCAGTCATTTTGTTGAAATGAGAGAAGTCGAAACGAAGATAATCCGGCCCAACATAAGAACCTTTCTGTTCTACGTGAGTTCCTAACATCTCTCTTAAAGCTTCATGCAGAAGGTGAGTCACAGAGTGGTTAGCCTGAGAATTTTTTCTCTCAGAAGCATTTACTTTAGCATAGAAAACAGCACCTGCATCTTTTGGAAGACCGTTGATTAATGAAATAATTAATCCGTTTTCTTTTTTAGTTTCCAGCACTTCAAAACTTTCAACAGCATTTTCAAGAACACCTTTGTCTCCAACCTGTCCACCTCCTTCAGGATAGAAAGGAGAACTGCTTAATACCACCTGATAGAATTCTCCGTCTTTATTTTCTACCTTTCTGTATCTTGTAATATAGGTTTCAGATTCAATCTGGTCATATCCTACAAAGGTTTCAGGTTTTGATTCAAGAGTTACCCAGTCATATACTTTTTGAGCAGAATCTGCTTTTGAACGAAGCTTTTGTTTCTCCATTTCAGCTTTGAAGCCTGCTTCATCAATCGTTAATCCTTTTTCTTCAGCAATAATTCTTGTTAAATCATCAGGAAAACCGTACGTATCATACAACTCAAAAACTTCTTCGCTTGGTAATACTTTCTGGTTATTGCCAATTGTCTGCTGGATCAGTTTTTCAACTCTGATCAGACCGTTTTCAATGGTTTTTAAGAATGAGTCTTCTTCACTTTTGATCACTTCAGCAACCAGTTTCCCCTGTTTTTCAAGCTCAGGAAAGAATGCTCCCATCTGCTCCTGCAGCACAGCAACCAATTTGTAAAGGAAAGGTTCTTTCATATCAAGGAATCTGTAAGAATAAGAAATTCCTCTTCTTAAGATTCTTCTGATTACATAACCGGCACCTCCATTGGATGGCAATTGTCCGTCTGCAATAGCAAAAGAAACAGCTCTGATGTGGTCTACCACAACACGGATCGCAATATCTTTCTCGTCTTCTAAAATTCCGGTGTATTTTTTACCTGAAAGTTCCTCAACTTTAGCAATAAGCGGAGTGAAAACATCCGTATCATAGTTGGAAGACTTCCCTTGAAGCGCCATACAAAGACGTTCAAATCCCATTCCTGTATCTACGTGCTGAGCAGGAAGCTTCTCTAAAGATTTATCTGCCTTTCTGTTGAATTCCATGAAAACCAGATTCCATACTTCAACTACTTGAGGGTGGTCATTATTCACCAATTCAAGTCCAGAAACTTTCGCTTTCTCTTCCGGTGTTCTTAAGTCAACATGGATTTCTGAACACGGTCCGCACGGTCCACTTTCACCCATTTCCCAGAAGTTATCTTTTTTATTTCCATTGATGATTCTGTCTTCGGAAATATGAGATTTCCAGAAATCATATGCATCCTGGTCTCTGTCAAGATTTTCTGAAGCATCACCCTCAAAAATCGTTACATATAAATTTTCTTTTGGAATTCCGTATACTTCAGTCAGTAATTCCCAGGCAAAAGCAATAGCCTCTTTTTTGAAGTAATCCCCGAAAGACCAGTTTCCTAACATCTCAAACATGGTATGGTGGTAAGTATCTCTACCTACATCATCCAGGTCATTGTGCTTCCCTGAAACTCTAAGACACTTTTGGGTATCGGCAATTCTAGGGGCGGTAGGTGTTTTGTAGCCAAGAAAAAAATCCTTGAACTGCGTCATTCCGGAGTTGGAAAACATAAGGGTAGGGTCGTCTTTCAGCACAATAGGAGCTGAAGGAACTATAAGGTGCCCTTTACTTTTAAAATAGTCTAAAAATTTTTGACGTATTTCTTGTGATGTCATAGTATTGCTTTTGCTTTTTTAAATATCAAATTTTTGATAAGATGCAAATTTAAGATTTTTAAGCGATTTGTAATAATTTTATGCTATGTTTTGAATGATAACGAGTTTGGCTAAGGGATATGTGGTAAACCTTATAGGTTTTCAAAACCTGTAAGGCTTGTAATAGTAGTTTTGTAATGACTGTAATCAATAATAGTCTATCTAATTTTGCAATTTTCCGTTTAACTTACTACCTTCGTTGTGATCTGAAAAAAGACAAAAAATCCTTCCAATGACAAAAGATGAAGAGCTGAAAGACTGGATAGAACAATATTCAGGACCACTTTTGAAGAGAGCACTGTATGTACTTTCCAATAAAGAAGATGCACAGGATGTGATTCAGGAAGTTTTTCTTGCAGCCTATTCTGCCTATGATTCTTTTGAAGGGAAAAGCAATGCGCTTACCTGGCTGATGGCTATTCTCAATAGAAAAGTTGCAGATTTTTACCGGAAAAAATATAAATCCGAACCCAATATCCGACTTGATCATTTTTTTGATGAAACCGGATCATGGAAAAATAATGATGTTTTAAACGACTGGAATGTTTCTGGCGATGGAGATGAGCTTTTAGACAATGCAGATTTTAATAAAACATTAGAAGAATGTATTGAAGAATTGCCCTCCAAATGGAAGATTTTGCTTAAAATGTATTATATCGAAGAAAAAAAAGCACCGGAAGTAGAAGTTTCTACGACTAATCTTTGGAAGATTCTGCAAAGAAGCCGAATGCAGTTGAGAGAATGTCTGGAGTTTAACTGGTTTTCAAAATCATAAGTGAAATGATAAGAAGAATACTACATAAATTATTTTTACCATGCAGTGAAGCCACTTTACTGATGGAAAAGAGGAATGCCGAATCTATTTCTTCCAGAGAAAACAGGATGCTCAGCATGCACCTTATGATCTGCAAATGGTGCAGAATGTACAATGAAAAGCTGGCAATTCTGGATAAAGTGTTTAAAAAGAAATTTTCTGAACAAAAAACGGAAATAAATGAATCTGAAATTCAGGACTTTAAAAATAAAATGATCGATAAATTAAATTTCTAAGAAAATTTCTGTCAGGATTGTAAAATAGCTCCGACTATACTTTTGAAAACAATAAAGTATTCATTTAAAATCTTAAAAACATGGTCGGAACAGCACAAAAATCTAAAAATCTATTATCCCGAACCGGGTATTACATTTCCCTATTCGGAGCAGCGCTTATTTTTCTGTGGATTGGTATCTTCAAATTTACTCCCACAGAAGCAGCAGCCATAAAACCTTTGGTGGAAAACCATTTCTTAACTTTTTTCGTATATAAAATTATAAGCGTCCAGGCAGTGTCAAATCTTATCGGAACGATAGAAATTATCATTGCATTACTCCTGATATTTAGTGCGAAATTTGCAGTACTGAAAAAGTATGCAGGTATAGGAATGATCGTAACTTTTCTGGTAACATTAAGCTATTTATTTACAACACCGGGAATCTGGAAAATAGTAGACGGAGTGCCTGTGACGGATTTCTTTATTCTGAAAGACCTTATGCTTTTAGGATTTGGATTCATGATTGTTCAAAATAATAAGTAATGAATAAAAAGGATAAAATGAAAAATATATTAATTGTACTCGGAATCATTCTGGGTATAGCAGTATTTGCTGCGGGATCCGGGCTTTTTAAAAAAAACAAGCCTGATGTAGTGGAAATAAAAAAAGAAAATGAGAAAATTATGGATAACAAAAACGTTAGAGAGATTTATTTTGCAGGTGGATGTTTCTGGGGGACAGAACATTTTTTTCAACAGATTCGTGGAGTGGTAGGAACAGAAGTAGGCTATGCCAACGGAAATACCCCAAATCCTACTTATGAAGAGGTGGTAAGTCATACAACAGGTTTTGCAGAAACCGTAAAAGTAAAATATGATCCTGAACAGGTAGATCTGAAACTGTTGATTGATCTTTATTTTAAAACCATTGATCCTACAAGCAAGGATCAGCAGGGAAATGACAGAGGAAACCAATACAGAACCGGAATTTATTTCACCAATAAAACAGATGAAGCGGTGGTAAAAGATGAAGTTCAGAAGCTGGCAAAGAATTATAATAAACCAGTAGTCGTAGAAACTATTCCATTGAAAAATTTCTACAGAGCAGAAGATTATCATCAGGATTATCTGGATAAAAATCCGGGCGGTTACTGTCATATTGAACCGGGACTTTTTGAAATGGCGAAAAAAGCCAATCCGCTTCCAAAACCGGCTTATCAAAAACAGGATAAAAAAGTTTTAAAAGAAAAATTAACTGCAGAACAATATAATGTTACCCAGGAAAACGGTACGGAAAGACCTTTCCAGAACGAATACTGGAATGAAACCCGTGAAGGAATTTATGTAGATATTACCACCGGAGAACCTTTATTTGTCTCTACCGATAAATTTGAATCCGGATGTGGATGGCCAAGTTTCTCAAAACCGATTACCAAAGGTTTGATTGATGAAAAGCTGGACCGTTCCCATGGTATGGACAGAGTAGAAGTAAGAAGTAAAACCGGTGATGCCCATTTAGGACACGTTTTCACAGACGGACCGCAGGATAAAGGAGGACTTCGTTACTGTATCAACAGTGCTTCTCTGAAATTTATTCCAAAAGCAGAAATGGAAACAAAAGGATACGGAAAATATCTTCCGTTGTTAGATAAAAAGTAATGTGAAATGAAGGCTGCCATCTGGCAGCCTTTTATTTTGAGTTAGTGATGTAATTGAAACCGTTCTTTGATGCTGAGCATAGAGATATTCAGAAATATGAGAAATCCGAAAATAATGTAGGAAGTTTCTTTGGAAGCGGTTGTAAACAGGTTAAAGATCTGCCCATAGCGGGTAGATTCAAAAGCATTCATAGTTTCTGCTGGCCCCCAATCTATAGTATCATTACAAAGTAAACATTCATATTCAGGATATTGCACCTTAGGATCAATATAGCTATAAACCGCAAAAATATGTCCTGTTTTCTCCAGGTCAACGGCATATTGTTCCTGTTTGGCGATTGCGAGATCATTCAAAACAGAGACAAAATCACCATAGCTATTATTTTGATCTAAAATAAACTCAATACCAGACTCTTTCTCATTTCTTTCCTGAAGATTTTTCAGTTCAGAGACATATGATTTTGAATTTTCTTTAGCAGTACCGGGGACTATTTTTATTTTTTTGTAATTCCAGTTTCTTGCAGGTTCAAAACTTGCAAAAGTATTTTTAATCCCCTCTCTTTCTTTGGCAGGAAGTCCAATATCTATCACAGAAACGTTAATATCTTCAGACTTTTGGCTTCCATAATACCAGAATAAAACAGGAATCAGCACTGCGCTGATCAATCCTGGAAAGTAATATATTTTTTTCATGGCTGTTTTTTGACAATGCTGAATGAAAATTTTAAGCCAAAAAAAGTGATCCGAAAACGAACCACTTTAAAAACAATTTTTAAATTCTAAATATAGACATCTACCAATCTCTTTTTCTCAGAATCCAGTACGATCCGAATATAAAAATAGCACACCACACCAGACAGGCGATAAGACTTTCCGAAGGGTAGTGAAATTCATATTTTAAGCCGATCATTTTAGCCATATTTAATCTCATCATCGGATTAGGAATAAGGTTGGACATACTTTCCAGCGGTAAAAGATGCGTTAGGAAAAAATCGTTCTGAAGAACCTCGTTTCTTTGTGGTCCCTGCATTCCCTTTACTTTTGAATACGTTTCAAGAGCGGTTAAAATTCCTTCGCCAATCCACAAAACGAAAAGGGCAAGAAAAACAAAAACAGATTTTCTCAGTAAAATGGAAAGGAACATTAAGAAGCAAAAGAATGTAAATAGCTTCACAAAGTAATTTCCAATGAAGAAAATCTCAGCAAAAACCTTTGCAGATTCTTTTGTATTAGAATATTGATATCCAAGGAAAATAGTAATCCCGAATACAATCACTGTAGAAACAATTGTGAAAATACTTATCGTTAAAAGTTTTGAAGTGATGAACTCTTTTCTGCTCAATCCATCAATCGTATTCTGCTTGAACATTCTGTTGCTGAATTCCTGTGAAATAGAGAAGACAATGATCAGCCCCAGGAAAATTTTCAGCAAAGCAACAATCCATGTGGTGAAATTCCAGATTTCAGGGAAATTATAAATTCCTTCTTCCTTTAAATTGATCGTTCCTCCGAAAACATCAAAGTCAATCAATCCAATGAAAAGTAAAGCAATAAGAATGGCGAAATAGAGTATTGTGAAAACTTTGAACGGTTTGTAGTTCAGGTTTTTATAGTATTCCAGTTTTAATAATTTGATCATGATTAATGGGTGTTTTTTACAAGTTCAAGAAATTGAGATTCAAGAGACATTTTTTTCTTGGTCAAATGGGAAAGATAGATTCCTTTCTCTGCCAGTTTCTGATTCATTGCCGAAGCTGAAACAGAAGCATCATCACGGATCTGGGCTTTGATAAGATCACCTTCCTGATGGATGGAAGAGAACCACTGAAGCTCGTTAAGGGTATTTAACAGCAATGTGTTATTATCTGCTTTCAGTTCAAAATATCCGTTGTTGGAAGTCATTTCATCCACTCTTCCACAGTAAATGGAATTTCCTTCTTTGAGTACAATTACATGGCTGCAGATTTTTTCAATTTCATCAAGAAGATGGCTGGCGATGATAATCGTGATGCCTTGTTTTGCAATATCACTGATGATTTCTCTGATCTGAATGATTCCTTCAGGATCCAGTCCGTTGGTCGGCTCATCCAATATCATTACTTCAGGATTGTTCAGCATCGCCGAAGCAATGGCAAGACGCTGTTTCATTCCCAAAGAAAAGGTTTTGAAAGTATCTTTTCTCCTTTCATACAGATTAACGGTCTTCAGGACTTCGTCAATCCTTGAATAGGGTGTTTGCTTAATTTCAGCGACAATCTTAAGATTGGTTTCTGCACTGAGATAAGGGTAAAAGTTAGGCTGTTCGATAATCGCCCCAATCTTTTTCAACGTTTCCGGATCTGTTCCCTTTTTTCCAAACCAGAACCAGTCTCCACTGGTAGGATTGATGGTTGACAGCAGCATTCCGAAAGTAGTGGATTTTCCACTTCCGTTCGGACCTAAAAGGCCATAAACATTTCCTCTTTCGACATCAAAAGAAATATTGTTGACCACAACTCTTTTGAATTTCTTTGTCAAATTTTTTACTGATAAAATCTTTTCCATGTAATTTGTTTTACATAGTAGTAGTCTATATAAATTAGATAATGTTACAGAATTATCATAAATCAATATTAATTTATGAACAAATACATTAAATTTGATAGTATTAATCAACAGTTATGAAGCTAATTGAACTGGCAGAAGAATTAAATGTTTCTGCAGAAGCCATCAAACAGTTTATCCAGGATTTCGATCTTGAACTGGTAGACTGTGTCAGTACGAATTTTGAAGTAAAAGAAGATTTTGAAAAATTTGCCCGCGAAAATGTAGATTTTTTAAGGTTATACGAAAAAGATCTTGATAAAAATAAAACACTGGAGCAGATTGCTGAAGTTATCAATCAGCCTAAAGATAAAGTAGAGGAGGTGATTAAAGATCATAATCTCAATATTTTTGATAACGGCTTTTTCAAATCCTCCATTTCAAGCTACGGAATTGATAACAAACTGGGCGGCAATTATCAGTTTGTCTATGATTATTTCGGGCATAAAACCAGCCTTCAGCAAAGAGATTTTATAGGATACAGAGACCTTTTCTTTTATACCTCCACAGTTTTGGAACCCTTCCTGAATCCACAGCAGATCAAAGACTGGGGAATCAACAAACCTGCAGGAATTATTCTGTATGGACCTCCGGGAAGCGGCAAGATCTTCTGGGCTAACAAAATTGCTGAAATTATTGGCTATCAGTTTAAAGAAGTGAAAAAGCATTATTTGGGAACTTCATTGATTGACGGAAATGAAATCAACTTCAGTGATTTTCTGCTGAACATGATGAAGGAAAACAAAATGCTGCTTTTCATGGATGATTTTGATGAAATTATGATGCAGAGAAGAGCAGAAACAGATGTAGCTTCCCGTAATCTCGAAGCTCAGGAACTTATTCTTCACTACATCGGAAAATTTGAAAAAGAAGGTGTCCTCATGGTAGGTTCTGCCAATTCTGTTTCAGAAATTGACGAAGAGATTCTTGCTCCCGGAAGATTCGATGTGATGATTCCGGTCTTTCCCCCCAATGCTTCTGAGCGTTCGGAAATCATTCTTTACGCCATGACCAGAGGATTGGAAGAAGATTCTTTACTCTACAAAATACTTAAAAACAATAAAGCAGATAAAATACCTTTCTGGCACGAAATCTCTTCAAAAATGAAAGCATTCAGCAACACCATGCTGATAGACTTTACCCAAAGCTTAAAGAAAAGAATTAAAAATCTTTACCAGAGAACCAGAAACGAAAAGCTGAAAATAGATCAGAAACTTTTAGACAGGGCATTAAGGGATGCAGGATCAAAGCTTACTGAAGAATATCTTGATCAGGTAGCACGTTTTCTCGCGGATGCCATTATTAATAATTTTGATGATTTTCAGTTTAGAATCCAGGCATTGAAGAATGAGCTGGAAACCTATAGAATTGTAGAAGAACCAAGAAGAGCAATCGGGTTTTCACATAATAATGAGGAAGATAAAGGATAGTGACTACGATTTAAGAATTAAGGTTGCACTGTATCATACATTACTACTTTATACATTTTACAAAAATACTCATGAATAGCATCTGGGAACTGGATACTTTCTACAGAAAAAGAGACATCATCATTATTGGTGCGGGGTTTTCCGGGCTGTGGACTGCCATATCCATCAAAGAAAAATATCCTGAAAAATCCGTTTTGATTATTGAACGGAACGCCATTCCATTGGGGGCTTCCACAAGAAATGCCGGGTTTGCGTGCTTTGGAAGTTTTACAGAAGTCATTGCCGATTCGCAGAAAATGGGTTGGGAAAAAACATTGGAGCTCGTTACCATGAGATTTGAGGGACTTCAGAAAATTCAGCAGTATTTTAAAAAGAATGAAATTGATTTTGAACTTAACGGAGGCTATGAAATTGTAAACCATGAAGAGCTTTTAGCCCAGATGGATGCTGCCAATGAAAAACTGAAAACAATAACTGGTCTGAATCAGACCTATACTCTGAAACAGAACAAAATACAGGAATTCGGACTTGGAAAATCTGCATTCCTGATTGAAAATCCCTGTGAAGGAAGTCTGCATTCAGGAAAGTTATTACAAAAGCTTTTAGAAAAGTGTCATGAACTGAAAATCGAATTTTTATTTGGAACGGAAGTTCAGCATATTGAAGAAGCAGACAACGTTGAGGTTCATCTTTCCGCCGACCTTTCTGTAAAAGCAGATCAGCTTATCTATTGTACCAATGCGTTCACATCAAAGTTTCTGGAAAATGAAAATATTATTCCGGCCCGTGGACAAATTCTTCTCACTGAGCCTATAGATGGTTTAAAACTTAAAGGAACGTTTCATTATGACGAAGGCTATTATTATTTCAGAAATGTAGGAAACAGAATATTGCTGGGCGGTGGAAGAAATCAGGATTTTAAAAAAGAAGAAACAACCGCATTTGAAACCACAGAATTTCTGCAGCACCATCTGGAAAACTTTTTAAAAGAAGTGATCCTTCATGATAATGATTTTACTATTGCCCTTCGCTGGTCAGGAATAATGGCTATGGGTGAAGAAAAGTCACCTATTGTAAAACAAGTTTCGGAGAAACAGTTTTGTGCCGTAAGACTTTCAGGAATGGGAGTTGCCTTAGCTCCGAAGGTTGGAGAAATAATAGCTGATATGATCTGATGGATGATTTTAGAAATTATTGGCTGGAAGCCGGAAGTTGGAGAATGGAAGTTAAATACACACTCTAGCCTTAAAACCCTCTTACTCTCAAACTCACAAACCCTCACCTCGAACCCAAAACTTAAAATCTGGAACTTTAAACTCAGAACGCTCCACTCTAAAAGAATTCCTTATTTTTGCAAAAAAGAAACATTCGTGATAAGCAACGACCAGATAAAAGAAGTTCAATCCAGAATTGAAGACTTACACAGATACCTTCAGATTGAAAAAAAGAAGATTGAAATTGCCAATGATGATGAAAAAACTGCGGCACCCGAATTTTGGGATAATCCAAAAACGGCTGAAGCATTTTTAAAACAGCTTCGTTCCAAGAAAAAGTGGGTAGAAAGCTATGATGAAATTCAGACACAGTTTGAAGACCTTCAGGTCTTGGCTGATTTTGCTAAAGAAGATCCGGATTCTGAAAAAGAACTGGACGAAACATTTCCGCAATTGGTGGAGAAAATTGAAGACCTGGAATTTAAAAATATGCTTTCCAATGAAGGAGATGAACTTTCTGCAGTACTGCAGATCACAGCCGGAGCAGGAGGAACAGAAAGCTGCGACTGGGCATCCATGCTGATGAGAATGTATACCATGTGGGCAGATAAACAAGGCTATAAAATCCGTGAACTGAACTTTCAGGAAGGTGATGTAGCCGGAGTAAAGACTGTTACCCTGGAAATTGAAGGCGAATTTGCTTTTGGATATTTAAGAGGTGAAAACGGAGTACACAGACTGGTTAGAATTTCGCCTTTTGACAGTAATGCAAAACGTCATACCAGTTTTGTTTCAGTATATGTCTATCCTTTAGTAGATGATACCATTGAAATTAATATCAATCCTGCTGATATCAGTTTCGAAACAATGAGATCTTCCGGAGCAGGAGGACAGAACGTAAACAAGGTAGAAACTGCTGTACGTCTTCGTCACGCACCAACAGGAATTATCATTGAAAACTCAGAATCCCGTTCTCAGCTTCAGAACAAAGAAAAGGCAATGCAGCTTCTTCGTTCAAGACTTTACGAAATGGAACTGGAAGAACGTATGAAAGCCAGAAACGAGATTGAAGCCAACAAAATGAAGATCGAATGGGGAAGCCAGATCAGAAACTACGTCATGCATCCATATAAATTGGTAAAAGATGTGCGCTCAGGTCATGAAACCTCAGATGTGGATGCGGTAATGAACGGTAATATCACTCCTTTCCTTAAAGCATTCTTAATGGCCGACGGAACGGCAGTTTCCGATGATGATCCCGACTTATAAAAATCATGTTTGAATTTTAGTTAAAATCTTATAATTAATTTTTGTTTCAGACATTTTAGGCTTACTTTTGTTGTTCATCGATATTTATGGAAGATTTCAATAGCTGGAAGGATTTATTAAACCCGGAGTTTTATATAAAAATGGGAGGGTTTTGGCTGATTTTGTTTATTGTTTTTGCTGAAACAGGCCTTTTTGTAGGATTTTTTCTACCTGGGGATTCACTACTGTTCGTTTCGGGAATTTATGCCGTTGAAATCATCAAAGAGACTTTTGGCTCTACAGGGAGCGATTTCTTAGATACCACCTTACTGGCTTCCGGAGTAGCTCTTGCTGCTATTGTTGGAAATGAAGTAGGCTACTATTTCGGAAGAAAAGCAGGCCCAGCTTTGTATAAAAGACCGGATTCAATGCTTTTCAAAAAAAAATATCTTTATCAGGCACACGATTTCTTTGAAAAACATGGAGCATTAGCTGTTATTATGGCAAGATTTTTACCGGTTGTAAGAACTTTTACTCCCATTGTAGCAGGTATTGTAAAAATGGATAAAAAAGAGTTTTTAAGAGATAATATTATTGGTGCTGTATTGTGGTCATTCATTCTGATCTTTGCAGGACATTATCTGGACAAGCTTTTTATGGAGCAGTTTGGTATCAATCTGAAAGAAAAACTGGAATATATCATTATTGTTATTGTTTTGGTAACTACACTTCCTGTGATTATTAAGTTTGTTTTCGGGAAAAAGGATGATTTCTCAAAATATGAAAACAATGATTCTGAATAAGAAAGAATCCAATCAAAAAATATGCAGCTGTCTCAATAATGAGATGGCTTTTTTTTTGCTTATGGATAGATAAGCTTTTTCTTAACACAAAGATTAATTTTGATAGAGTATTATTGTAAGAAAGCAAAGTAGGGAATTACTGTAATTGATTCTTTCTGAGCGAATGTATATTTATCAGCTTCATCAGTGACAAAGTCACTTCTCTTTGCCTCCTTGAAGATAAAACAGTGGATTATTTATCCTTAGCGTTTAATAGAAAAAGTTATAAACTTCTATTTTCTGACCCATTCCAGAATATTCGGGTAGATAATGCTGTCTCTTTTTCTTTTACTGAAAAATCTGGGTGCATGCCCGGCTCCTTTCATGAAAATGAATTTGTGAGGAATATTCATATTCGTAAGTGCCGAATCCATGGCGATTCCCTGATGCTGGTTGACCAGTATATCATTGTTTCCCTGAAACAGCAAGGTAGGAACATTGGTAATATTGGCAATAGGGCTGGCTTCTTTAAAGGCTTCAGAAACATTGTTCCGGTCAAACTTAGTTCCCACTACTTTTTGAAAAGTGGGAGAAGTATATTTAGAATAAAACGATTTAAGATATTCAGAGCTGTAAAAATCTGTTGGTCCGCTTAAAGAGATAATTTTTTTGATCTGTTCAGGATGCTGATATCCGTAAAGTAAGGCAAGGTGTCCGCCGGCACTTTCTCCCAGAAGAATGTAATTGTTAGGCTGAAGCTCGGCTTTTTCTGCTAAAGAGTTGAATTTTTCAATGGCCAGCGCAATATCATCAAGCTGTTGTTTATAAGTGATTTTCTCCTTTGCAGAAACCAGTCTGTAATTCATATTGATACTGGGAATTCTGTTTTCAAAAAGCATTTTCTGAACCTGGATCATATGTTCTTTTCTGCCTAAAGTCCAGGCTCCGCCATGTACAATCAGCACAACAGGAGAATTTTCAGCATAATCTTTGGGAAGAAAGACATCCATTTTTTGCCTCTTATGTTCACCATATTTCAGATTGTAAATCTTCTGCTGGCCTCCGGTACCGACCCAAACCCTGAATTTAGTATTACAGGACTGCAGCACGAAGCCAACACATCCCATAGCGAAAAAATGATACCGGAGAACGAGCTTTTTCATAGAGTAAAAATAAAAAAATATTATTACAATTCCTTATACAGATCATTGGCATAATTGTAGACAGATCAGTTGTATCTGGACAAATGGCGGTATATTGCTTTTAAGCTTAATGATAATGCTTCCCCGTATTTTCCTGCTGAAGAAAGTGACAGGGCTAAAAAAGAATCTACCGCATCGTTAAGTTCATCAGAATAATGGGGTTTTTCTTCCCTTAAAATATGAATGCTTTCTTCTGTTTTTCCATTATTTCTTAGGGTGATTACCAGCTGGATTCTTGCTCTTCTTTTTCATGTCCGGTGAAATAGACTTTCAAAATCAGCAATAGTCTGGGAATTTTTACCGGTAAGTAACTCTACATGATCTTTAATTTGCTGAATAAACGCTTCATTGTTTATTGTTCCAGGTTTTAGCCATATGCTTTGTAATTGGTCTTCCCAGTTTTAAACCATTGAATAGGTTTTCAACAAAGATATAAAATATTAAAAGTGAAGATCCGTTTAATGATTCTTATAATTTTCAAAATTATTGTCATATTGAGAATACAAAAACGGAATTAAATAATTATTTTTGCTGAACTTAACAAAGATTAAAAAATTATTAAAATATGGCATCAGGCTTTTTTGCTATTTTGGATGATATTGCAGCATTGATGGATGATGTAGCAGTTACCAGTAAGATCGCTACACAAAAGACAGCAGGAATTTTAGGAGACGACCTGGCTGTAAATGCAGAAAAAGCCACTGGCTTTCTTTCTTCCAGGGAAATTCCGGTTTTATGGGCAATTACAAAAGGTTCTTTTATCAACAAACTGATCATTCTGCCTATCGTTTTTTTACTCAATTGGTTGTATGCTCCGGCTATTAATTATGTCTTGATCCTTGGAGGATTCTATCTGGCTTTTGAAGGCGTTGAGAAAGTCATAGAATTTCTTTTTCACCGTGAAAAAAAAGGTCATGAAGTTATAGAGGAAATTGAAGAAGACCAAAAGAGTTCTGAAGAAATTGAAAAAGAGAAAGTGAAATCTGCAATTACAACTGACTTTATTTTATCAATAGAGATCGTTATTATTGCTTTAGGAACCGTATTGGAAGAAAGTCATCCTTTCATTACGCAGATTTTAGTAACGAGCCTGGTTGCATTTATCGCTACTGTTGGAGTCTATGGAATTGTAGCTTTGATTGTAAGAATGGACGATGCAGGGTTTAAATTAATAAAGAAAAGTAACGATAAAGGTTTTTTCGGGAGGCTTGGACATGTATTAGTGAAGGCTTTACCTATTGTTATTAAAATATTAGCAGTAGTAGGAACAATTGCTTTAATAATGGTTGCTGGCGGAATTTTTCTACATAGGATTGAATTTTTCCATGGTATACTTCCAACTTGGCCGGATGTTTTGAAAGAGCTTACCCTTGGTGTTGTTGGTGGGTTGGCAGCAGTTGCCGTTTTTACTTTAGGAAAAGGAATTTATTCTTTAGCCACCAAAAAATAAACAGAATTAGAATTAAATAACCAAAAAAGTCCTGTATTCGAGAGAGTACAGGACTTTTTTACAGGTTTATTCGATATTCCAGCGCTTGATATTGGCTATAATTGATATCTATGAAATTTTGTTTAACGTAAAGAATTCATTCAGTATCTTTAGTTAAATCAATTAAAGTTGATGGGCTTATCCCTTTAATTAATACTCGAGATTAATAATTAACATGATAACCCTTCGACAGGCTCAGGGGATAACCCGAATACCAACCGAAATTTATAAGCATTGTCAGGCTGAGCCTGTCGAAGCTATTGCTACTAAAAGGAAAGCTAAAAAAAATTGAAATCAAATCAATTGATTTTCTTTAAGCATACGTTTGTTTATAAGGCTTTTTCAGTGACAAAGTCGCCATTATTTACTTTCATTGCCACAAAAGTGGAGCTTTCTTCAAAGGAAAAAAGAGGCTGTCTCAAAAGTCAAACAATCTGGCTTTTGTCATTCTGACGAAGGAATAATCTCATTGATAACCAAACATATGAGATTCTTCACTACATTTCATTTCGTTCAGAATGACACTTTTGAGACAACCTCTTTTTTTATATTAATTGAATAAATCTTTTACTTTATCAAAAAAAGTTTTTTCCTTTCCGGATGGTTCTGCAACCATTTCTCCGCTGGACATCTGCTTTTCAAAGAACTCTTTCTGGTCTTTAGTAAGTTTCTGTGGTGTCCATACATTGATGTGGATGAACATGTCTCCCTTACCATAACTGTCGATGCTTGGAAGTCCTTTTCCTGCTAATCTTAAGATCTTTCCGGACTGAGTTCCCGGATCAACGGTAATTTTTACTTTTCCGCCTACGGTAGGAATTTCTTTTTTCGTTCCTAAAGCAGCTTCAGCAAATGAAACATACAGCTCCTGATGAAGATTATCACCTTCTCTCTTGATCGTTTGGTCTACTTCCTCTTCAATGATCACCAATAAATCCCCCGGAATTCCACCAAACGGAGCATCATTTCCTTTTCCTCTCACATTAAGCTGGATACCGTCTCTTGCTCCTGCCGGAATATTGATGGCAATTTCCTCTTCGTCTTTAATAAGGCCTTGTGCATTAGCTCCTGCCGGAATTTTGTCAGCAACTTTTCCAATTCCCTGACAGGTACCACAGGTAGTTTGGGTCTGCATCTGACCAAACATGGTATTCATTACTTTTAACTGAACACCGGAACCGTTACAGGTAGGACATGTTTTTGAAGTGGCACCTTCTGCCATCTTCATTTTTTTAACTTTTATGGTTTTCTGAGTACCATTTACCATTTCCTCAAGGTTCAGCTTGATTCTGATTCTTAAATTAGAACCTTTCACCTGCTGACGGCCGCCACCACCGCCGCCGAATCCTCCGAAACCACCACCGAAAATATCTCCAAACTGGCTGAAAATATCTTCCATGTTCATTCCGCCTCCGAAGCCACCGCCTCCGAAACCACCATTTCCTCCCATTCCGGCATGTCCGAACTGGTCGTATCTGGCACGTTTCTGATCGTCGCTCAGAACTTCATAAGCCTCAGCTGCTTCTTTAAATTTTTCTTCAGCCTCTTTATCCCCTGGGTTTTTATCCGGGTGAAATTTGATGGCCATTTTACGGTATGCTTTCTTTATTTCGTCGGCAGATGCAGATTTGCTGATCTCAAGAACCTCGTAATAATCTCTTTTTGACATGACAATTTTATAATTGATTGTTGATAAATGATAAAAGATATTCTAAAGCTAATAAGTGAAACATTCAATTATCACTCATCATTTATCATTTATGAATTTTAATTTCCTGTTACTACTTTTGCAAAACGGATTACCTTATCATTCAAAGTGTATCCTGTTTCAATAACGTCTACGATTTTTCCTTTCAAATCTTCCGTTGGAGCAGGGATCTGAGTAATCGCTTCATGGAAATCAACATTAAAGCTGTCACCAGCCTTTACTTCCATTGTTTGTAAGCCTTTTTCGGTAAGTTTATTCTTGAATTTCTGATAGATAAGCTCTACACCTTGCAGGTCAGCTGGATTTCCGTTTTTAGCGATTTCTTTTAAAGCTCTTTCAAAATCATCCAAAACTCCTAACATTGAAACCATCATTTCCTGGTTGGCATACTGGAAGAATTCCATCTTCTCTTTGCTCGTTCTTTTTTTATAATTTTCGAATTCAGCATACAATCTGATGTAACGGTCTTTTTCTTCTGCCAAAAGTTCCTCTGGAGAAGGAGCAACTGTCACATTGTCTTGAGACGATGCGTCATTCTGAACATTGTTTTCTTCCTGATTATTGATGCTTTCTTCGTTAATATCCTGGTTTTCCATAATTCAATATTTATTTACTGATTGTTTGACAAAGAGCCTGCCAAATCCAAAATCTGGACATTAAGGCAGAAAAATAGATAGCATTGAATAGTGAATAAATCAATCCGCCTCGCTTGCGAATTTGTAGGTGTGTAATTTTAAACATTGACTTTGCGAAGCAAAAAAATTGACTATTCACCATTCATTTAATAATGTCCAATAGTCCATTTAAAAAACTATAGTTGTATTTTTTATTCTCCCGTAAATGTCTGATACAACAGATACAGATTTAAAACAATGATAATGATGGAAATAATCCATACACAGATTTTCAGGAACGGCTTGTTGACAAAATCACCCATTTTGGCTTTATCATTGGTAAACATTACCAGCGGAACAACAGCAAAACTCAGCTGCATGGATAGAATTACCTGGCTTAAAACTAATAATTCAGTGGTTCCCTGTTCGCCATAAAGAATAGCGACAATAAGTGCCGGGATTACAGCAATAAGTCTGGTAATTAATCTTCTCAGCCATGGTTTTAATCTGATGTTCAGGAATCCTTCCATTACGATCTGCCCGGCAAGAGTTCCTGTCAGCGTAGAGTTTTGTCCGGATGCCAATAAAGCAATAGCAAACGCAATACTTGCCATGGAAGCTCCTAAAATAGGTGTCAGCATTTTATAAGCATCATGAATGTCTGCAACATGTTCGTTTCCTGTTGTATGGAATGTAGCAGCAGCCAGAATAAGGATTGCAGCATTGATGAAGAATGCCAGCATTAATGAAACGGTACTGTCTATGGTGGCAAATTTTATGGCTTCTTTTTTTCCTTGGGCATCACGGGTATAATCTCTGGTCTGTACTATACTGCTGTGCAGATATAGGTTGTGCGGCATTACGGTAGCCCCCAGGATCCCGATTGCAATGTAAAGCATGGCAGGATTCTGAATAATTTCTTTTTGAGGAACCAAACCTCCGAGAATTTCATTAAAAGCAGGTTGAGAAATGACAATTTCATACACGAAACAAGCCAGAATGATAAATATAAGGCCACCTACAATACTCTCAATCCATCGGAAACCTTTAGCCTGAAGTAAAAGGATAATCAGAACATCTACTGTGGTTATGACAATGCCCCACGTCAATGGGATATGGAATAATAGATTGAGTGCAATGGCTGATCCGATGACTTCAGCGAGGTCACAGGCGGCAATCGCGATTTCACAGAATATCCAGAGAATAAAATTAGTGGTAGGACTGAAGTGATCTCTACAGGCTTGTGCAAGGTCTCTTTCTGCAACCACTCCCAGTTTCACAGATAAGTGTTGTAAAACCATTGCGAAAATATTGGAAATAAGGATAACTGAAAGGAGTGTATACCCGAATTGAGCTCCTCCGGCAATATCTGTTGCCCAGTTTCCCGGATCCATATATCCTACGGCAATCATCAGACCTGGTCCTGCAAAGGCAAGATATTTTCTCCAGAAAGTTGCATTTTTAGGTACTTTGATTGATGAATAAACCTCTGATAAGGAATGGTTTGTTTTATCTTTTCGCCAGGCGCTTTTTATATTGAAACTCATAAATGTTAGGAATGACTAACAAATTTAATTAAATAAATGTAAACAGAAAAATCATGACACAAAAAAATCCCGGAAATTCATTCCCGGGATCTAATTTTTATTAAGTCTAAAAATTATTTCGCAAATCTGATAGACATTTTTCTGTCAGCAGCTCTTTCAGCGTCGGAAGCTTTTGCATCTACTTTAGCAAATTGACTTCCGTAACCGTCAGCAGCAATTACCTGTGCGCCAACGCCAGCTTTAGCTAAAGCAGCTTTGATAAATTCAGCTCTTGCTTTTGATAATTTTACGTTAGAAGCTTCGTTTCCTGTTTTATCAGTGTAACCTCCAACTTTGATTTTTGCTTCAGGGAAAGCTTTAAGGATAGCCACTAAGTTATCCAATTGTCCTTGTGAACCTGCTTCAAGCTCAGTAGAACTTCCCATTTTGAAATTTACGTGATCGAAATCGTACCACTTATCTTTCAATGCAGAATCATCAGCAGCATTTTTGTAACCACCGGATTTCAGGAAGGTAATCATCTGATCTTCCATTCCTCCTTTGTAACCTTTTAACATTACCCCATTAAGCTCAATATCTTCATCTGTTTTAGCTGTTGCAGGAGCAGGGGTTGCTGTTCCTGTTGTAGCAGCTGTATCTGCAGTTGAACCCATTGCTGCTGAGTCAGATGTAGTGGTAGTGGTTGTAGTAGTCTGTTTTTTCTCGCACTGTTTCCATAAAAAATAAGCAGCAGCAATCAATAATAAAAGCGGAAGCAACCATTTCCAGATTGAACCTCCGCCTTGATTATTATTGTTATTATTTTCAAATCTTTCTCTTACTTCTCTGGCTCCTTCTGAAACATTTTCTCTTGCAGTAGCAACACCTTCAGCGATGTTATCTTTAGCAGTAGAAGTTACTGAAGCAACTGTTTCTTTTGCCTGACCAAACCAATTTTCAGCTCCTAATCCGAAGGAAGCCAAAGAAAGACCTGCCGGCAATAAAGAAGAAATAATGCCTTTCTGATCATTCAGTAAGCTGGAAATACCTGAAGCACCCAAATTATTGTCTGCGGCATATTTTCCAACAGTACCTACTGTAGCCCCAGTTACCAGGTTTAACAAAGAACCAGCAGACGTATTGCTGACTCCTGAAAAACTGGCAATGGAATTGACTAATGCACTTACTTTATCCCCAAAAATTGAAGATAACAAGTTTGAAATAATAGGATTGCTAGACGAGCTGCCTAATAAATTTCCTAAAATTCCACTTGAAGAGGCTTGTGTAATAGCATCCACAACGCCAGGCTTATCTGCGTTATTGGCTAATCCACCTACTACAGCAGGTAATAATCCGCCAATTGCTTTAGAAATACCGGATTCACTTTCTCCAAACTGCGATGCAGCCTGTGAAACCAAAGCGGGACCTAATTGTCCTTTAATTAAATCAATGACATTTAAAGACATAATAAATAAATTTTTTTGATTAATGTTGATATAAATTTAAACAAAAATCTGTCCAAATGTCATTTTTTTTTGAATATTTCTTTAAAAATTAACGATTTTTTTCTAAATCATTAAAAAGTTTAATAAGCTTTTGCAAATAATACACGTCTCTTAGATGGTTTTCCTGAGATCAATGAAATTCCTTCTTCTATGTCATCATCTAAAGGAATACATCTGATGGTTGCCTTTGTTTCATCCTTGATTTGCTCCTCTTCTTCAGCAGTACCATCCCAGTGAGCATAGATGAAGCCACCTTTCTCTTCCAGAACTTTTTTGAATTCTTCATAAGTATCCACTTTCGTGATATTATTTTTTCTGAATTCAAATGCTTTGTTATAAATATCCTGCTGAATCGTTTTCAATAGATCTTCGATATAAGAATCAATTCCTTCAATAGAACGAACTTCTTTAGTAAGGTTGTCTCTTCTCGCAATTTCTACAGATTTATTTTCAAGGTCTCTTGGTCCCATTGCGATTCTTACAGGAACTCCTTTCAATTCATATTCTGCAAATTTCCATCCTGGTTTGTTCTGGGTATCATTGTCAAACTTCACTGAAATTCCTTTTGCTCTCAGTTTAGCCTGAATATCTAAAGCCACTTCACTGATTTGTTCCAGTTGCTCTTCTCCTTTAAAGATAGGAACAATCACCACCTGAATTGGGGCAAGGGTAGGAGGCAATACCAATCCGAAATCATCAGAGTGCGTCATAATTAAAGCACCCATCAGACGGGTAGAAGTTCCCCATGATGTAGCCCATGCATGTTCTATTTTCCCTTCTTTGTTGGTGAATTTTACATCAAATGCTTTTGCAAAATTCTGACCTAAGAAGTGAGATGTTCCGGCCTGTAAAGCTTTTCCGTCCTGCATTAATGCTTCAATACAATAAGTTTCATCAGCTCCTGCAAATCTTTCAGAAGGAGTTTTCAACCCTTGAATCACAGGAATAGCCATAAAGTTTTCTGCAAAATCTGCATATACTTTATTCATCTTTTCTGCTTCTTCAATTGCTTCATCTTTTGTAGCGTGAGCAGTGTGTCCTTCCTGCCATAAGAATTCTGCAGTTCTCAGGAAGAGGCGTGTTCTCATTTCCCAACGAACTACATTCGCCCATTGGTTGATTAGTATCGGTAAGTCTCTGTAAGACTGAATCCAGTTTTTATAGGTATTCCAGATAATTGCTTCTGAAGTAGGGCGAACAATAAGTTCTTCTTCCAGTTTCGCATCCGGATCAACAATCAGTTTGGATGGATTGTCCGGATCGGTTTTTAACCTGTAGTGGGTAACAACAGCACATTCTTTTGCAAAACCTTCTGCATTTTTTTCCTCAGCCTCAAACAAGCTTTTGGGCACAAAAAGCGGGAAGTATGCGTTAACGTGACCTGTTTCTTTGAACTTTTTATCCATTTCATCACGCATTTTTTCCCAGATTGCATAGCCATACGGTTTGATCACCATACATCCACGCACGCCTGAGTTTTCAGCTAAATCAGCTTTTACAACCAGCTCATTATACCATTTGCTGTAATCTTCGCTTCTTGAGGTTAATTTTGCCATTATTTTTTTAAATTTTTTTAACTTTTGTACATTATTGTTATCTAAAAATAAAAATCTATTTTTGATAGATTTTTTTACCAGTATTTTGGTACATTTTTGGTACAGATTGCAAATATAATTTAAATTAAAAATTTTTACGTTATCATGAAAAGAAATATACATAAAAATTTGCTTGGTCTGCTAAGATCCAAAGGGATATTAGCCATATCAGGCGGATTATTGCTTGTGTCTTGTGGTGCTCAGATGGGAGGGTATAGCGAGACAGACGGGGTGTATTACGACCCCAATAAGGATACGCTACCTGAAGGAGTTATCATTAATGATAGCGGAAACAGAGTAGGAGAATATTATGACTACTATCAGGATTCCAATGTAATTCAGAATGCACAAACGAATTCCAGAGAGCAGGAAAACAGATATAACGACTGGAGTGGTACCAATACAAACTGGAATACCAATGCTACAGACTCAGATTGGGGACTTTATGCAGGTTCTCAGACGAACTACTATGATAACTCATGGGGATGGGGTTCTCCTTGGGGATGGTATGGTGGTTACAGCCCATATTGGGGTTGGGGTATGAACCGTGGCTGGGGCTGGGGAGCAAGCATGTCCTGGGGTTGGGGCGGATCATTCGGATGGGGCTGGGGAGGCTCTTACGGATGGGGAAGCCCATACTGGGGATATGGTTATGGAGGATATTATGATCCATTCTGGGGCGGATACTACGGAAACCCATATTGGGGATACGGAGGAGGTTACTGGGGTGGTGGCTACTACAACAGACCTGTTTACAGAAGAAGCGGTATCAGCGGAGGCGGATTCCAGAATACAGGCGTAGCCAATGCAGTTTACAGGACTAATACTGCTAACTCAGGTTTCAGAAATAATAATGGAGGCTTCAGAAACACTAATAATAGCGGTGGTTTCAGAGATTCTAACTCAAATGGTGGTTTCAGAAACAGCAATTCAGGAGGCTTTAGAAACGGTAATTCAGGAGGTTTCAGAAATACACAATCTAACGGCGGATTCCGTAACTCTGCGCCACAAACAAGACCTAATTACAATTATCAGCAACCACAGCCAAGATATAACAATAATAACGGAGGCTTCAGATCTAATGATTCAGGAGGTTTCAGATCTAGTGGCGGCTTCAACTCCGGTGGCGGCGGCTTCAGAGGTGGTTCTTCAGGCGGCGGAATGAGATCCGGCGGCGGAGGTAGAGGTGGCTTCAGATAATTTATTAAATTAATAAACTATTAAAAAATAATGTTAAAAAAATCTTTAGTATTAATGAGCATTTCTGCTGCATTTTATGCGCAGGCTCAGGATGTTTCTGTCATAAGAAATACGGTAGAGGTTTATTCAAGTACTCCTATGGTGGGATCAGCTAAGTTTAATGCGATGGCTGGAGCTAATGGTGCGCTGGGTGGTGATGCAAACTCTTTGCTTACGAACCCGGCAGGTTTAGGAGTAGCTATTTCAGGTGAGGTTTCAGGAACTTTATCTATTTTAGGAAATAAAAACAAAAGTACTTTAGGAGGATCTACAATAGATTATAGCAAAACCAGAGGAGACCTTGGGAATGCAGGAGGTGTAATTGCTTTTCCTTTGATGACAGAAACCGGATGGAAGTTTATCAATATTGGTATTAATTTTTCTAACCAGACACTGGATAATGTAATCCAGTCTCCGGGAAATAATAATATTGTTTATGCTTTTGACAAGGATGATATTACCAAAGATGCTGCATTAGCGGGGCATATGTATGAAAGATATGGTAACTTGTCAAAGATGAGTTTTGGGGTTGGAGCGAACTATAATCATAATTTATATTTAGGAGCAGGTTTCAATTTTTTCAATGCTTCATTGGATCAGTATGATACTTTATTGTACCGAAACATTGCCAATGGTTCTACAGAAGCATTCAGTAAGCAGGATACTCCATATTCAGAAAGATCTTCTGGTTTTTCTGCTTCATTAGGGGTGATCGGAAAGTTGAGTCCTAACTTCAGAGTCGGAGCTTCTCTTGAAACGCCTACTTTCTGGACGATAGACAGAAATTATTATTTCTATAATGATGCTGTTTACGGAGATGATATAGGAGCTGAGAACAGAAAGTTTACTTCACCGCTTAAAGCAACGGTGAGTGCTGCCTTCGTAGCAAGTAAAAACTTCTCATTGAATGTTGATTATACCCTTGGACTTACAAAACCTGATTATAAAGTATATGGAGGAGCAGAAAGAGAGTTGAATGATTTCTTCAAAGAAAACTACAAGAATCTTTCAGAAGTAAGAGTGGGAGCTGAGTACAGAGTACAGCAGTTCAGATTGAGAGGAGGATACTCTTACCAATCAAGTCCTTTTGATGCCCTTACAATCAGTAGATTTAATGATGCAGGCACTGTGGGAGATGAGTCTTACGACAATCTTATGCTAAGTGACAGAAATACACTTTCTTTCGGTATTGGATATGATTTCAAATCATTCTATATCGATGCATCTTATCAGAATATCTCTTCCAAATATGTAAATCCTTTTATGAGAGGATATATGGGAGATAATTTTGATTCATCATATTATTCTTCGAGTAAAATTATTGAAAGTCCGGATTATGCTATAAGTAATGTGAAAAACAACAGAAATAATTTCTTCCTTACATTAGGATGGAAATTCTAATCTGAAGCTTTAAAAAATATCAAATATACAAACAGGCTGTCCTAAAATTTTGGACAGCCTGTTCTTTGTTGATTTTGTCTCATATTCATATACAATAACAATATATGTATATCCATTTTTTAATCCGGATTTTGCACAAGATTTGGCTGGATCTGGATTTGCTGTTCTGGAATGTATTCTACTACTCTGTTATGGGTATAAGGTACTGTATAAAAGGCGTTATTTCCGCTTAAATGAGTGCCTGGATATTGTCTGTCGAGATCGAGTTTGTTTCTGAAGACATCGTATCTTCTATGTCCTTCAAAAGCCATTTCCAGCCTTCTTTCCTGAAGAACAGCGTCCAGAATGGTCTGTCCTGCAGGAACTGAATTATATACAGGTATTCCGGCTCTTGTTCTGATGGTATTTACATCTGCAAGTGCAGAAGCTATATTTCCTTTTTTCGCATAGGCTTCGGCTCTGTTCAGATATATTTCGGCCAGTCTTATAATAACCGGAGACCACAATTGCGGAACACCTTCCTGTAATGAACATTTTAAAACATAAAATTTAGGATAGCCGTTTCTTTTATCCATGTCATTATCCAGATATACATAAGTTTTTTCACCGGCTGCGTTAACGAAATAATAGTTTGTTTTATTGGGCGCTGCCTCAGATTGTACCAGGTAATTGATATTATTCATCGTGAAATAAGTATTTCCGTTCTGCTGGAAAGTATTTTGGAATTGATAGCTGTAGGTTGCGGAACCTGATGAGCTGGTTCCTTTTTGTACCCAGTATGCTACAGGAACTGCCGGACTGCTGTATTTTGGAGAAATAAACTTCAGTCTTGCATCCTCAGGATTCTGATTGATAAGATCCAGATAAGTGGAAGAAGCGTACATTTCACCCCAGCCTACATTCTGTATGGTGGCATACATAGAGCCTATAGTGTACCAGCCATTGCTGTAGTCACCATCTTTATTATATTTAAATGCAAAAATGGTTTCTTTATTGTTTTCTGGTGTTTTGGTAGCATAAGAAGGCAGTTCAGCTTTAGACAGAAGTGCGTATCTCCCGGAATTGATAACTTTATCTGCATATTCTATCGCTTTATCATTATTTTCCATGTAAAGATAGACCCTGGAAAGTAAAGCCTGTGCTGTTTCTTTTGATCCATAGATATTGGCTTTATCAACTGTCATGAGTTTCTCAGCCTTCAGAAGGTCGCTTATTACCTGATTGTATATTTCTCCCACAGTGGCTCTGGCAGGCAAATCGTTGACGTCATCAGATAATTTTAGAGGTATTCCGGCATTGCCTGTCCCCTGATTATAAGGTCTTCCGAATACATTGACCATAGAAAAGTATACATAGGCTCTCAGGAAATAGTTTTCGCCTATGAGGTGATCTGTTTGTGCATCTTTTCCCTCAGTGGTTTTTGAAATAACTCTGTTGCAGCCAATGATAGCTTTATACCCTGAGTTCCAGATGATATTGGTACGGTCATTGTTTTTAATACTTTTATAGTTGTAATAATAAAAGAATGAATCACTGGTGGTTCCGCTGATATCAATATTATCACCTCCATATTCACTGATTCTATAGAGGTTGTTGTAAAAGCCACCGCCGTCGGCATCACCTTTAAGCAATGCATAATTTCCTAATGTGATGGTCTTCAGTCCTGTTGCATCCGCCAGGATAACATCAGATTCTTTTGAATCATATGGTGAGCGGTCTATATTACATGCCGTCAATGCTACTATGAGAAGGGGAATAAGTATTTTTTTCATAATTATTTTTTAAAAAGAAAAGTTTAAGCCTAAGGAAAATCTTCTTGGGATAGGATATATGGCTCCTGCATTGCCGGAATAGCTGTTTTGATCATCTGCATTACCAATTTCCGGATCCACACCGGAGAATTTGGTGATGGTAAACAAATTCTCACCCATAATATAAATATTCGCTGATTTTATTTTCATCTTTTCTGTTAGGGATGCCGGTAAATTATATCCTATTCTGAGGGATCTTAATTTGACGAAGCTGGCATCTTCCAGATAACGTGACGAAGTCTTATTGGTTAATGAGTTATTGTTATATACAGCAGTCGGATGGGTTGCGATATCTCCCGGCTTTTCCCATCTTGTCCATCCATTCTGTAATTCCATCTGGTTATAATAAGGATAGGCGCCATCTGAATCAAACAATTCCCTGTACGAGTTATATACCTGCCCGCCCTGTGAGAAATAAAGATTCGCGGCAAGATAGAAATTTTTAACATTCAGATTGGTGCTTACAGAACCATAATAATCCGGTGTGGTAGCTCCTACTACCTGTATGGTAGCCAGATTGTATTTTGAAGTTGCACTTCTGCTTCCGTCCGGATTTATCACTTCCCACTGGCCTTCGCCATTGTCCGGATTTACCCCCAGCCACTTTCTCATATAGAAAGAGGATACATCATATCCGGGCATTGCTACTTGGTAGTTGTCCAATATCTGTGTACCGTTGTTTCGGGTTGAAAGCACGTGGTTTTTATAAGTGCTGATATTGAATCCCAAATCCCAGCTGACATCTTTTGAGCGGATAATGGAATAATTTACATTGAACTCCCAGCCTTGGTTTTTAACATCACCTATATTCAGGTACTGTTTGTCAACACCTGTCAGTGAGGATAAAGGAACAAGCATCAGTAAGTTTTTCGTTTTATTACTAAAATAATCAATGTTTAAAGTCAGCCTGTTGTTAAACGCTCTGATATCCGTCCCGATATTATTCTGATAGATAGATTCCCAGGTTAGTTCAGAGTTACCCAGCTGGTACCATGTTGCTCCTATCTGTCCGTTATATTTCTCTGTAAGTCTGTATAGGTCCTGCCATCCGTAATCCGGATATGGGGTGTTTCCTACAAGTCCCCTGCTTGCTCGTAATTTCCACTCGTTAACAGGCTTTACTTTGAAAAATTTTTCTTTATGAATATTCCATCCTACACTATATGCATAGAATAAGCCGTTTCTTTTGCTGGCACCGAATGCAGAAGATGATTCGCTTCTTAAAGATCCCTGGATAAAATATTTTTTGTTATATACATATTCGGCGTTAAACAGGAAAGCATTATAGGCGCGGTCAAGCTTTCTTCCCTTGGGTTTTTCTCCTGTGGTGGCTCCGGTATTAAAAATTTCTGTATCAGGTACTACACCGTAAACACCTGCTTTTGATTCCTTATAGAATCTGTCGGTATATTCATACGCAGCTAATGCATTGATGTTATGACTTCCAAAATCTTTATCAAATCTCAGCATCTGATTGAAAAATTTGCTGATATCTTTTTGGTAATTTTCTGTTAGTTCCCCTTTATTACTTGTTCCACTGATCGATCTGGGATCGGTATAGTACATGTCATCATAGTTTTTGTAGGTAACATTGTTCGTAGTGATGAATTTGAGATAATCGGTAAACCTGATTTCGGCATCCAGATTTCCTATGAGATCCAGCCGGTTGCTTTTACCATAGTTCCATTGAAGGTCATAAAGATAATTACTTTTGTCCCTTCCATACCAATCTGTGTAATCCTCATCCACCCCGATCAGATTTCCATTGGCATCTCTGGGATTGTCCCATGGCATATTAAGGTACATTTGATACAGTGAAGCCTGAGTGTCTTTTCCTGTGGTATAGGATAAGCTGACTTTGGGTTTCAGTATCAGCCACGGTTTTATGGTCTGTTCATGATTGATTCTGAACGAGAGCCTGTTATATTCATCTCCTTTCACTGTTCCGGTTTCATTATAATAATTTCCTGAAATATAGGTTTTGGAATGATCTGACCCACCTTTGAAATCAATAGTATAACTTTGTACCGCTCCTGTTTGTGTGCCATCTTTCAGCCAGTTGTAGCCATCGTTTCTAAGTGTTTCAGGGATTTCCGGTGCGTCTTTTAATGAGGTGAAATAATCATAGAGCTGCGTTCCGTTCATAAGTTTGAAGCGCCCGTTGTTAAACACATTAAAAGAATTAGTAAGAGAAACACTTAATGTTCCTTTTCCTGAATTTCCCGATTTGGTAAACACCTGTACAATACCATTGGCGGCTTTGGATCCATACAAGGCTGTAGAGGCAGCGTCTTTTAAGATATTGATACTTTCAATCTGATTAGGATCCAGGTTGGGGGCATAGGGCATTACTACACCATCCACCACCCAGAGGGCAGAACTGGGACCATTGATAGTAGAAGTACCCCTGATTTTTACAGTAGCTACAGAACCTGCAGAACCTCCGCCAGGCAAAACCTGAACTCCGGCAGCTTTTCCCTGCAGAAGACCGGATACGCTTGGGGTATTGGAATCCTGGAGTTTTTTGTCGGAAATAACAGAAACAGCAGCTGTAAGGCTGGATTTTTTCTGAGCTTTGTAACCGATAATTACAATGTCATCAATTTTTTTTTCTTCTAAAGAATCTGTTTTCTTCGTGGTCTGAGCCGCTATAAAACCGGTCATCAAAAAAAAACAGACTGATGTTGTAAATCTTTTTTGTCTTTTCATACATTTTTAAGTGATGGTAATGTGGCTAATGTACAAAAAACAATGTATCGTTGTTACATATATGTTAAAAAATGTTAAACAAAATGTTTAATTTTATTTTATGACGTAAACATTTAATTTTTATTTATTTTTTTATGTAAAATATTTTTTAAAAAATGAATTTTAACTTATTTGTCTAAAATGTTATGAGTGAAGATTAAGGATAATGATCGTGGAAAACATGGCCATTAATACAAAATGGAAATAAAAAAGCTCCGGATTTCGGAGCTTTTTTGTATTTAGTGAGAATGAGCAGTGGGATGTTGATGGACAACATGCATCATCAATGCAAGCGAAACTCCCAAAATAACCATCCCGATTTTTATCCAGTCTATATTGTGATTTTTATTGCTTTCAAAAATGATTACGGATGAAATATGAAGGAAAATTCCTCCTACGATAGCCAGAAAATAAGGCTGAAGATCGGGATTGAAATAATTACCTAATAGCATTCCCATTGGAGAAGCCAATGCAAATAAGGCTACAATGAGAATAGATGGATAGGATGAAGAACTTTTGGATTCTCCTTTTCTGTTAAATAAAAATGCTCCCAGAATAAATGAAATGGGAAGATTATGAAATACAATTCCCCAAAGGTAAGGTGACATCTCGTGTGTTTCATTGGCTAGAGGAATTCCTTCAATAAAAGCATGGATGAATAACCCCACCATTAAAGCAACGGGAAGGATATTATGTTCACTGTGATGATGGAAGTGGCCATGTTCAAAGCCTTTGGTAAGGACTTCCAGAATCATCTGCAGAAGAACTCCCCCGATGACGAATATCCCAAGACTGCTGCTTCCTGCAGAGGTGTAAACCTGTGGAAAGACCTCATTGAGACAGATCGTAATCAAAAAACCGGCACTTAATATCAGTAGATTTTTGGCCAGCTTTTCTTTTTTACCAAAGTGTTTCCCAAGGAATACTCCTGTTACAACACTTAAAATCAGTAAAAGTACTGTTGTCATTATTTTTTCTTAAATAAATTGATGCAACGCGGGGAGTTTTCTTTTTTAAATTCATTCAGCTGATAATCTCCCCAGATTTTTATTCTTTCAAAACCACATTCGGAAGCATAATTGTGAATAGCTTCCAGTGTGTGAAGCTTTACCTTTTCAAAGAAATGAAAAGGCTTACCGTCTGCTTCAAAACGGATGTCTTTGATAACGTGTCTGCCCTCAATCTTTTTCAGGATCTTAAAATCAATATCACCACGGGTGATGGTAGTTTCAGGAACTAAAGTATTTCTTACAAATTCTTCATTCAGATAATCCAGTACAAAATATCCTCCAGGCTTCAGCACGTTGTAAACAGATTGGAATACTTTTTTATCGTCACTTTCATTATCAAAATACCCGAAACTTGTAAATAAGTTGAATACCGCATCCATAGGATCTACATCAATCGGGTTTCTCATATCATGAACTTCAAAAAGCAGCGTTTGATTTTCATATTGCTTATCAGATTCAATACTTTGTCTTGAAAGATCAAGTCCCAAAACATCATATCCTAATTTATTAAGGAAAACAGAGTGTCTTCCCTTTCCGCAGGCAAGATCTATGATTTTCGACTGAGGCGGCAACTGAAGGTCCGCTGTGAGCTTTGTAATGAAGTTTTCTGCTTCAGTATAGTCTCTGTTGCTATAAAGCAAATGATAATAAGGGGTATCAAACCAAGATTCAAACCATTCCATAATGCAAAAATAACTAAATTTGTGCGGTTAAAAGCAAAGTATTTTACAACATTAAGAGATTGAAAAATTCAATTAGGTAAGAATTTGGATAGCTAATCTTTTAATTTTTAAAGCTTTAAATCTTTTAATTCAAACTTATGGATACAGAAAATATTAAAATACAGATAAAGACATTCTTCGGATTGGAGCAGATTCTGGCAGAAGAAATCAAGAAATTAGGCGGAAGAAATGTTGAAATTAAAAACAGAGCAGTAAATTGTGAAGGAGATCTTGGCTTTCTTTATAAAATCAACTATTCTGCGAGAACAGCATTGAAAATTCTGGTACCTATTCATGAATTCAAAGCTTTTAATCAACATCAGTTTTATGACAGATTATTTAAGTTTGAATGGGAAAACTTCATGGATGTTGACCAGTCTTTCTCTATTGATTCAACGGTGAATTCCGAAACATTCAAACATTCTCAGTTTGTGACTTTAAAAATGAAGGATGCTATTGTGGATTATTTTCAGGAAAAATTCAAAAGACGCCCGAATGTAGAAACGAGAAATCCGGATATCAAATTCCACCTTCATATTGACAGAGAATTGGTGATGATTTCTATGGATTCTTCAGGAGATCCTTTGTTTAAAAGAGGATACAGAAGAGAACAGGGCGAGGCTCCTATCAATGAAGTGCTGGCGAGCGGAATGCTTCAGCTGGCAGGCTGGGACGGAAAAGGAAATTTCCTTGATCCTATGTGTGGTTCAGGAACATTATTGATTGAAGCTGCAATGATTGCGATGGATCTTCCGGCTCAGATTTTCAGAAAGAGATTCGGATTCCAGAACTGGAATAACTATGATGCTGATCTGTTTGCAAAAATCAAAGAATTCAGAATTAACAGAGTCAGACAGTTTGATGGGAAAATTGTTGGATATGATATTGATGCAAGAATGCTGAATGCTGCAAGAATGAACGTAGAAGCAGCTGAAATGGAAGATGTTATCGAGATTAAAAAACAGAACTTCTTTGATTCTAAAAAAGAGCTTTTCCCATTGTTGATGGTATTCAACCCTCCTTATGACGAGAGAATTTCCATTAATGATGATGATTTCTATAAGAAAATAGGAGATACCTTCAAAACGCATTACCCCAATACATTGGCTTGGCTTATTTCTTCAGATTTAGAAGCTGTGAAAAAGATCGGGCTACGTCCTTCAAGAAAGATCAAACTTTTCAACGGAAAGCTGGAAACGAGATTCTTACAATACGAAATGTATGAAGGAACGAAGAAAGTACATAAATTGGAGGATAATAAATAGCAATAAAAATTGTTAGGGGATTTTTTTGATCTGTTAGACACTCTATTTAGTGTATCCGGGCTGTTTCAGAGTGGTTCGGAATCATCACGTTCAAAAGCTGACAGAAAGAGTCTGCATTATGACGAGAAACCTCAAAAGAAAGAATCTAAGAGATCAAAATACTTCACAGAGAAAGTAAGTGCCGTAGCTTTTGTATTGGCCGCATTTTATTTTTTTATTGTTTTTAAAGATCCTTTACCTGTACAAAATTATACACAAACATTAGTGATAGCTTCTTTAATAGGAGTTGGAGTTTCGTTCTTGGTATTTTTTGTTTTATATGTTTTGGAACTTTATTATTTTAAATCGCTATTCAAACTGCTTCTTTTCAGTGGTTCAGTAATCACTTTTTTTATTTCGGCAGTATTATATATTTACTTTAAATCGGGATTATTTATCTAAAGAAATATTTCCCGTTTTGAATAATAAAAAAAGGTTGTACTTATGTGTACGACCTTTTTTTTATCGTGCCAGTGAAGGCGCAAAGCCATACTGTTCATTTTGTTTAAAATGTCAAATTACCTGGTTCAGAATTTCATTTGTAATCTCCATGTAGTAAAGCGGATAAAATTCTCTATCGTTAATTTATCTGAATAAGCTGTTAAACTGTTTGTAGGTTGTCCTGCGAATAAGTAATTTTGAAAAATTTTTAATTTGAAGCCTACTATTTCCATTGTCGTTGCCATTTACAACCGAAAAGACGAACTTTTTGAGCTGCTGACTTCCCTTACTCAGCAAACAGATAAGGAGTTTGAGATGATTATCGTGGATGACGGTTCTTTAATCGATCTGAAACCTGTTATTAAAAATTTTGATGGAATCCTGAATATTAAATATTTCAGAAAAGATAACTCAGGACCGGGACTGACAAGAAATTATGGCGCAGCAAGAGCAACTAATGAATGGCTGGTATTTGTAGACAGTGATGTCATCGTTGAAAAAGATTATATCGAACATATTAAAAAAGATATCCTGACCATTCCTTGCGACGCTTTTGGAGGAGCAGATAAAGCGCATAAAGGATTTAATCTGATGCAGAAGGCTATTTCATATTCTATGACTTCTGTTTTTACTACCGGAGGAATCAGAGGAAGTAAGAAAGCCGTTTCGAAATTTCAGCCCAGAAGTTTTAATATGGGCGTGAAAAAAACTGTTTTTGAAAAAGTAGGTGGATTTTCAGAAATGAGAATAGGAGAGGATCCGGATCTTTCCATGACCCTTTGGGAAAACGGTTTTACCACAGCTTTTTTTGATGATATTGCCGTATATCATAAACGTAGGGTTGATTTTGGAAAGTTCTCCAAGCAGGTCTACCAATTTGGCTGTGCAAGACCAATTCTTAATCAGAGACATCCGAATTATGTAAAAATTTCCTTTGCATTTCCTACTTTATTTTTGCTGGGATATGTGATGGGCTTTCTGGAGTATTTTATGATGGGAAGAGGGATAATTCTTGCTTTTTATGGATTATATACTTTTTTAGTGCTGTTTCATGCTTTGTTGCTGACTAAAAATATCAGCATTGCCGGTATGGCGGTTATTTCTACTTATATTCAGATGTTTTCTTACGGATATGGTTTCCTGAAATCCTGGATCCTGCTGAATGTTTTCAGAATGAAGCCTGCAGATGCTTTTCCGCATCATTATTATAAGAAATAAAGAAAATGAATAAGCTTGAGTAATAGTATTATTTTGTGGATCTGTTAGTTAAAAGGAAAATAAGGTCATGATTATTAACGCAAGATTTATTTTTCTTTTTAAAAGGAATATTTTTTTCTTGAGAAAAATAAAGTTTGTAGAGTTCATATAGACTTTTGAGCAGAATTTTGTGTTTCCTATTTATGGTTGCCAAAATAATAAATGAAATTTCATCATGATACAGGTTAATCGTATCTGAGTTATTATTAAAGTAATTGATGAAAAAAATTATATGGTTAATTAATGAATCTGATGTCTTTCTAATATCTATAAAATTAAGGCAATAACTGTATTTCAATAATATCCTGCTACAATTATGTATTTGCTCTTTTGTTAATTTTTTATTTGATATACATAAATCAAGATAACAATCAAGTTTATTTATAATTAGTTTGATGCATTCTGCATGTATGAATTTTCGGTAAAATTCTTCATTTGGATTTTTGTCTCTTAATCTGATTATTAAATAGTTGGTTAAATCTAGAAGAATGTCAATATTAAAATCCTTAACTGAAAGTTCTTGCATAGTTACTTTATAAACATGATCGTCAAAATCTTCTAAATAGAGATCAGTATTAATATTTATATATTTACTAACATTAAGGAAAGATAAAGTCCACCCATAGCTAATAATGTTATTAAAATTTTGATTTATAGAATTTGATAACTCATCTGTTGCTTCATTTAATAATTTCTGGGCACATAATTGATTTGCTTCTTTTTCAGAGAAAAAAAGCTTAAGAATATTGCAATACGAATCATTAATAAAAGCTAAATCCATTATAGTATAAATACTTCTTCATCTATTTCAAGTACTTTTTCAGTAGTAATATTTAAAATGGAGATCTGTATGGGATGATGTAAATTGAATTTCCCTTTATTTAGACCAAAAAGCTTAAAATCTAACATTTTACTAAATATTTCTGTAAATAAAGCATCAACCTTATACACTTTTTTAAAACAAATTGTGGTATAATTTTCCAGCTCAATAGCGGTATATATCTTTAGTAATAAATAATCAGGAATTATTAAATCAGAAGCAAAGTCAAGTGCTTTTTCCATTTGAAATGATGGTTCTGTATAAACAACGTTGATATTAAAGTACTTTTTAATATAATTTATTACTATCTTGTTATTTGTACTTCGTATTAATAAATTGAATTTCTTTAAATCAATACGAAAAGTATCCAATTCTTTTTTTCTTTGCTTTATTAATTCTACAATAGGATAACTGCAGTTTGCTTCCTGAATACTTTCAAGATTTTCGTCATACCATGGAGGATAATAAGTATAATCCCTCTTATAAAAGAAGTCTTTCCTATCAGTATGATCTCCAGAATAATGGATAATAGAATTTTTTTTCCAGTACTTTATATCATCTGTAGGAAAAGAAAAATCTATTTCCGGATGAATTTTTACAACCATATTAAAATACCATAAATTCCATAGAATAGCCCACATATCTGCATACCACGGTTTAATATCCTTTGTTTTATGGTTGGGATCAAATAATTTTTTTTGTTTTTCATGAATAATAAAATTATCCAATAATAAGAACAAACTTTCAGCGTCAGTATAAACTTTTTTCCAAAATTTTAAATTAATATTTTTTAAAAGATACTGTGCTCCTCCGGCATCCGTATCATTATCAGAGATTAATCGGAAGTCTATACCCACTATTGCTGCCATCTTTTTTAAAATACTTTTGTTGGAGTTGTCAATTATATATGAACTGTCTAAATAAGAACGAGTATCTGAAACATAATTAATGTTATCGCTAAGTTGCATGATACTTGGAATTCTACTTAGAATAATATCCGAATCATGATAGAATATTTCTTTATTTTTTAACCATGGATATTTTTGCCAATGTTTAGTCAAGAGATGAGGTCTTATGGAAGAAATATATTGAGGGCATTTACGAGTGTCAGGATATGTAAAGAATGAGGCATAATCTTTATTGTTTTCAATAAATTCAATAAATTCTTTTTTTAATCCAATTATATTATGATATCCAACGATGATATGGATCTGATCTTTACTTATTCCTAAAGAATGAAAATTTCTTATTTGTATTTCAAGCTGCCAAATGAAATAGCGATCATCAGGTTGGGCAGATATAAAAATAGGCATTGTGATAAAAAGAATGTTTATTTGTTCAATAATTCATCAATTATAGATTCAAGGTTATCATCATAATCAAATCTGTGTGTAATTTTTAAATCTTTGTTGATCAGTATTTTAGTAGGAAGGGATTGGATTAAGTATTTTTCACCAATATTTTTGTCATCAATTATTTGCGGCCATATTCCAATCTTATCTTTGATGATTGCTTTTTTCCAGGCTGCTTTTTTTCCCTCATCATCTGCTATGCCAATAATGATAAAGCCCTTGTCTTTGTACTTATTATATATTTCAATAAGTTTAGGATTACCTTTTCTACAGGGGATGCACCAGCTTGCCCAGAAATCCAGCAGAATATATTTCCCCTTATAATTCATTAACGAGACATTTTCGTTATTATAACCCGTTGCTTGAAAATCTATAGCTTCCTTTCCGGGGAAATTCAATTTTAATTTTTCAATATAGTTTTTAAGTTGTATTCCATATTCATTTTTTTTAGATGATGTACTAAGCGTTTTATAGTACGAACTGAGTTCAGAATATTCAAATTCCGAATAGTTCTCTGAAAGTAAATATAAGAGTGGATATGAATTCGGATGACGAGAAAGATGTTTCTTTAAAATGGTAAAGTATTGATCTTTTTTTTCAAGCTCTGAGTTGATAGAGTCGAGTCTGACTTCCAGCAGTTCATCGGTTTTACCGTTGATTTTGTAATAGGCTGCATTTAAAGAATCAGCTATATTTTGTAATTTGATTAAATCTCTGTAAAATTCTTTAGAATTTGCATATTCTTTATTAAATGAATCATATTCTTCTTGTGAAATTCCACCTGTTATTTTGGCAGTTTGAAAATTTGTGCTATTGATCGTTATTTTTATTTCAGAGCCGGGATCTATAAACAATCTTTGCGTAATGCTTTTATTGTTTAGATTACGAGTCCTTTCTTTTTTTAATACAGTTATAAAACCATGCTTGCTTTCTGTTATTTTTCCTGTAAATCGAAATTTTCCATCTTTTATTTTTGTACTATCCCATTTTCTTTCTCTTTTCTCTTTTCCTAACCTCAGATAGCTTAAATAAATATACTGATTATCCTGACCATTAATTTTTCCGCTAATAGTAAATGTATTTTTATTCGTTTGTGAAGAATAAAAATTATTTAATAATAGGATTAATAATATATGATATTTCATAAATTATAATTATTTTTAATGAATATTTTTTTTAAAAAAACATTGTTATTGTTGAAAATTTCTAATATGGAATGCATTTTCTTGAAGAAGGAATATTACAAATATTAAGAGGCTGACCTTTTGGACAGCCTCTTAATTTCAGTATTTTATACGCATACTGAATACTCAGAGCTTTCACAAACCAATCCTGAACAGCATTTTTTACTGGTTGCATTATGGTTGCAACTTGCTCCTTTTTTTAAACAGCTACCACCGCTGGAATAATCAATTCCTCCTAGAATGTTTTTTAATTGCTCTTTGCTTAAAAATTCATTTACGTTAAGATCTAAATCTTTTAAACTAATTTTTTTCATAATGAAATTGTTTTTAATGTTGATGATCTTTGTAGCCAGATCACCTTAGGCTATATTAATTGTATTTATTTCTAGCTATTCTTTTAATATAAGATCTGTTCTTAGAATATATTTAGTGCCATTTATTACTTTTTGTCCAGCATGGAGCAGTTTATGCGGAAACATTACAAGTTTACCAACTTCAGGAAGGACTTGAAAGGTTTTAAATGATGTTTCCCCCCCCTTAAACTCATCATTCAGATAAATGAGAATAGAGTAAAAGCTCATTTCACTGTTTGAAATTGTACATCTAGAATCAAAGTGTTCCTTAAATTCATCGTCTTCTAAATATTTATATATTCTAATTTCACTATTTACAGAAGAAGGTGTAAAATTACCGGATTTTAACAAACTTATTTCTTTAGGTAATCTTTCCCAAATAATTACTGCTATATCATTATTGTCAATAACAAGTCTTTTTAATTCTCTGTCAACAAAATTATTTTTTTCAGGATTTATTTTATTTAGCACTTCTTGAGAATCAACTCTTGAAATTGGAAAATTTACTTTTTCAGAAAAATTAATCAGATAATTACATTCATCAATATCTAAGAAACTTTTTATTTCCCATACATCAAATTCCTGGTTTACTAAATCTAATTTCATAATAAACGTTGTTGCAAAATTAATTGGCAAAAATGTCTTCTAAATCATTTATTGAATAAACATCTTCATTCAATTCGTATCCATTTATGTATATTGTTGGAGTTGCCTTAATATCTACTTTGTCACACCATTCACTCATTGCTGATAGCTTGTGCCCTTGTTCGTTAATTTCTTTGTTTGTTAGAGGATATTTTTGTGAAAATATGTTATAATCTTTATTGATTTCTTTTGAAACATACCAGTCATTTAATACATTATGCATGTCTGTTATTTTTTTTTCTGCTAATGCCATAAAATGTTTTACTGGTTTAGCTTTAATGTCATGTTCATAATCACTAGCTGTAAAAATAATTCGAAGTTTTACATCATTATTTTGATTAAGAATATTTTCTAGAATAGGATGTGCGTTAGCACATGGTGAACAGTATGGATTACACACTTTTATTATTTCATTTTTTGCGTTAGGATTTCCCAAAACGATACCTATATCTCCAAAATATTGTATTTTTTTTTGTTGTGATAGAATGCTATAAAAAACATTAGTATTTGCTTTTAAGCGCTTCCAGCGTAATCTATATTTATCAGTTAATTTGTAATTTTTAATTATCGGGAAAAAAGTGATTGAAATTAATGATAAAACACTATAGATTAGTAAAATTTTTATAATTATTTGAAAATCAGTGTTTTTTAGTAATTCTAGATGAGTGTAGTAAAATTGGAACGCAAGAGTTACTTGCATGAAAAGTATAATTTGTATAACTAAGCAGAGCAAACACCATTGTTTGATAATTTTAAATTGATAGTATAAGGAATAGAATATGTAAAATGAGGCAAGAATCGAAAAGAAACTTAAAATATTTATTACTGAAAAGTTAGACAACCCAAATAAAAACAATGTAAAGAGCCCGGATGCGAAATAGCACAAGCCAAGTACAGACCATTCCAAGCCATAAAAAGTTGCTCCTTGAGATTTTAATACAGCACCACAATTAACACTTTGGATGCCTGAACAGACTTTCCTTAAAAAAGGATTTTGACTGTCAATTTCATATGAAATAATTAAAAAAGAAATAGCAAAACCAACAATAGAGAGGCTAAGAAAAAAATAACCATAGACTGATATTAAATCAGTATAATTTAAAATAATAATGTTGGTTATGGCTAAAAATAAAAAAGCAATTAAAGGTAAAGCTTTTATAGCCCTTTTATTATTTTCATATTGCTTTTTTTGATTAAAATCTTTTTCACCACTAAAATCTTTTTTTTCAAATAAAATAATCTTATTGCTAGTCCATTTTTCAAATATTTCTTTTTTTTCTTCTTTCCATTTTAAATTAACAGGATCATAATATATAACTAAATTAGATGATATTTTATTTATTATAGTAATATATTCTTGATCCCATCCCTTTTTTTGGATTGGAATTAGAAACGGAGTTTGAAAATCTTCTAAATGATTATTTCCCATTTTTATTGCTGCAGAACTTACACCAAAAGTATTTAATGTATCGGTAATGGTAAGCAGACTGGGAAAGTATGTATGGTTATTTATTTTGTCCTTTAAAGAAGTATTTGTAACTTTTATTTCTAATATATTAAATAGAAGCTTACATATTGTAAACAGATTATCTTCATGTTGTGTAAGTTTTCTAAGAAATCTCATTTGAATTTTATATTGATCCAAAATTATTTTTAATAAAAACTAATTACAAGTTTTGTTTTTAAATATTTGTTATTTTCTACTAATTGTGATTTATTTTTGATTTTTGTAGGTTATTTTTAATTGATTTTATTTTAATACTTGATAATATTGTATATACTAAATTTGATTAAAGATTCCCAAGAATAATGCTAAAAAGCGCATGTGTAAATCTCTCAAGTGTTTTACCTTTGTTTTATATCAGACTAATAAGGCATTGAAACAGGCTAGCCACGCATCCATTCGTTTAATGACAAACTTCTTTTGTGGAATTCTATATCAAAAAAAACTTCTCTTTCTGATATATTATCATTCATTTTGTTAAAATTTATGTTCTATTGATACTTTTGTATCCTTTTTTATTTGCTCCAAACGATAGATAAGAACAAAGTTCTTTTTTTATTATATCTTTGCTTAACAAACTTTTTTTGAAAGAATTATACAACTTTTTCAGTTGATATTCATTCTTTCTTTTTACTTGAACAAGTTCACATTCCGATATATGAAAGATTTGTATATTCAACACAAAATTGTTATATTAATTCCTTTTAGAAATGCAAATAAATATATTGTTGAGTGCATTAACTCTATAATTATACAGCAATATTCTCCTTACGAAGTTTATTTATTGGATGATGCTTCTGATGATATGTTGGATGAACAAATAAAGAAACTTGTAGAAACTACATCTAATTTTCACTATTCAAGAAATAATAATAGAATTGGTGCACTAGCTAATATATATCAGGGATTAACTAAAATATCTATTAATGAGAATGATATTGTTGCAATTGTAGATGGTGATGATCAATTGTTTGGAGAACATTCGTTATCAATCATCAACTTCACATATAATAACTCTTCAGCCTATCTTACTTATGGACAGTTTATCGATTCATATGGTAATACCAGTAATATATCACCATACACAAAAGATGAATTCAAAAAACTAAGATTAGCTCCATGGAAAGCAACACATCTTAAGACATTCAAATATAGTCTGTTTAAAAGACTTTTAGGTATAGATCCTGCTGTGAGTATTCTTAAAATAGATGACACCAATTTTTACCCTTCTACTTATGATATGGCTATCATGTTTCCATTAATGGAAATTGCTGGATTTGAAAAATGTATTTGTATATCCAATGTGCTATATTGTTATCGGCTTCATTCACAAAATGATCATGCAACATCAGAAGGAAGGAAGCTGCAGATAGAATCAGAAGAACATATTCGTTCAAGGTGTCCTATTAAGGCATGAAAAGTGATTTTTTACGAAAGTGGTAATAAAAAGCCTTTAATTGGTTTTATAATACTTCTTTTATTTTCCTGTGTTGAAGTTTTAGCATTTTGAGGAAGTATTTTTCCTAATAAAGCACTTGTTGAATTATCTTTTTTTATGTGTTGATATGCCATATCACAAAAAATAAAGACCGTTGAATTAAGAACGGTCTTTATAATAATAAATTTAAATGGTAGAAATGTTTTCATGGTGGTTAAGAACTCCTACTTTCAGCATACACTCCTTCATTTTTTGGTAAGTTCTTTTGATATCATGGTCAAGACCAATGGAGAATCTGATCAGTCCGTCAGAAATGCCTATGGAAGCTCTTTCTTCTTCGGGGATCTCAGATGAGGTAGATTTTCCAGAGCATGAGAATAGGGTTTTATAAAACCCTAAGCTTACGGCAAGATAGCCCAGGTTTTCGGCCTGCATCAGTTCCATCAGTTCGTTTGCTTTTTCTGTTGTTCCGGCATCCAGAGTCAGTAGTCCTCCGTATCCGTATTCATCATGAATCATGCTTTTCATTAATTCATGGTTTTTATGGGAAGGTAAACCCGGATAAGAGATCTTTAGTCCGTCTTTTTCGAATCTTTCAGCCAGATACATGGCATTGTGACTATGTTGTTTGATTCTGATATGCAGGGTTCTCAGATTTTTTAAGATGCTTGAAGATCTTAAGCTGTCCATGGTTGGGCCAAGAAGCATACATGCCCCGGAATTTACATTTTTGGTGTCATCAATAAATGACTGAGCTGCACAATATACTCCTCCTACTGTATCACTGCTTCCGTTGATGAACTTTGTCAAACTGTGAATCACCACATCAGCCCCGAATAATGTCGGAGAGATAGAAAGAGGCGAGAAGGTATTGTCTACAATCAGTTTCAGGTTGTGTTTTTTACAGATTTCGGAAAGCTTTCTAAGATCTGCCACTTCAAGAAGCGGGTTGCTCACACTTTCGCAGTATATAACTTTAGTAGTGGGCGTGATTGCTTTTTCTATCGACTCAAAATTGTTGATGTCAACAAAAGTGGTAGCTACATTGAATTGAGGGAAGAAATTTTTAAGAAAAGCATAAGTTCCTCCGTAAATGGTGCGGCTTGAAATAATATGGTCTCCACTTTTGCACACCTGCATCAAAACAGAAGTGATCGCTCCCATTCCGGATGCTGTAACGTTGGCGGATTCTGTGTTTTCCATCTTGGCAAGAGCCTGCGCCAGATAAAGATTCATTGGTGATGAATGTCTGGAATACAGATAGCATCCTTCTGCATTTCCTTCGAAAGTATCAAACATGGTCTTTGCAGAAAGGAACGTATAGGTAGAGCTGTCTGAGATAGAAGGATTCACTCCTCCGAATTCACCAAAATACTGAAGATCCTGGATCTCGTTGGCTGCGTTAAAGTTTTCCATAAAAATTGTTTTTATTTTATCGCTCCAATTTGCGTTAATTTCCTAATAATTACAATATAAATTTGAATTTATAGAATATAAAACTGTAAAATTTTGTTTATTTAGAAAAAATATTTAGTATCTTCGATATTGTTAAACTTTTACCAAAAAAATATCTATGGAACTTGACGAAACTGATAAGAAACTTTTGTCTTTTTTACAGGAAGACTGTAAACAAACCACCAAAGAACTGTCCGGCAAGCTTGGTTTATCTGTTACAGCAATTTATGAGCGTGTAAAGAAGCTTGAAAATTCAGGAGTTATTTCAAAATATGTGGCTTTACTGGACAAGAATAAAGTTAAGAAAAATTTTATCGTTTTGTGTCATGTGAAACTAAGCCAGCATAAGAAAGAATTTGTCCTTCAGTTTGAAAAAGAAGTGATGGATCTTCAGGAAGTAACAGAGTGTTTTCATGTAAGCGGAGATTATGATTATATCCTTAAAATAGGAGTGAAAGACATCGAAGACTACCGCAGCTTTATGCTGACGAAACTTACGACGCTTCAGCACATTGCAAGTACACACAGCTCTTTTATGATTTCTGAAGTGAAAAATACGACAGCGATTGTACTATAGATTATTGATCAATTTCCAGTCAGTTATCAATCTGCTTTGGTCATTTTGTCAATAAAATGATGAAGTTTTTTGATATCAGCCCTGCCTTTATTTTTATCATTCAAAAAACAGGTTGTTACGATGACCATTTTTAGGTCAGGAATGATGCAGATAAGTTGCCCACCATATCCGGTGGCTACGAAAGCCTGATGTCCGTTTGTTTTTCTTCGCCACCAGTAATAGCCGTATCCGTTGGCATCCGGCATTACATCCCAGGAATCCAGTTTTACATGTTCTGAAGTAGATTCCTGAATCCATTTTGAAGAGACGATCTGTTTGCTGCCCAATTTTCCGTTATTGAGAATCATCAAACCAAATTTCAGCATGTCTTCAGGTTTCATAAACATTTCCGAACCACCAATATTCCTGTTCATAGAATCCGTGTCCCATCTTGGGGTATTTATCTTTAATGGTTTAAAAAGATTGTCAGCTGCAAATTGTTTCAGGCTGGTCTTTACCACCTTTGCCAAAGCAGCTCCGAAAAGATGGGTTTCACCACTGTTATAGTTGAATACGGTTCCCGGATATTCTTCAAAAGGAAGATCCAGGACAAATTTGACAGGATCACCGGAAAAAGACATGGCTGTTGAAATTTTTGAATTTTCAATCCAGTCAAAACCACCCTGCATGGTCAGAAGATTTTTTAGCGTTAATGTATTTCTGATAGAGTCATGAGCTGCCTTTCCTTCAATATTGGAAATGTTTTTGAAACTGCTTCTTGAGACATTATATTCCGGAAGAATTTTTAAAACCGGAGTATTGAGGTTGGGAAGGATGTTTTTATCCTGTGCAATGCCTGCCAGAACAGAGACGATACTTTTGGTTACAGATTTTATACTGAAGATCGTTTCTTTGTTGGCTCCATGGAAATACTGCTCATAAATTACCTTATTGTTTTGTGAAACAATGAAAGAGCCTATGGAAGGAATACTGTAGTTAATTTCTTGGGTGAATTGGTCTGTAAAGTCTTTAGGTAATTCTTTGTTGAAGGCAGTCTGTGACTTCAGTTTAGAGCAGAACAGGATAAGACATAGCATTGTCATAGCCTGCAGGAATTGCTTGGATCTCATTGTTTACAAAAGGAAGGATAAAATTATTAGCTGATGAAAAAAGTAAAAGCCAAATCAATTAAGATGAATCAATATAGCTTATGCTTTCAATGCTTCTAAATTATGAAAAACAATGAACTTTAAAACATATTTTACTGAATATTTCTGGTTTTTATCGAAATTCTTAAATTCTTTTTTTATAGAATGAACTCAGAAATTACACTAAGACTCCATTTTTGGAAGCAATAGGATCAGGCAGATCTGTTTCTCCACTCATCTGAAGGAGGTCTATTTCAATCGTTCTGCAGATTGAAAGCATCGGAACATCAAACATTAATCCTGCAAAAGGATTTTCAGAATAATCTCCTACCAGCTCCATAATAATGTAAATCCATCCGATGATGATGCAAAACGGAATAGAGGTCCAGATTCCCCAATCGCCAAGTTTTGCAAATTCATTGACCAATCCAAGCGGAAGAAGCATAATGAACAGAATGTTGAAAACAAAGGCTGTGCTGGCAAACTGTCTTGGAGAAGGGAATTTCTTGATTCTTTCTGCCTGTCCCTGGAAATTATAGAATTCGTTCAAAGTGTTTTGAAGCTGAGTCTGGTTGAATTCTGTAATGGCATTCATGTTTTTCAGTTCATTGATATCTTTGGCCTGCTGGGCAATCAGATATGTAGCAAAGTTTTTATAATCATTTTTTAGCTCGTATTCTTCTTCTGAAAGATATTTGTGCAGGAAAATTGGCGCTCTCCCATAATCAGGAAAACCAGCCTTAATCAATCTGTTTCTTCGCAGGTTAATATTCCCGAATTTATTATTTTCTGTACTGATATGTTCCCATTCTGTGGGAATCAGAAGCTGTTCACGGAAAGTATATAACCATGCAATATGACGATAAACGATTCTTCTTTTACGGTCTTCAAGATCAAAAACACCAATTTCTTCATTTTTTGTATCAAAAGCATACACCATAGAAGCAAATGAGCGGCTGGAATTCACAATTCCTCCCCAGATTTTTCTGGCTTCCCAAAGTCTGTCATAGGCCTGGTTGTTTTTGAAACCCACAAGGAATGCTTCTGCTGTACCAATCAGAGCTACAGGAACCCATGGAATTGTCATCCACTGCCAATTGAAAAAATAGAATAAGACAGCTATCAGAGTACACCAGATAGAAATCAGTATAAGATGAAAACCTGATAAATTGAGAACCTGTTTGTAATTGACGTATTTGGTTGTAATCATAAAGATAGATGTGTTTTGCGTGTATAGACAAAATAAGTACCAAACTGGGATTAATTCTATTTCGTATATCTGTCAGATAATGGATAATTGAGTTTTGCTGGTTTATAATAGACTAGAATTTAGATTGATAATCTTAAATAAAAGTAGTGAAAAAATTGCATAAAAAAACCTCTAAAAATATGTAGAGGTTTTAAGTTTATGTAAAATTAATATTTAAGCATTTCTTCGATTTTACTGCTGAGCTTTTCAGCATTTGGGAGCATTTCTTTTTCCAGTACCAGATTGATCGGAACGGCAGGTACATCCAGCGATCCCATTGTTTCTACCGGAGCATCAAGATATTTGAAGCAGTTTTTAGAAATACGATGAGCAAATGCTTCTGCAAAAGAGTTATTAAGCTGTTCTTCAGTAAGAACGATGCATTTTCCGTGGGCTTTCACTCTTTCAAAAACAAGTTCTTCATCCAGAGGAATTAATGTTCTTAAATCAATTACTTCAACTCTTCCATTGAAGTTTTTGGCTGCTTCTTTAGCCCAGTAAACTCCCATTCCGTAAGTAACGACTAATAAAGTTCTGCCTTTTTCAGTTTCATCTTTATCAGCTTCAATGATCACTTTACCTTTTCCGAATGGAAGAACATAATCTTCAGCAGGTTCTATCGTTTTAGCATCTTCAGTTCCCGGAACTTTGCTCCAGTATAATCCTTTATGTTCCAGCATTACTACAGGGTTCGGATCATAATATGCTGCTTTTAATAATCCTTTAAAATCGGCAGCGTTACTTGGGTATGCTATTTTGATTCCTTTGATATTGGCTAAGATACTTTCAACACTTCCACTGTGGTAAGGACCGCCGCCGCCATAGGCTCCGATAGGAACACGGATGATGTTGCTTACAGGGAATTTTCCACCACTTAAATAACTGGATTTTGAGATTTCTGTAATTAACTGGTTGATTCCCGGATAAATATAATCTGCAAACTGTACCTCAACGATAGGTTTTAATCCCACAGCACTCATTCCCGCCGTAGATCCAATGATATAAGCTTCCTGAATGGCTGTATTGAATACTCTTTTGCTTCCGAATTTTTTCCCTAACGTCACCGTTTCACGGAAAACTCCACCAATTCTTTCTCCTACATCCTGTCCGTAAAGAAGCGCTTCAGGATGTTTCCACATCAATTCCTGTATAGCGTGGATGGCAGCATCTACCATGACAATTTTTTCTCCGTTGGCAGGCTCGCGTGTTCCTGTTTCCTCTGTAATTGGAGTAGGAGCGAAAACGTGCTGCATTACGCTTTCAGGCTTTGGATCTTCAGCATTTTTAGCTTTTTCGAAAGCTTCTTCTGCTTCAAGACGTGCTTTTTTAGTGATTTGCTTTAAAAGATCCTCATCAGTACCTGTTTCCAGTAAATGTTTTCTAAGGATTTCTCCCGGATCTTTAGCTCTATGTTTTGTTAAATCTTCTTCGTCTCTATAGAATTCTCTTCTTACTCCGGAAGTGTGATGACCAATCAATACCGTTTTTGCACAGACAACCAAAGGTTTTCTTTCTGTTCTTACAAAGTCTACGGCTTTTTTCATGGCTTCGAAACTTTCCACAAAATCAGTTCCGTCTACTCTCATTCTGCTTAATCCGGTGAATCCTGCTACAAAATCATAAGCGTCACATGTTCTTGCTTCGTCTTTAGTTACAGAAATTCCCCATTCATTATCCTGAACCAGGAAGATAATAGGAAGCTGGTGTAAAGCGGCAAACTGTAAAGCTTCACTCACTTCACCTTCCGTAACGGAATTGTCTCCAAGGCTGCAAACCACAACAGGATTGTTTTCAAATTCCTGAAGACTAAAATCCTGAATGTATTTAATTCCCTGTGCTACTCCTGTTGTAGGAATGGTCTGCATTCCTGTAGCAGAACTCTGGTGAACAATTTTGGGTTTATTTTCATCCCTGCTTGAAGGGTGTGAGTAATAAGATCTTCCTCCTGAAAAAGGATCATCTGCTTTAGCCAGTAATTGAAGCATTAACTGATAGGGTTCAAAACCGATTCCCAAAAGAATACTTTCATCTCTGTAATAAGGAGAAACCCAGTCTTCTTTCCTGAGCTGATAAGCTGTTGCAAGCTGAATAGCTTCATGACCTCTGGAAGTACTGTGAACGTATTTGCATACGTTTCGGTTTTCTTCGTAAATGTCTGCCATGGCTTTGGCCAGCATCATATGATTATACGCTTTGAGTAATATATCCTGAGAAACTTTTTCGTGAATTGCATTTTCCATAGGAAGCAAATATACATAAAAAAACAAAATACTAACAACTGTTAGTATTTTGTGAAAAATCTTTGTTTATAAAGGTTATTCCTTGATCACTTTTTTAGAAATAACATCTTTGTCTGTTTTTATTTCAATGATGTAAATTCCTTTTGTGTAGGCGGATAAATCTACTGCTTCTTTATCATTGTTAATAATACCTGTTTGTAGTTTTTTACCTGAAAGATCATAAACATTAAAAGTCGACTTTTTAGGAGCTTTTAATATATTGGTAAAGTCTTTTACCACAGTTGGAGCTACTGTTACAGCATTCATTGCAAATCCGGTCTCTTTAGCTCCCAGTACTTCGGTAAATCCTGTTACGATGACAGAGTAGTTTTGGGGAGAAGTAACACTTGGGGAAGCGTTATTTTTTAATGTTCCTTTATGGGAAATTTCAATTCTATAAACAGCTCCTGGTGTTGGGTTGTCAATAACTACCTGTTCTACGTTGTCTACTGTGTTATCCCCTTTTGTTGCAGGCAACATAGGATTGTTTGCATTCAGTTTCCAAGGAAGGTATGTTGTATTGTTTGCTGTATTGATAATCTTTACATCTAAATCATTAATTAATCTTGAGACTCTGTTGTTGTATAAATTATCCCATTGATTCGTAATATTGGTATATTCCGGATCAATCCAGGATATGGTTACTTTTAAGGGTTCAGATCCTGATGCTTTAACTGTTTTAGTATTAATACTACCATTATTTAATGTTTCATCATTAAATATGATGGTGTTGTTGGATTTTCCTACAAGAAGTTCAGCACCTTTTTTGGCATTAATGTATCCCCAGCCGTACCATGGATCTGGACCTATTTGACCAGCTTCAAGAGCAGAATGCACCATTAAAGTTTTTGAAGCAGAAGCAATAAGCTGAGCATTGTTGAATAACGATTTATAAATCTGCATCCAAAGTCCAATAATCCCAGCTACCTGAGGGGCTGCCATTGAGGTTCCGCTATTAATTTGCCAAGTTATACTTCCTGTTGTATTTTCTGCTGTAGAAGCCATCCAGACATCGGTGCCCGGAGCAGAAATATCTGGTTTTATACCACCATCATCTCTAGGACCTGCGCTGCTATAATCAGACTTTAAAACATCTGTAGCTGCAGTATATCTATTATTGTTTGTTGTAATAGGATCAGTTGCGCCAACTACAATAATGTTTTTAGCCAATGAGCCGTAACCTATACAGTCATAGCCCTGTGCACAGTTAGCAGGTGGTTCTGTACCTGTTGCATAAGTAGAATATCCTGATCCGTTATAATAATAAGCTGTTGTAGTACTACCTAAATATCCTGGTCCGAATCCGAAATAATTTCCGGCAGATTTCACGATAGTATACGTTGGGTTATTATACACAATAGCATCATATGATCTGTCGTTTGTATAATAAGTTCCCATTAGATCGTAATTAGTTCCGGAAATATAATTTCCTCCCCAATACCATCCGTTGGCAGGATATCCGTTTGCCGTAGTTTTATAATCCCAGGCAGCATTTATACCATAAGAGTGATTGGATATTTTAGGTTGGGCCAGCAAGATTTTATCAAATACAGTACTTGTAGTTGAGTTACCAGGTAATGTTGTTGTTGCAAATCTGTAAGAATCCATTGTAGAATTTAATGCAATTCCCATTGCATTTCCTATGATTGTCACCCCGTTACTGGTACCTGATAAAGGTGAAGATTTCGCACCGATAATACTTGCTACACCTGTTGAATGGGCACTATAAGCATTAGTAGCTGCTTCTTTGTTGGAAATTCTACCTGCCGCGTTATTAAAAGCGGTATGAGCTTCATAAATCCTTCCTCCATCAAAAATTGCATATACAATTCCTTCACCTTTAAATGATCCGGCTAGTCCATTGACACCTCCCGCAGTTGTTAAGGCATCAACATTGTTATTTAAAATTTGAGTTTGATCTTCTGACTGATAAAAGTTTGGAACATTTCCACTAAACCCTGCCAGATTTTCTCTCATTTCCTGAATTTTTTTTTGAGTTTCAGGATTTCTATCACTACCAAATCTTTTTGAAACATAAGAGTCAAACTTTTCATTATTCTCTTTGTTTTGTCTTTCAAATTCTCTCTTTAAACCATCGTTGTTTTGTGCACTTACTAAAGCTATTGCTAATGTGCTGATGAGAAGTAGATGTTTCTTCATGTTAGTTGTTGAAATATTAAAATTGTAATCCTTCAAATATATGGTGAATATTTAATTATTGATAATTTTTGGTAAATAATTCTAATTTTTTTAATTAATTTTTAATATTTTATTTCAATATTATTTGAATTGGTTGTTTTTTTACAAAAAATAACTGTTTAACTATTCTGAATGTTGTAGGTTTTTGTGTTTTATCATAAACTAATAATTGGAAAAAATGAAGTAACTTTACATTCTCTTTTTATATAAAAGTTAGAACATTATATGTATTTAATTTTTGACACAGAAACAACCGGTTTACCAAAAAATTTCAACGCTCCGCTTTCAGATTCGGATAACTGGCCAAGAATGGTTCAGATTGCATGGCAGGTACATGATGATGATGGAAAATTGATTGAAAACCAGGATTATATAATAAAACCTGAAGGATATGATATTCCCTTCAACGCAGCACGTATTCATGGGATCACAACCAAGATTGCCAATGAAGAAGGACGAGATCTGCAGGAGATTCTTGAAGAGTTTTCTAAAGTTCTTGAAAGGGTAAGAGTTGTATCCGGACATAATGTAGAATTCGACTATAATATTGTAGGAGCAGAGTTTTACAGAAAAAACATGAAGGATAACCTTCAGGAAAAACCCAAAGCAGATACCATGATTTTGGGAACCGATTTCTGCCAGCTTGGCGGAGGACGTGGAGGAAGATTCAAGCCCCCGAAACTTGAAGAATTGTATGAAAAACTTTTTGGAAACAAATTTGATGAAGCCCATAATGCCGCTGCCGATGTAAATGCTACTGCCAGAGCTTTCTTTGAAATGGTGAGAATTGGAGTAGTACCCGCTGAAACATTAAAGATTTCCGAAGATCAGCTCGCTTATTTCAGAAGTCTTTATCCGGATCCTATCAAGCCTTTCAATATTGTTATCAGAAGGCAGGTTGCAGATTTTCATAATAAGAAAAAGCAGCAGGATTTCGGAAGTATTGATGAAATTGATTTAGGTAAATATTTCAATTTTGATAATCACAGTGTTTTTTCCACACTTACCGCTACTTCAAGCATCAATGATCTGATTAGAAAAGCTTCTGAGGAAAACTTCCCTGCTGTAGGTATGGTGGACTTGGGAAACATGATGGGTGCTTTTAAATTCGTTTCAGCGGTGGAGAGTGCTAATGGTGACAGGGCAAAGAAGCATAAGGAATACCTGGCAAAAAAACAGGAAGCAGAAGAAAACGGAACAGAGTTTAATGAAGTTGAGCCTGTTTCCGAACCACTTATCCCAGTTGTAGGTTGCGAATTTTATATTTCGGAGCGTTACGAGCAAAAGCAGTTTACCAAAGATGATCCGGACAGGAGAACTCAGGTAGTGCTGCTGGCAAAAGATTTTAACGGGTATAAAAATCTGGCAAAACTTTCCAGTATCGGATTCCTGAAAGGATTCTATTTTGGAGTTCCAAGGGTGAGCAGAGAATTGATAGCCCAATATAAAGAAGGGGTTATTGCTTTAACTTCCGGAATTATGGGAGATATTCCTGATGCGATCTTAAATACCGGTGAGCAGAAAGGGGAAGAGCTTTTCAAATGGTGGAAAGATACCTTTGAGGATGATTTTTATGTACAGATTCAGAATCATAAACTGCCTGAAGAAGAGCATTTAAATGAAGTTCTGTTGTATCTGGCGGATAAATACGATGTTAAAATCCTGGCTCAGAACGAAACTTTTTATACCAATAAGGATGATTCTAATATCCAGGATATTGTAAGCTGTATTAAAGATGGGGAAAAACTAACAACACCCGTTGGAAAAGGATTTGGTAAAAGAAGAGGTCTTGCAACAGGCGAGTATTATATCAAAAGTTCCGACGAAATAAAAGAAGCCTTTTTAGCTTATCCTGATGCGTTTGATGCTTATGAAGAATTTACGGCGAAATTTAAACCCTATACTTTAAAAAGAGATGTACTTCTTCCTAAGTTTGATATTCCGGAAAAGTTTATTCATGCAGAAGATGAGATAGACGGAGGGAAGAGAGGGGAGATGGCTTATCTTACCTATCTTACCTATGAAGGAGCCAAGAAAAGATATGTGGAAACCGGAATAACGGATGAAATTAAAGAACGTCTTGACTTTGAGCTTGAGGTTATCGCCAATACCGGTTATCCAGGATACTTCCTTATTGTACAGGACTTTTGTAATGAAGCCCGGAATATGGGAGTTTGGGTTGGCCCGGGAAGGGGTTCTGCCGCAGGATCAGCAGTAGCGTATTGCATCGGAATAACCAATGTGGACCCAATTAAATATGACCTCCTTTTTGAGAGATTCCTGAATCCGGAAAGGATTTCCATGCCTGATATTGATATTGACTTTGATGATGAGGGAAGAGATAAAATTATCAAATGGGTAGTTGAAAAATACGGGAAAACTCAGGTAGCACAGATTATTACTTACTCGGTGTTGGGTGGTAAATCTGCTATTAAAGATGCCGGAAGAGTTTTGGATGTTCCCATTCCTGACACAAATAATATTGCTAAGCTGATTCCTCCGAGTCCGGGAATGAACATTGCAAAAGCTTTAGCGAAATACGATAAATTAAAACCGGAAGAACAGATGCTTGTTGATGAGATGAGATATGTTCTTAACAGTCCTGATGATGCACGACACGGAGTGTTGGCAAGTGCCAAAAAGATGGAAGGCTGTATCAGAAATACAGGAATTCACGCCTGTGGTGTGATTATTACACCCGAAGATGTAAGTAATCTGGTTCCGGTGACAATAGCGGCGAAAGATGCAGATATTCTGGTGTCTCAATTCGATAACTCCGTTGCGGAAAGTGCCGGCCTTTTGAAAATGGACTTCCTTGGGTTGAGAACATTGACTATCATTAAAGATGCATTGAAGCTGGTAAAAGCAAGATATAATATAGATATTGATCCTGATCTTATCCCGCTTGATGATGCCAAAACGTATCAATTGTTTAAAGAAGGAAGAACGGTAGGAATTTTCCAGTATGAAAGTCCCGGGATGCAAAAATACATGAGGGAGCTTAAACCCACAGTTTTTGCCGATCTTATTGCTATGAACGCATTGTACCGCCCTGGTCCTATTAAATACATTCCAAACTTCATCAACAGAAAACATGGAATTGAAGAAATTGTTTACGACTTACCGGAAACAGAAGAATATTTAAAAGAAACATATGGGATTACCGTTTATCAGGAGCAGGTAATGCTTTTGTCCCAGAAATTGGCCAACTTTACGAAAGGTGAAGCCGATACTTTGAGGAAAGCAATGGGTAAAAAGCAGATTGACGTTCTTAATAAAATGTACCCAAAATTCATTGAAGGAGGTAGAAAGAACAACCTGAATGAAGAGAGATTAGAGAAAATCTGGAATGACTGGAAGGCCTTTGCAGAATATGCCTTCAACAAATCTCACTCAACTTGTTATGCATTCATCGCTTATCAAACGGCATTTTTAAAAGCCAATTATCCTGCAGAATATATGGCGAGTGTGATGAGTAACAACATTAACAATACAGATTCAATTACCATGTTTATGGAAGATTGTAAAAGTATGGGAGTAGATGTTTTAGGGCCGGATGTGAATGAATCTCAATACAAATTCTCTGTAAACGAAAAAGGACAGATCCGTTTTGGATTGGGAGCGATTAAAGGAATTGGCGAAGGGCCGAGTGAAGCAATTACAAGAGAAAGAGAAAACGGAAGATTCAAGAATATTTACGATTTCTTTGAAAGGATATTGCCTTCACAGATGAACAAAAGGGTAGCAGAAAGTTTAGTGCTTGCCGGTGCTTTTGACGAATTGGATGCTTTTCACAGAGGACAGTATTTTGATATTGACATGGCTGGAAAGACAAATCTTGAAAGACTGATCAGATATGGACAGAGCTTCCAGGAAAGCAAAAACGAAATGGAGCATTCTTTATTTGCTGATTTTGCAGAAGAAGTTCAGATTGAACAGCCAAAATTAGCACCATGCCCCGAATGGCCGAATATGCATAAGCTTAATAAAGAAAAAGAGATTATTGGTTTTTATCTTTCTGCACATCCGCTGGATGAGTTTAAGTATCAGTTCCAGTTTATGCAGGGACAGCTTTCCAAAAAATCGGTTCTTGAGAAAAATGATGAAGATAAAGTGGTAACAGATGAAGCACCTGTTTTGGAGCAGGACGCCCAGGATGAAGCTGCAGATCTTACAGAAATTGTATCGGATGATGTAATGGCGGGTGAAGAAGAAGTAATAGAAGAAGTGACTAAAAAAGCAGAGCCAAAAGGAAACTTCTTATTCCTGAATCTTGATGAGGTAGATGCTTACAAGGAACAGGCTTTTTCGAATAAACAGGAAGAGTTATTTGAAGAGAAAAAGAAAGACTGGAAAACCCTTCAGAAAGAAAGAGAAAATGGAGGTGGCGGGAAAGAATATACTGTAGCCGGTCTTATTACCGAATATAGAGTTCAGGATGGTTTCAGAAGTGGTGAGAAAGTAGCTTTTGTTACTCTGGAAGATTATTCCGGTTCGTACTCATTCAGGCTTGGAGATAGGGACTATATGAGATTGAAAGAGAAATTGGAAGTTCAGAGATTTGTTATTTTTAAAATAAAATTTGCGCAGGTAAAAGATGGAAGAGTCTTCGTGAATGTAAATGATGTGATAGAACTTCAGGAAGCATTTGAACGATTTGCCAAAAGTATATCTTTAGTAATGGATGTAATGGATGTAAGGCCTGAAGATCTTGATTTTTTCAGAACGGTTCTCGACAGAAACAAAGGAAATCAAAAACTGAAATTCTTTATCAAAAACCTCGAAGATGACTCTCATATTGAAGTGCAGTCTATGAAACATTCGGTGGATCTCAATGGAGACCTGATTAAAGAAATTCAGCTTCTGAATAAATATGAGTTTTATTTAAACTAGAATAGTAGATTATAATGTATAAAGAGTGGCTTCTGTCACTCTTTTTTTGTTTATATATTGTCAATATTCATGAAAAATTTTAAATAGTTTTTTATGTTAAATAGAAAAAAAATCTGAAGTCTATTTTAATTGTATATTAGTTAAGTATTTGATTATTATTTAATTAATATTTTTCAATGAATTATGAAATAAATCTTAAAATTAAATAAACGTTTGATTTTATTGTATTTTAATAGCTGTTTTTTTTATTTTTTATTTAATATTTTGTGATATTTTTTAATATTTCGTTTAAAAATTAAATTAATATTTATAAATTTACCGTCCTAACTATTATTATTACTATTTTATGAAGAAATTATTACTTTCGTGTTTAGCTTCCGTGAGTATGGGAGTTTATGCACAAACTGATGTCGCCAACTATACTTTTTCAAAAAGTACCGGGGTGGCTTATACTTCCATTACAGGAGGTACGAAATTATTCCCTTCCGGGACTAATACGACTTACGACAATGATGTGTCTGCTGCGATTACATTGTCTTCTCCTTTTAATTTTGGAGGTGTTGCCATGACAACATGCTATGTGAGTGCCAACGGATTTATAACATTTGGAGCGGCTCCTTCAGGGACAAATTATACTCCTTTGTCTTCTTTGGGTTCTACTACAGGAGCAATTTCTGCTTTTGGACAGGATGGAGGTTTTTCATCATCTGATACAACTCAGCCCGCAGGAAATCATGAAGTTCGATATGAAGATCTAGGAACTGAATTTGTTGTACAGTGGCAGGATCATGCCAACTACTTTAACCGATCTACAGAAAAATTAAATTTTCAGATCAGATTGGTTTACGCTACTGGTGAAATAAAGATCATTTATGGAAGCTGTACAGATCCGGGAACCAGTACTTCAGGAAGTACTCCACAGGTAGGAATAAGAGGAAACAGTACTACCTTTGCATCCAATGTAAATTCCCTGATGATAGGAAATGTGCCTTCCGGAACTACCTGCGACTGGTCTAAAGCTGTTACAGGTAATGCTAATAACAGCACAATGGTTTTTTCCAGTGCAACCAATGCTAGTGTTAAAATCCCGGCTGGGTTGCAATATAAATGGACACCAGGCACACAGGCTCCGGTTAGAACTTTTACGGCCGCCACTGCAATTACCAATAATGCTGCCACTGTAAACTGGACAGCTCCGACAGGTGCAACAGCCTACAATGTTCAGTATAGAGAAGTTGGAAGCTGTGATTGGACCGACCTTGTTGGTAACCCGGTTTCTGCTGCTTCAGCTACAATTTCAGGTCTGACTCAGAATACAAGTTACCAGGTTCAGGTTCAGGCTTTAAATGGATCGGTACAATCCATATACTCTCATATTCCAAATGCAGCCGGAACGGGGAATGGGTATGCCTCTTCAGGATCTTTTACAACTACAGCTAACTGTGCAAGTACGGTAACAGGTCTTTCTTCTTCTGCTGTAACTCCTGAATCAGCAACAATAAGCTGGACAGCTTCTACAACACCTCCGGGTAATGGATATGAGTATTATTATTCCACATCTTCAACAACTCCGCTTGCAACGGCTACGCCTTCAGGATCTGTAGTTGCTGGCGTAACAACAGCTAATATATCTGGTCTGACTCCTTCAACTCAGTATTATTATTGGGTAAGAGGAAACTGTAATGGGACAGATAAAGGAGTTTGGTCAAGCTCTGCTAACTTTACAACACTTGGTCTGTGTCCTACCGTTACAGCTCCTGCATCCAGTGCTACAGGAGTAAGTGTAACACCTACGATCACATGGAATGCAATAAATGGCGCAGCCGGCTACAAACTGAAAGTTGGAACTACCTCAGGAGGAAATGATATTGTAGATATGGATATTACTGGTGGGGCCAATAATTCTTACACTTTCGCTGCTCCTTTAAGTTTTGCGACTACTTATTATTATTCTGTAACTGCTTATACAGCTAATATTGCAGGACCTGCTACGGCATGTACGGTAAGATCATTCCAGACCATATGTAATTCATCTAATTTACCTTATACTTTAGATTTTGAAAACGTTACAACACCTGCATTACCAATTTGTACAACAGTGGTTAACAGTGGTTCCGGAAATTTATGGAAAACAGCAACTGCTCCTACTGGCTTTACAGGGAAAGTGCTTAATTATTCCTATAATACTTCTAATGCTGCCAATACATGGTTTTTCACACAAGGTTTAAATCTTACTGCCGGAGTTAGCTACAGAATTAAATATAAATATGCAAATGCAACGGGTGCAACACAGTATCCTGAAAGAGTAAAAGTTGCTTACGGATCTTCCGCTACAAGTGCAGCAATGACGAATATCATAGCAGATCATGGTAATATTATCGGTGGAACTGTTACAAATACTTTTACAGACTTTACGCCAGGTGCAACAGGAGTTTATTATATAGGGTTCCAGGCATATTCTCTTGCTGATATGAACCAGATTTATGTGGATGATATCAATATAGATGTGACTCCTAGCTGCTCTGAACCATTGGCTGTTACTGTTTCGGGGATGACAGTCAATGCAGCAAATGCTTCCTGGACTGCCCCAGCTACCGCTCCTGGAGTTGGATATGAATATTACTATTCTACAAGCAGTACAGCTCCTACAGCGTCTACTGTAGCTTTAGGAACGAGTACCACAACTTCAGCTCCTTTATCAGGGCTTTCTCCTTCTACTACTTATTATTTATGGGTAAGATCGGTTTGTAGTTCTTCTGATAAGAGTGCATGGAGTATTGTTGCTACATTTAATACTCTTTGTGGAACTGTTATGGCACCTTTTGTTCAAAACTTTGATAGTGGAGCAGCACCAAACTGCTGGAATAATATAAATCCTTCGGCAACAACTACTGATGCTACTCTTTTCTGGAAATTTGCAGGAAGTGCAGATTATGGTGCAAGTCCGGCTAATAACGGCAAGGCTGCAGGTACGTACGCTTGGGTAGACGCAAGTTCACCATATGCTGGAGCAGGTGTTAATACCGTGCAATTGGTTACTCCTTCTGTAAATTTAACAGGATTAACTGCACCTATTGTTTCTTTTGACTGGTTTAAAAATCACTCTACAGTATCTACTACTACGGTTTCACCTTCTACTTATGATAATAATAAGCTTACCGTTGAAGTAAATGATGGAAACGGCTGGGTAGCCATCTTTAGTGATAATACCAACTTAAATCAATGGAGAACGGTTGTGGTTCCATTAGCGGCTTCTTATATCGGAGCTACTATTCAGGTAAGGTTTACTGTAGATAAAAATGTGAGTGGTAATGGATATTACTATGATGATGTTCTTTTAGATAATGTTGAAATAAAACAAAATCCAAATCTGGCAACTTCTGAAACTGCAGTAAAAGAAAATAAGATTAATGTATATCCTAATCCGTTTACTGATACGCTAACAATTTCTGATGTATCCAAAGTACAGTCTGTTTCAATTGTTGATGTTTCCGGCAGATTGATTAAAACCATTGAAAAACCTTCCTCTGAACTTCAGTTGAGAGATCTTAAAGAAGGATTGTATTTGGTTGTTTTGAATATGAAAGACGGGTCTAAACAAACCCTTAAAGCAATTAAGAGATAAAATTTATTAATCATATCCTATGAAACGACAGCTTCTGGCTGTCGTTTTTTTTTGTTATTTGTGATGTGTTTTTCCAGGGACTTCTCATTATTTTTTTACTTAAAAAAAAGATGTTTCAAATTATTGTAAATTCGTAGACGTATTAATAGCCAAAAACTTATACATGAAAAAAATCTTATTTTTATGCTTACTGATGTTAAATATTGTACTAAGTGCTCAAATCAAATTAGGTGCAGGAAGTACAGATACTGGTAATGCTCCGGTCAATACTGATTATAGTACTTCTTATTCTCAGCAGATTTTTACAAAGCAAGAAATTAATTCTGATGCCGCAGGAAATATTACCGGGCTTAAATTTTATGTAACTTCTTCTGCAAATCCAGGGTACTCGTCAACTTGGGATGTATACATAGGACATACTACAAAAACCACCTTTGCGCCTAATGATAACTGGATTTCAAGCGGACAAATGACAAAAGTTTATTCTGGTGCTATTTATAATGTAAATGGAATTATAGATATAACCTTTACGACTCCTTTTGCATATGATAATGTCCAGAACTTAATAGTTGCAGTTCATGGAAAGGTATCTAATGACAATCCTTCTAATCAATTTTTTGTCTACAATACTACAGAAGGAGGGGGGCTCTATATTTTAGATCCTGGTTTTGGAGATCCTTCTACCAACAATCAGGGAAATGTTTTGCCATATAAATCTGTAATAACTCTTAAGGGTTTGGTGCCGAGTATTTTACCAGTATGCCCTGCAGTGTCTTATCCTGTTAATAATGCAGTGCTTGTACCTACTTCATCCGTGATTACCTGGGCTGCATCACAAGGAGCGACAAGTTACAAAGTTTCAATAGGGACTACACCAGGAGGAACTGATGTGGTAAATCAACAATCTGTAACGGGAACAAGTTTCACACCATCGTCTCCGCTTTCACTGACTACAACATATTATCTTAAGGTGACGGCAGTAGGATCAACAGGAGAATCCTACGGTTGTGCTAATATCAAGTTTACAACTGCATCATTAACTCCATCTAATGATGAGTGTGCAGACGCTGTGGAATTGGTTGTGAGCCCAACTATAGATTGTACAAATTTTACTCCTGGTACAAATTTGATGGCGTCTGTATCTAATCAGGGGCAAAATTCATGTATTAATTCTTATAGTCATAATGATGTGTGGTACAAATTTACTGCTATAGCTTCCAAACATATGATTAAATTAAGTAATATAACCTCCGTAGGAGCAGTAAATAATAAGTTTATATATTTTTCTGTTTTTAAAGGAAGCTGTGGTAACTTAACAACTATTGCATGTAGCGACGAAGCTCAATATTATTCAATTGTAAATGATCTTACTCCAGGTGAAACTTATTATGTAAAAGTATTTACTCGTGCTAATTATGGTGCTGCTCAAAATTTTGATATATGTGTGGTAACGTTTCCGCCACCACCAGTCAATGATGAATGTGGAAATGCAATAGATTTACCTGTAAATCCTGATTTGAATTGTGCAAGCATTACTCAAGGAACCATTATATCCGCAACAGATTCCAGTCTGTCACCTGTTACTTGCTATAATAGTCCTAATTCTGATGTATGGTTCAAATTTACAGCAACAGGCAGTAAGCATGTTATTAAATTAAGCAATATTATCTATAAAGTCCCGGTATTTTATGCTCCTACTTTACGTTTTCAGGTTTATAAGGGGGATTGTAATAGTTTAGCTAGTCTTTCCTGTTCTTATCTGAATGCTTTGGCTGTAGATAATCTTACAGTAGGAGATACTTATTATATAAGGGTTTATAGTAGCTTGACAGGACAATCCAGTGCTATGGATTTTGGTATATGTATAGGGACAGACCTTACGCCACCACCTTCCAATGATGAGTGTATAAATGCAATTACTTTGCCTGTAAATTCTGATTTGAATTGTGCAGTTGTAACAGCAGGAAGTACAATGGGGGCTACAGCGTCGAATATATCAGCTCCTACATGCAATGGTGTTGCAAAACCAGGAGATGTATGGTTTAAGTTTACGGCTACTGCAACAGGTCATTTTATTCATTTGAAAGATTTGGTCTCTCTTGGGGTACAGTCCGGTACTGAAACCTACTTTCAGCTTTTCAGTGGTGATTGTGGTAACCTTACAAGTATTAAATGTGCACATCTTATGGGTGGGGTTTCCGGACTTACAATAGGCCAAACTTATTATATAAGAGTATTTAATACTAAATACCCCAGTGAAGTTGTCGGATTTAATATATGTATTGGAACATTGCCTCCGGTTCCTGTTAATGACAGTTGTTCCGGAGCTTTGGTTGCTTCTGTATTTCCTTATAGTTACACACAAACAGATGCGTTAGCTGCAACTAATAATAATGGATTTGTTACAGCTTGTAGCCCGGCAATGAATGATGGTACATGGTTTACGTTTACAGGGGATGGTTCTACTCATAAAATTATAGTATCACCTATAGGAAATGGATTTCCTAGGGTAGGAGTTTATAAAGGAGGGTGTGGAAGTTTAACTTGTATTACCAGTGTTTGGCATTCAACACCAATATCTATTGATACTGTTCCGGGAACTGTGTATTATGTGAATGTTGGGGATGGAAGTTCAACCGTGGATTTTGTAGAATTTCCTTTTACAATTACTATTTCCAAAGGGACTTTGGGAGTTTCTGAAGTTTCTAAAGCCACAGAAACTATAGAAGTACACCCAAATCCATTCACAAGCGTATTGAATATTGCAAAACCGGATAAAGTAAAATCAGTTTCCATTCTTGATTCTGCCGGAAGATTGGTTAAAACCATTGAAAAACCTTCCTCTGAACTTCAGTTGAGAGATCTTAAAGAAGGATTGTATTTGGTTGTTTTGAATATGAAAGACGGATCTAAACAAACCGTTAAAGCAATCAAGAGATAAAATAATTTCTTATAAATAGAAAAGAGAGACTGTTCATTTCGAGCAGTCTCTTTTTTTATAAGTGAAATTATCTTTTGTTAAAAGAAAATTTGTATTTGTTATCATATAATGAAAAAAATATTTTTTTTATTGTTGATTTTCACTAGATTTGAGTAACTAATATTGATTTATATGAAAAACTTTTTACTCGTTGGTTTATTAATGACTGGCTTTTTATCCTCTGCGCAGACGTATTGTACACCTGCATTTGCTAGTGGCTGTAGTGGAGGGGATGTGATAGATACTTTTGCAATTCCGGGTGCAGGATTTGATCATTCTAATACAGGTTGTTCTACTGATGCATATGGAGATTATACTTCTATGATGATCAACCTGAGTGCAGGTTTAAGTTATGATTTTAGCGTTAAACATGGTTATAGTGATCAGAATGTACGTATATGGATAGATTTCAATAACGACGGAACTTTTGATGATGCAGCTCCGGAACTTGTAGCTTCAGCAAGTAGTACGCTTGTGGGAGGAAATAATATAACCGCAGGACTTATAACAATTCCTTCTACAGTTACTCCGGGCACGTATAGAATGAGGGTGGCAGATCGCTTTTCCAGTGATCCTATTCCTTGTAATACAAATGGATATGGAGAAGCTCACGATTATACGGTCGTAATCGGTGCTGTTCCAACATGTTTTGCACCGTCTGCTTTAACTGTTTCTGCTGTAACTGCCAATTCTGCCCAGGTAGGATGGACAGCTCCATCTTCAGTGCCAGGAAGCGGTTATGAATATTATTATTCAACTTCCAGTGCATATCCTACTGCTGCTACAGTGGTTTCCGGAACAAGCAGCGGATTAACTGCTAACCTGCCTTCACTTGCTCCAGCAACTACTTATCACGTATGGGTACGTTCTGTATGCAGTTCTTCAAATAAGAGTGCATGGTCTCAAATGGCAACATTTATGACGTCGTGTGTTGCTGTAGGGGTACCATACGCATTGGATTTTGAAAGTATAACCCCGCCTGATATCCCAGGTTGTACCTCAGTAGTTAATGATGGTGCAGGAAATATGTGGAAGACAGGTGATCTGGATGCTCAGGGATTCACAGGGAATGTTCTTCAGTATTCTTACGACTATGCTGATAATGCGGATACCTGGTTTTTCACCAATGGTATTAATCTTACTGCAGGAGTGACCTACAGAATTAAATATAAATATGCAAATGCAGAAGGAACTGTATATGCTGAAAAACTAAAAGTAGCTTACGGCACTACAGCTACAGGAGCAGGAATGACCAATACATTAGCTGATCATTCAAATATTGTTGTCAGCACAGCAACAAGTGCTTTTGCGAATTTCACACCCACAACCACAGGAGTTTATTATTTTGGATTTCAGGCGTATTCTGATGCGAACATGAATCAATTATATGTTGATGATATCAATATAGATGTAGCACCTGTTTGTAGCGAACCTAATGCATTAGCTGTTTCAAATATTACTGCTGCAGGAGCTACGGTTTCATGGACTGCGGCTACCCCAGTGCCTGCAAATGGATATGATATTTATTACAGTACAACCAATACAGCACCTACAGCAACCAGCACGCCTAATTTTACAGGAGTTACAGCAACCACTTACAATATTCCTGGTTTAGCTGCCTCCACTGCTTATTATGTATGGGTAAGATCTGCATGCAGTGCAACAAGTAAAAGTATATGGAGTGATCATGCTGCTTTTACAACATTGTGTTCAAGTGTGAATACTCCTTATACGATAGATTTTGAAAACGTGACTGTTCCGGATCTGCCCGCTTGTACAATCAATGTTAATGCCGGAACAGGAAACAATTGGGAAACAATGGATCCTCCTTCCGATAGCCAGGGATTCACTACCAAAGTGTTGAAGTACCAGTATAACTCTTCCAATTCTGGAAATGCATGGTTCTTTACACAAGGATTGAACTTAACCGCAGGAGTGCAGTATACAATCAGTTATAAATATGGTAATAACTCATCAACTTATGTTGAAAAATTGAAAGTTGCCTATGGAACTTCACCTGCAGCAGCAGCTATGACAGGCTCTATAGCAGATTATCCTTCAATCAATGATGAAATGGCCCATACAGAATCTATAACGTTTACAGTTCCTACAACAGGAGTGTATTTCTTTGGATTTAATGCGTATTCAGATCCGGATCAGTATAATCTGTATATTGACGATATTAGCATTAACAATGCTAATCTGGCAACATCTGAGGTGGCTATTGCGAAAAATACTATCCAGGTTTATCCTAATCCATTTACGGATGCACTGAATATTTCTGATGTGAAAAATGTAAAAAATGTATCTGTGACTGATGCTGCTGGAAGACTGGTGAAAACAATTGCTAATCCTGAATCTACAATCCATTTAAGAGATTTAATGCAGGGAGTTTACTTAGTAACACTTGAGATGAAAGACGGATCTAAGCAGACGATCAAAGCTATTAAAAAATAATTCATCATTTAAATAAAAAGGGAGGCGGATCATCACTGATCCGCCTTTTTTATGAAAATTGTATAGGATTTGATTTGAAAAGTATTGATGAAAAAAGATGAGCAAAATTGTTTACTCATCTTTTTTATTTTGTTCTGAAAATTCTGGTTGATTATAAATTGTTCCTGTCACTTATTACCCATTACTCATCATTTATTGGGTACAGGCTGTATTTCTCCTTTATTCATAAGGTCAAAAACAGTAGGGAAGAACATTACTAATATAAAGTAGATAATGATCATGAGTGCAATCAATGCAAAAAGAATAATTACTAAGCTATTCGGTCTGTTTTTCTTTTTAGGTTCCATGATTTTGTGGTATTTGGTGAATAAATTTTACTTATACCGATGTATTAAGCTAATTTCTTGCCACATTTCTTACAATACCTTGCATCATCATCAATATCTTCATTACCACAGCGTTCACATATCATTTCCAGATTTTGTCTTTTGTTTCTCATTTCCGCTGTTACAATACCGGTAGGAACTGCGATGATAGAATAACCCGCCAGCATCAGAACAACAGCGAAAAACTTCCCTAAAGGCGTAATAGGCGATACATCACCATAACCTACCGTAGTTACCGTGACAACCGCCCAGTAAATAGACTGCGGTATTGTTTCAAAACCTTGTCTTCCACCCTCTACCATAAACATAAGTGAACCTACAATAACCGAGAAAATAATCAGGAACAAAAGGAAAATGTAAATTTTTCTTGAACTGTTCTTTAAAGCCCTTACAATTAAATATCCATCGTTCATAAAATCCAGCAAATTGAAAATCCTGAAGATTCTCAACATTCTCAGCATCCTGAAAATAAGGAAATACTTAGTAATAGGAAAGAAAAAACTAAGGAAGAAAGGAACAAGAGCCAGAAAATCAATAATTCCGAAAAAACTGAATAGGTAACTCCGCTTATTTTTTACCACTGCAATACGCATAGAATATTCCATGGTGAAGAAAATTGAGATCACCCATTCAAGAATCAGAAAAGTATAATGGAATCTTTTATCAAGCTTAGGTACGCTTTCCATCATAATAATTGCAGTGCTTGCAAGAATTAACGATAATAATATGATATCGAACAGTTTTCCAAGCTTCGTATCGGAGCGATAAATTATCCGGTAAAGGAATCTTTTCCAAAGAGCGTCCTCAGGAATCAGATTATGTTCTCTTTCCATTTATATAGGGTTATTTCACAGCGAAGTTAATAATTTCCATAAAGCATACGGTAAATATATGATTGTTGAAAGAATCTTGCAAATGTTAACGAAAAACCTGTTATTGAAAAGTGAATTATTTTAAATTAATGAATTGTTTTTTAATTTGTTATAATTGATAAAACACGAATAATACATAACATTTCAGGTAACTTTCTTACCTTTTATTTTTATACCATTGCAACGCCTGCAAGTTTTGATCCGGGAAAAGGCTATCGGCTTTTATGGAGTCTGATATAAACTGCAGTGTAGTAATAGAATCCTTTACCATAGTATCTCTTTTTAAAGATTAACAGTCTTATTTAATTCTTTTTACCATCAAAATGAAACCGGTTAAAGAAAGCCGGTAATTTTTTCCGGATTTTTGGTAAAATTAATATCTTCGCTGTAACCGTAAAATATAAATTAATGAAACTAAAAACTGTAATTGCAAAGATTGAAGAGGAGATAAGCATCAGACAGGCAGAAGATTTTGATAATGTAGGATTGCTGTGTGGAGTTTATGACCGCGATGTATCAGGAATTCTGGTTTGCCATGATGCCCTGGAAAATGTAGTAGATGAGGCGATTGAGAGAAACTGTAATCTGATTGTATGTTTTCATCCCATCATATTTTCCGGACTAAAATCCTTAACAGGAAAGAACTACGTAGAGAGAGCTGTTTTAAAAGCTATTGAAAATAAAGTAGCCATCTATGCCGTCCACACTGCATTTGATAATGATTTCTATGGGGTCAACCACGGGATATGCAGCCAGTTGGGATTAAAGAATATGAAGATTCTTCAGCCAAAGGAAAATAATTTAAAACAGTTGACGGTTTTTGTTCCCAAAGAATATTCAGAAAAAGTAAAAGAAGCGATGTTCTTGGCCGGAGCAGGAAATATAGGATTCTATGATGAATGCAGTTTTACGGTGAGCGGTAAAGGAACATTCAGACCTGCAGAAGGTGCAAATCCGTTTTCCGGACAGCAGGGAATTCGCGAAAATGCAGATGAAGATATGATCTCTGTAATTTTTGAAGGTTTTAAACAAGGGCAGATTGTGGGGGCCATGAAGGCTGCACATCCTTATGAAGAAGTAGCCTATCAGGTTTATAGTCTGGATAATAAAAATCATCATTCCGGATTAGGCATGTATGGTGATCTGGAAGAGGAAATGGATGAAAAAGATTTCCTCAGGTTGGTAAAAGAAAAATTTGGTCTGGAGGTGATAAAACATTCTTCATTTAATAATAAAAAAATCAAAAGAGTAGGGGTGCTGGGAGGCTCAGGAGCAAGTGGAATAAGATCTGCAGCATCCAGAAAATGTGATGCTTACCTTACCGGAGATCTTAAATATCATGACTATTTTCTAGCCGAGTCTAAAATGCTGATCTGTGATATAGGACATTATGAATCAGAACAATTTGTTACCCAACAATTATTTGAAATTTTATCACAAAAATTTAGTACATTTGCAATTTCAAAATCTATTGAAAAAACAAACCCAGTAAATTATTTCATTTAAATATGGCAAAAACCAACGATATTTCAGTTGAAGAAAAATTAAGAGCTTTATACGATTTACAGATCATTGATTCAAGATTGGATGAAATCCGAAATACTAGAGGAGAATTGCCAATTGAAGTTGAAGATCTTGAAATTGAGATTGAAGGTCTTGAAAAAAGAGCTGAAAAATTTCATGCTGAGATAAAAGAGCAGGACGATCAGATCAAAACAAAGCATGAAGTAATTAACCATGCTAAAACTTTAATTGAGAAATACAAATCTCAGCAGGATAATGTAAGAAACAATAAAGAGTTTGAAGCATTAGGAAAAGAAATGGAATTCCAGGAGCTGGAAATTCAGCTTGCTGAAAAAAGAATTAAAGAATTCGGAGCTAAAATTGCTCACAAAAACGAAACTTTAGCTGAACTGAATGCTAAGATCGACGATTTGAAAAGCCACTTGAAATTCAAAAAAGAAGAATTGGATGGTTTGATCTCTGAAACGCAGAAAGAAGAAGAATATCTTTTAGAGCAGTCTAAAGAATTCGCAGCTAAAATTGATGAGAGATTATTGGCTTCTTATAACAGAATCAGAACAAACTCTATCAACGGTCTTGCCGTTGTAGGATTAGAAAGAGGAGCTCCAAAAGGATCTTTCTTCACTATTCCTCCTCAAAAGCAAATGGAAATTGCTCAGAGAAAGAAAATCATTATTGATGAGCACTCTGGAAAAATTCTTGTTGATGATGAATTGGTAATGGAAGAAAACGAAAAAATGAAATCTGTAATTAAATTCTAATTATTGATTTTAAGTTATACAAAAGCTGTTTCAGAAATGAGACAGCTTTTTTTATTTTTGATCTGAATATTGCACCACTTTTCTTATAATAAATACCACTTTTAAACATGCTCCCTTGTCATTCCCAAGAATCCATACTGTATAAAAATAGAGTTCAGATTCTTGGGAATGACAAAGGTTGTGTTATAATTGGATTCAAAAACTCAATGCTGTGAATCAAAAACAAATATGCTTCTTAGCTTTAGAGCCTAAACCTATAAAAAAACCGCTTCATTTTGAAGCGGTTGATATTTTTTAATCCTGATGATCATACATCTTATTATACAAAGCTATAAACTTCTCTTTTATTGCTTTTCTTTTTAGTTTTAAAGTTGGAGTAAGCAATCCGCTTTCAATACTCCATACTTCAGGAGTAAGCTCAATTTTTTTAATTTTTTCCCAGTTTCCAAGGTGTTCATTGATGCCTTCGATTTCTTTTTCAATTCTCTGCTTCAACTCAGCACTTTTGGCAATCTCCACTGGTGTAGTGCCAATAGTAAGATTGTTTCTCATCGCCCAGTTTTTAGCAAATTCAAAATCAGGCTGTACCAAAGCACATGGCATTTTTTCACCATCGCCTACCACCATGATCTGTTCTATGAATTTTGACGCTTTTGCTAAATTTTCAATAGTCTGGGGAGCAATATATTTTCCTCCGGAAGTTTTGAACATTTCCTTCTTACGGTCGGTGATTTGTAAAAATCCGTCACTGTCGATATGTCCGATATCTCCGGTTTTGAAGAAGCCATCATCCGTAAAAGCTTCTTTTGTCATTTCTTCATTCTGAAAATATCCTTTGAATACAGAAGGACCTTTTACGGTAATCTCACCGTCTTCCTGAATTTTAACCTTTAAATTATCCAATGGAATCCCTACCGTTCCCACTCTCATTTTATCAAAGCTGTTTACAGAAATTACAGGGGAGGTTTCTGTTAAACCATATCCTTCCAGAATTGGAATACCGGCATTCTGGAACATCAGGTTAAGTCTCGTAGACAATGCCGCAGATCCTGAAACTAAAGTCACAATTTCGCCGCCTAAACCTTCTCTCCATTTGGAAAATACAAGCTTGTCTGCAATGATTTCCTGAAGTCCGGATGGTTTGGAAATTACTTTCTTTTTACTGATCAGGTTCAACGCCCAGAAGAATATTTTTGATTTTAACCCTCCTGCTGAAGATCCTGTATTATAGATTTTGTCATATACCTTTTCTACCAGTCTTGGTACTACAGTCATATAATGAGGTTTCACTTCTTTTACGTTTTCGCCCATTTTCTCGATGCTTTCAGCAAAATAGAGAGAAAAACCATTGTACTGATAAAGATAGAACAGCATTCTTTCAAAAATATGGCAGATAGGAAGGAAGCTTAATGCTCTCGTCTCCTTGTAATCCAGACTTCTTCTCTTTGGAATTCTTGGAATGGCTCCTAATACGTTTGAAACAATATTATTATGCGTAAGCATTACCCCTTTGGGTCTTCCCGTAGTTCCGGAAGTATAAATAATTGTTGCGAGATCTTCTGTGTTGATTGCATTGGAAAGATCATCTACTTCAATTTGCGTAGATTCATCCTTGCCCAAGTCAAGAATTTCTCTCCAGTTGGCCGCTCCACTGATATTATCGAAAGTAAAAATTCCCTGTAAACTCGGAATATTATGTTTTACTTTCATTACTTTATTCAGCAGTTCTTTATCAGAAACAAAACAATACTGAATTTCAGCATTATTGAAAATAAATTCATAGTCTTCAGAAGAAATACTTGGATAAACCGGTACTGAAACAACTCCGATCTGAGAAAGCCCGAAATCCATAATTGCCCATTCTGTGCGGGAATTGGTAGTAATCAAAGCAATTTTGTCCCCCGGTTTTATCCCAAGCTTCAATAATCCTCTGGATATCTTATTTCCCTCATTAATAAACTCCTGTGTAGAAGTTTTTCTCCACTCGCCATGATATTTTGTTACAAACATATCCGTTTTAGGATATTTTTCTAAAGCATAGTGTGGAATATCGAATAATCTCTTGATCGTCATGATTTTTTACGTAATTTATAAAGAAATTTAAATATAAGCATTTTTTTTAATTGAAAACATTTGAATGTGATAATTAGGAATTAGTTGAATGCTTACCATAACAGTTTGAATCAAAAAGAAGGCCGGAAGCTCTTAAATAGGGATTTTTTACTTTTAATTATTCTTTTATAAAGATTTATTTTTCTCCACGTATTTTATATTGTCTTCTTGACGCATTATCCCGGATCCCGAAATGCCTGTCAATTATCATTAAACCTGCCTTTTTTCCACTTTTAATTTATTTTTTCAGATTTGCTTAAAAAGTGTAAATTTACGGCTATATAATTATTTTTTTTATGGACTTTAATTTATCGGAAGAACAGCTGATGATTCAGCAGGCAGCAAGAGACTTTGCACAGAACGAACTTTTACCTGGAGTGATTGAAAGAGACCGTGACCAGAAATTTCCTGCAGAACAGGTGAAGAAAATGGGAGAAATGGGTCTTTTAGGAATGATGGTAGATCCAAAATACGGAGGTGCAGGTATGGACAGCGTTTCTTACGTGCTTGCCATGGAGGAAATTGCAAAAGTGGATGCTTCTGCAGCTGTTGTAATGTCTGTAAACAACTCATTGGTTTGTGCCGGTCTTGAAAAATTCGCTTCTGAAGAGCAAAAAGTAAAATATCTTACTCCACTGGCCAGCGGACAGGTTATCGGAGCATTTGCATTATCTGAGCCGGAAGCTGGTTCTGATGCTACTTCTCAGAAAACGACTGCTGAAGACAAAGGAGATTACTATCTTTTAAATGGTATCAAAAACTGGATCACCAATGGTGGAACAGCTACTTATTATATCGTAATTGCACAGACAGATCCTGAGAAAAAGCATAAAGGAATTAATGCCTTCATTGTTGAAAGAGGATGGGAAGGATTTGAAATCGGACTGAAAGAAGACAAATTAGGAATCAGAGGAAGTGATACTCACTCCTTGATCTTTAATAACGTAAAAGTTCCAAAAGAAAACAGAATTGGTGCTGACGGATTCGGATTCAACTTTGCTATGGCAGTATTGAACGGAGGAAGAATTGGTATTGCTTCTCAGGCTTTAGGTATTGCTTCAGGTGCTTACGAACTGGCATTGAAATATGCTAAAACAAGAAAAGCTTTCAAAACTGAAATCATCAACCACCAGGCGATTGCATTCAAGTTGGCTGATATGGCTACTCAGATCACAGCTGCAAGAATGTTATGTTTTAAAGCAGCTTGTGAGAAAGATGAAGGAAAAGATATCTCTGAAAGCGGAGCTATGGCAAAATTATACGCTTCTCAGGTGGCAATGGATACTACTATTGAAGCAGTACAGATCCACGGTGGATACGGATACGTGAAAGAATATCACGTAGAAAGATTAATGAGAGATGCGAAAATCACTCAGATCTATGAAGGAACTTCTGAAATTCAGAAGATCGTGATTTCCAGAAGCATCGCAAAATAACATTTTATAAAACACACAACCTATGAAAAAATCTTTGTGGATCACCCTTGGTGTCGTGCTGCTGTTACTGGGCGTGTTTGTCTGGTATAAGTACTATTTCGTTTTTGGAGAAGGAGTAAAATCCGGATACCTGAACTATGCTATGAAAAAAGGTTATGTCTTCAAAACCTATGAAGGTAAGCTGATTCAGGAAGGCTTTGGAAGAGGAAAAACAGGAACTATTACAAGCTATGAGTTTGAATTTTCTGTAGATGACCCCGAAGTTTTTAAACAACTGGAAAGCAACAGCGGTAAAACTTTTGACCTGCATTATAAAGAGTACAACGGAGCGCTTCCGTGGAGAGGAAACACAAAGTTTATTGTAGATAAGGTAGTGAATATGAAATAACAGAAAGGGGAGTGTCCTAAAAGTCGGTAACACCTTCTGGGATTCGGATATTTATATACTCCTTCTGTAGGGGTAAGAATAAAATCAGCAAAAATTGAGGCTGTCCAAACTTTTCGGACAGCCTCTTTTTTTTCCGGATCGTGTTGCTTTTTATACCATCGAATTACTTTTTCTAATCAATTTTGATACTCTGTTTTTAAAAATATTACGATATACTGAAAAATATATTATTGTTGGAAGCATACCTCTCTTTGCTTACCTGTCTTGTCTGAAATTGCTGTGTGTTAAATAGTAAAAAATATGATTTTATATGTTGGAACTCAATAATTTAATTATTTTTAAGTTCACAAATAAATCACATCAAGATGAGAACATTATTTCTGTTGCTTCTTACAGGAGCAATCACGCACGTTAGCTCCCAAGTTGGAATTAACACACACAATCCTACAGAAACACTGGACGTGAACGGTTCAGTACGCGTACGAAACATCATGGGAACAGCTTCTAATGCCTCTGCAAAAGACTCTATCGTTGCATTTGACAATGATGGTGTATTTACAAAAGTAACGGCTTCACAGATTGTGGCTCAGGGAAATGCATTAGTTTCTGTAGCAACAGCAAGTCCTTTAACAGGGAACGGAACAGCAGCTAATCCTGTTGTTCTGGGACAGAATGGAGCATCCAACAAACAGCTGCTTCAATGGAATGGTACGACATGGGTGCCCGTTTCTGCTTCTACTTTAGGTACAATATCATTGAATCTGGGAACTTCTGGCACTAATGTGAATGTTACCGGTTCACCGGCCTCCTTAGATGGAAGTATGACACTTAATATTCCGGACGCAAGTTCCACGGCAAGAGGAGTGGTTACTACAGGAAATCAGTCTTTTGCAGGAACAAAAACATTCACAACTGTAGGTGTTAATACATCATCACCGGTTGCTTCTGCCAACCTGGACGTAAATGGAGGCTACAAACTGGGAAGTGCAGGAACTGTACAGAAAAATTCCATTACCTTTTCGTCCACTATTAATAGTACTATAAGCAGTGCAAATAATACTACTTTTGGATTTTTTGATTCAGCAGGAACGTTAGATGTTAATGTAACGATACCTGCCGCAAGCAGGCCGGGTACTACGCAGGCTGTGGTAAGCATTTCACCTAATTTTGATCTGCCTGGAGCCGTTGCTATTGCTTCTGTGAGGCTTACATCTACTTCAAATGTCAGGATACGCTTTGTTAATATTGATTCCTCAAACAGCAGGACAATATCAGGAACAATGTATTTTAAAATTAATGAGTTTTAATTTGATTGTTTTTTATAAATATATTGAACTTGTATAAACTTTTACAATGAGACAGTTTAAACTTTTATAATCATTATTTTAGGCACAAAAGTTTTAAACACTTAAGTTTTTCAGAACCATACCTTATGCGTGATAAGTACACCTGAGTTGTGTAAAAAATCTTTGCCTATTGAGCGAAGTCGAAATGTTCCTCTTAAGTGAACTTTTCTGCGGTATCCTATTAAACTTACTTAAGTGAGCTCCAGTGTTTTAGAATGAAACTTTTTGTGCCTTTTGTGGTTTTGGAAAGTTTAAACAACTTTAATGAAAAAAGAGTCCCCTAAAATTAGCAGTTCTTTATGGATCACCCTCGACGTTGTACTGTTATTACTGTGAGTGTTTGTCTGGTATAAGTACTGTTTCGTTTTTTGGAGAAGGAGTAAAATCCGGATACCTGAACTATGCTATGAAAAAAGGTTCTGTCTTCAAAACCTATGAAGGTAAGCTGATTCAGGAAAGCAACAGCGGTAAAACTTTTTACCTGCATTATAAAGAGTACAACGGAGCGCTTCCGTAGATAAGAAAAACAAAGCTTATTGTAGATAAGGTAGTGAATATGAAATAAAACAAATAAGGCTCTCAATATGAGGGCCTTATTTTACACCAAATCACAAAATATTAATATATGAAATAAAATTTTCAAATTGATCTTTGAACCTCGTGTAATCGAAGATTCATTGCATTTTGCTTACAATTAAAGTTAAGAGTTATTTTTATAATAAGCAAATACTTCCGTTGAATGTTTGATAAAATTAAAAATAAGAATCGAACATCCGTTTTAAACCTCATTAAAAAAATATTAAAAAACTAATGAGAATCATTATCAACCGTATTTTTATTCTTCTTTTTATAGAAATAGTATACAATGCCGGCAATAAGAAATAAAGGCCATAATGGAAGGATAAACAGGAATATGGAAGTGATAACATTCCAGCCGGATTCAATGGCGGCCAGTGATTTTCCACCGAAGCTCTTAGGTTCTGTTTGTGTTTTACCCTGGTCACTGATATTCACATTAATTGTACAGATGGTATTGTCTGCATAGTTTTGTCCTGAAACCTGAATGTCTTTCGTGTCAATATCTCCCGCATTGTTGTTGATTGCATCTATCAAATCATCAAAATGCCGGATAGGAACTTTGATATCCAGGCTGTATACTTTTTGATTCTCTCCATGAAGATATGCGGATTCCACATAAGAAAGATTTTCACTTTTGATATAACCGTTATTTCTGCTGACTTCTTCTCGGATGATTTCCTTTACTGTTTCTGCATTCTCCGCTTTTATGGCAAGATATCCTGATTTCACCATTTTATTTTTGGCCATATTAAGTTCATAGCTGTCGTTTACAGGCTTGTCTTTATAAATGATTTTGGTTTCTTTAATAACCTTGGGAGCCGGGTTTTTTACTGCAATCTTTTCAATCTCCTTTTCCACCGAATCCTTCTTTTCTATTTTGGATTCCAGTTTTGTATGGGCAATTTTATCAGATAAAGAATCCACCATTTTGGAGGTGTGTTCTATCTTTTGCTGGATGTCATTTTTAGTATTCTCAAAATCTTTTATTTTAATACTGGCCGAGTCCAGAGCTTTATCAGCCGTTTTACTGACATGATCAATAGTTTCTGTAGCAACTGTGGCAGCACTGTCCGCAGAATGGAAGGCTTTATTTATTCTATCCTGTGTAGCTTCTGCTTTTTTACACATCATGAAAGTGCCTGATACAGCAGCGAGTAGTATGAACTTTTTCATAAGATTAATTTTTTTGATGAAGTAAAATTAGAAGGGAAGTTCTTGTAAAGATTGTAAATAGGATGTATTGTGCTGGTAAAATTATAACTGTTGTATTTTCAATCTTTTGTATTTGTTTTACAAAAAATTTACAAAGCGTTTTTCTGATTTTGGGGTATTGAAATGATTCGAAAGCTTTGTCTTTTCACTAAATATTAGTCCGGAAATCTAAAAATTCCCATCCTCCGGAGGGGCGGCAAAAATTCGAAGAATTTTTGCCGGGATGGTTTCATACGATATATTATGAAAAATCCGCAGAAAAAAACTTCTGCGGATCTGTATTGTGAACAATTTCGCCTTTATACGAATTGACTGTTTACGTCTTAATTTTCTCTGAACTCACTAATGAAGTGTAATTTCACATTCGGGAATTTCTCCTGCGTCATATGAATGGTGAAAGAAGAGTCTGCAAGGAATACCAATTGATTGTACTTATCTCTCGCCAGGAATCTCTGCTTTAATCTTGCAAATTCTTTGAATTCTTCAGATTTTTCGTCGGCTTCTACCCAACATGCTTTGTGCATGGATAACGGTTCATAAGTACATTTTGCACCATATTCATGCTCTAAACGATATTGGATAACTTCATACTGAAGGGCACCTACAGTTCCGATAATCTTTCTTCCGTTCATTTCAAGGGTAAAGAGCTGTGCCACTCCTTCATCCATCAGCTGATCAATACCTTTCGCCAATTGCTTGGCTTTTAACGGATCATTGTTGTTGATATAACGGAAATGTTCCGGAGAGAAGCTCGGAATCCCTTTGAAGCTTAACTTTTCTCCACCTGTAAGCGTATCTCCGATTCTGAAACTTCCTGTATCATGTAAACCAACGATATCACCAGGGAAACTTTCTTCTACCACCTCTTTTTTATCAGCAAAGAACGCATTGGGAGAGGAGAATTTCATTTTTTTGCCTTCTCTTACCAATAAGTAATTCTCATTTCTTTTGAAAGTTCCGGAAACAATCTTTACGAAAGCAAGTCTGTCTCTGTGTTTAGGATCCATATTCGCATGGATTTTGAAAACAAATCCTGTGAAAGTGCTTTCCTCAGGTTTTACCAGGCGGGTATCACTTTCTTTTGGCTGCGGCATAGGAGCAATATCAATAAAAGCATCCAATAATTCACGAACCCCGAAATTATTTAAAGCTGAACCGAAGAATACAGGCTGTAAATCTCCTTTCATATAATCCTCACGGTTAAATTCTGGGTAAACAGACTGGATCAGGTCAAGCTCTTCTCTTAAAGTTGCTGCGGCTTTTTCACCAATAACATCATCAATGGAAGTATCATTGATATCATCAAACTTAATAGAATCTCCAACCTTTTGTTTTTTCTCTTCTAAGAATAACTGGATGTTGTTTTCCCAGATATTATAAATTCCCTGGAAGTCGCTTCCCATACCAATTGGTAAAGAAAGCGGACAAACTGTTAATCCCAGTTTTTGTTCCACTTCGTCCAACAGATCAAAGGCATCCTTACCTTCACGGTCCAGTTTATTAATGAAAACCAACATCGGGATGTTTCTCATTCTACAAACCTGAACCAGTTTTTCGGTCTGTTCCTCAACCCCTTTTGCAACGTCTATCACTACGATTACTGAGTCTACAGCAGTTAATGTTCTGTAGGTATCCTCAGCAAAGTCTTTGTGACCAGGAGTATCGAGAATATTGATTTTATGATCTCTGTATTCAAAAGCCAATACGGAAGTTGCCACAGAGATTCCTCTCTGTCTTTCAATTTCCATAAAGTCGGAGGTAGCTCCTTTTTTTATTTTGTTGGATTTTACCGCACCCGCTTCCTGGATCGCTCCCCCGAAAAGAAGTAACTTTTCTGTAAGAGTTGTTTTTCCGGCATCCGGGTGGGAAATGATCCCGAAGGTCTTTCTTTTTTGTATTTCTTTGATTAAGTCTGACATATCGTATTTTGAAGTTGCAAAAATCGTGATTTTTTGCGAGGTTTTCAAATTTAAATTGCAACAATGCTTTTCAGGTGGGAGAGTGAAGAGTTAGAAGGGTTTGAAGGAACGAATAATTGTAGGCTTCTCACTGTAGATTCAGCCATTTGCAATAGAGATATTATGGTATTCAGTACGATGAGCCAAAAATAAGAAATTCCTTTTTTAGTTGCCTGTAGCAGTCAAAAAAATTATCTTTGTTTCTCAGAAACTTTTACAGAGAAAGGATGGAAAATAGCAAATATCCGAAGTTTACGTTCACATGGTTTGGCGGTGTTGTTTTGGTGGTTGGATTATTCGTGGGAACAATGGCAGTTTCTTTATTCAGTACTTTATGGAAAGTTGTTTTCCGGGAAAATATTGAATTGAAAGACTGGTTTTTCATGGTGGTGAATTCTGTAGGATTCCTTACAGCTATTGCTTTTTTTGATTTTTTCATCGTAAGGAGGACTACTCAAAAGAAGCTTAACTTCAACTTATCATCGGTCAATTTTTCCACCTATCTCCTCATCTTTCCAATGATGGCAGGAATGATGTTTATTTCCGAATTTATTGCTGCTCAGATTCCAACTACAGGGCCGTTTTTCGGAGACTTTTATGAATATTTTACCCAAATGATGGGTCAATTAACTGATAATCCAGTAATAATGATTATCATGACGGTAATTATGGCTCCCATTTTTGAGGAAATTATATTCAGAGGAATTATTCAGAAAGGATTGATCAATAAAGGAGTAGAACCATGGAAGGCAATTCTGTATGCCTCTGTTATTTTTGGAGTGGTTCACGGAAATCCATGGCAGTTTATCAGTGCAGTAATGCTGGGCTGCGTACTGGGGTTGGTTTATTATAAGACAAAGTCTTTACTGATGCCGATATTGCTGCATGCGTTTAATAACTTAACGCTTTCGTTATTGGTAATTTATGGTAAAGATGAGAGTTTTGCAAAGGTTTTTCATGTTTCAGAATGGCTTGTATTAGCTGTTGGAATTGTGCTTTTCTCTTTGTTCTGTTATCTGTTTATGAAAAAGTATAAAGTGCATTATGCTGAAATGTAAGTTACCGCTATAAAAAGTAAAATTGAAAATGAATATAGAAATGGAATTATTAGTAGCTACCCACAACGAACATAAAAAAGAAGAAATCCAACAGATCCTGGGAAGTGATTGCGTGGTGAAAAGCCTTACCGATTATAATATTCACGAAGAAATTGTGGAAGACGGAGATTCTTTTCATGCCAATGCCCTGATCAAAGCCAAATATTGTTTTGAAAAGACCGGAATTCCAAGCCTGGGAGATGACAGCGGTCTGGTAGTGGAATCTTTGGATGGAAGACCCGGGATTTTCTCTGCACGTTATGCCGGAGATCATGATTTCGCAAAAAATATCGAAAAAGTATTGGCAGAAATGCAGGCAATTGAAAACAGAAAGGCTTATTTTGTGACAGTTTTGTGCTGCTATGATGAAAACGGCGCTCAATATTTTGAAGGCAGAGTTCATGGAAATTTACTGACAGAAAACAAAGGTTTCAAAGGCTTTGGATATGATCCGATTTTTGTCCCTGAAGGATATGAAAGAACTTTTGCTGAAATGGATCCTGAAGACAAAAATAAAATCAGTCACCGTAAACAGGCACTGGACTTATTTATGGATTTTTTAAAAGTGACCGATTAGGTTTAAATATTAAAGGTAAAACATCCATTTAGATTTTCTGTTGTACATTTGTTATCATAAATTATTGATTTGAGTACTTATTTAACAATATTAGGCTTTAATTCTGCTATTCCAACCATCAACACATCACCCACAGCACAGCTGCTGGAAATGGAAGAAAGACTCTTCCTGATCGATTGTGGAGAAGGTACACAGGTACAGCTGAGAAAGGCAAAAGCAAGATTTTCAAAAATCAATCATATTTTTATCTCCCATCTTCACGGAGATCACTGTTTCGGGCTTCCCGGGCTTATAGCTTCTTTCCGTCTTTTGGGAAGAGATATGCCATTGCATATTTATGGTCCTAAAGGAATCAAGAAGATGCTGGAAACCATTTTTCAGATTACAGAAACCCATCGTGGTTTTGAAGTGATTTATCATGAACTGGATAAAGATTATTCTGAAAAAATATATGAAGACAACAGGATAGAAGTATATACTATTCCGCTGGATCACAGGATTTACTGTAATGGTTATCTTTTTAAAGAAAAGCCGAAAGACAGACATCTTAATATGAAGGAGATTGCAAAGTACGGCGAAATTGAAACCTGCGATTACCACAATATCAAAGCAGGGAAGGATTTTGTACTGAGCGACGGTTATGTTCTTAAGAATGAGATTCTCACTGTTGATCCCGCTCCATCGGTATCATATGCGTTTTGCAGTGATACCCGTTATCTGGAAAGTGTAATTCCTATTATTAAAAATGTAACGGTTCTGTATCATGAAGCAACATTTTTGCATGATCTGAAAGAAATGGCTGATTATACAGGGCATACCACAGCTTTGGAAGCTGCCACCATTGCTCAGAAAGCTCAGGTTGGAAAGTTGATTTTAGGCCACTTCTCCAATAGATATGGAGACCTGACCGTATTTACTGATGAAGCGAGAGAAATATTTCCCAATACATTTTTACCAAAAGCATTGGAGAGTGTAAAGATTTAGAATGAATATGTTGAAGTTTGAAGAACTCAGAGATTTTCTCAACGAAAAAGCAGATCAGTATAACGCTCCGGATTTCATTGAAAATGACCCGATACAGATTCCACATCGTTTTTCTTTAAAGCAGGATATTGAAATTGCAGGATTTCTGGCAGCTACAATCTCCTGGGGAAACAGAAAGTCGATCATTAATTCTGCGGATAAAATGCTTGATATTATGGGAAATTCTCCCTATGATTTTGTGATGAATTATTCCGAAAAGGATCTGAAAAGTATTCAGGATAAAAGTATTCACAGAACGTTCAACGGACAGGATTTTTCTTATTTCATCAGACAGTTTAGCAGAATTTATAAAGAAAATGAAAGTCTGGAAAGTTTATTTGAAGTGAAAAAAACTGAGAATAATTTTCTCCATGCTATAGAAAGATTCAGAAGTGGTTTCCTGGAAACAGAAAAACACAGAAGCCATAAACACATCAGTTCACCTTATAAAAACTCCTCAGCAAAAAGGATTATCATGTTTTTAAGATGGATGGTACGTAAAGATAAAAGGGGAGTAGATTTTGGAATTTGGGAGAATATAGATCAGAAATATCTTTCTATTCCTCTGGATGTGCATACCGGAAATATCTCCAGAAAACTGGGATTGGTTTTCAGAACACAGAATGACTGGAAAACGGTAGAAGAGCTGGATATTGCCATCAGAAAATTTGATGAAAAAGATCCTGCGAAATATGACTTTGCATTGTTTGGATTAGGGGTAACTAAAGAACTGTTGTAAAAATATAAAGGATGAAAAAATATAACGAAAAAAAAGAAGTTCTTGAAAAAATAGCGGACAGTATTACTTCATGGATTGGATCTATTCAGTCCCTGATTGTGCATACCCTGCTGTTTCTTACCTCGTTTATACTTCCGATGCTGAATATTGTTGATTTTGATAAAATGCTTCTGATTCTCACAACGGTACTTTCCCTGGAAGCTATTTATCTTGCGATCTTCATTCAGATGTCTGTGAATAAAAGCCACGAGAAGATTGAAGATATTCAGGAGGATATTGAGGAGATCAGTGAAGATATCGAAGACATTCAGGAAGATCTTGAGGAAATCAGTGAAGACATTGAAGAGATCAACGAAGATATCGAAGATATCCAGGAAGATATTGAGGAAATCAGTGAGGATATTGAGGAAATCAACGAAGAAGAAGATGAAGAAGATCATAATGAAAGAGCGAAAAACGTAATACTCAAGAGCAATGTAAGCTCAAACAAGAATGAAATAAAAGCGTTAAAGGATATTATCTCCCAGTTGCAGAATGAAATAGATCAGCTGAAAAAAGACGATAAACTGCCGGAACAATAGCAATTAAAATATAAACAGATCAATTTTATTGGTCTGTTTTTTTATGTCTGAATTTTGATGTTTAATGATTTGTGGAAAATGTAATGATAAGAAAAATTTATTGTGAATGTGTGTGATGAATTATAAAATAGTAATGGTTAAGGGGAGATTAGTATAATTATTTTTGTTACATTTGAACAAATGAAAACAAAATGTTAATTTATAGACTAAAAAACTATTTTTTCCTTTTTTCCTTTTTATTGATTTCTGCTTCTGCATTTTCTCAAACGAAATCTGTCAGAAAATCAGAGAGAATAAAACCTTCTGCGGCCAGTCTTAGAGCAGGAGCATTCATTGATGTGAATGTGCCTCCTTATACTCCTTCAAACTATACGCCGGAGCAGCTGGTAAAGAATATTTTGATCAATGGCGGTACCAACTGCACCACAGCCAATGTTACCAATGTTACTGTATCTCCCAATCATGATGTGACAAACAGCAACAGATTCTGGGGATATTTTCATAAAGGAACAACTAATTTTCCTTTTACGGATGGTATTGTCCTGACTACAGGATATGCTTCTGAAGCAGGTAATAATTATGTATCTGCTGTAGGACAATCTGTAGGAACAGGAAGTGATGCGGATCTTGTAGCAGCTACCGGAGCGAATGTCAGCTTAACCGATGCAGTAGCTTTAGAATTTGATTTCGTTCCGAATTCAAATCAGGTAAAATTCAATTACATATTCGTTTCTGATGAATATACGTCTAATTATCCTTGCTTAGGCTATTCTGATGCCTTTGCACTTTTATTAAAGAAAGTTGGAGATCCTACCTATACTAATCTGGCTGTGTTGCCCGGAAGTGCAGGGCCTGTAAGTGCAACCAATATTGTTCCTGCAGGAAATGGATTCAGCTGTGGACCTATCAATGCAACCTTTTTTGGAGCTTTGGCGAATCCGCACTTAGTGATCAACTATTTTGGAAGAACAACCCCTTTAACAGCTGTTGCAGATGTAATTCCAGGACAAACATATCATTTCAAAATGGTGTTGGCAGATGCCAAAGACCCATCTCATGACTCTGCTGTTTTTCTGGAAGGAGGATCTTTTGATGTGGGAATTAAAATTGTGGATGAAGCAGGAGTCGTTTTACCAGGCAGTATTAATATGTGTGATAATACTCCAAAGCAGTTAAAGGCACAGGTAGCAGCAATTCCGGGAATGACTTATCAGTGGTATAAAGACGGAGTGGCTATTCCAGGAGCAACCAGTGCTGTGTATCTAGCTACCCAACCGGGAGTGTATACTGTAAAAGTAATGGTTCCGGGGAATCAGTGTCCAAGTGAAGCCACCATTACAATTATCGGAGGAACGAGTCCTACCGTACAGAATGCTGAACTTAAACTCTGTACAACACCCGCAATTACCAGTTTTAATCTGGAAACAGCAAAACCTCTGATCAGTACAACACAGGGAGCAGTATTCCGTTTTTATGCGAATCAGGCTGATGCACAGGCTCAGAATAACAGTTATATTACCAACCTGACCAACTATGCCGGGACAGATGGACAGATTTTATACGTATTGGTTTCCAATGGAGCTTTCTGTAGTAAGATTGCTACGTTAACCTTAAGAAAAGAAGAAACGCCAACCGCTTTACTTAGCGCACCGAGATTGAAAATATGTGCCGGAGAGTCTGTAGTATTAACGGCTTCTGGCGGGGTTACCTATGAATGGAGTGATTCTGCAGCCACTACCGGAGGAATAAGAACGGTAAGCCCAACTCAGACGACTACCTACACTGTATATGCTATCGGAGCACAGGGATGTAAATCTCTTCAGCCTGCACGTATTACCATTGAAGTAGTACCTGCTATCGTTTCAAACTTAAAAGGCGGTCATATTTGTCAGGGTGATAAAATCGTTCTGGATGCAGGCTCAGGTCCCGGATATACGTATCAGTGGAGTTCCGGTGAAACAAGTCAGAGCATTACAGTAGCTACTCCTGGAGAATATTCAGTAACGATAAGTAACGGAGTTTGTTCAAAAGAGTTTAAAACTCAGGTTATCAAAGCCGTAATCCCTGAAGTGATAAAAGTGGATTATAATGAGAGCGGAATAATGATCATTACAGCAAGCAACCCAAGTAATGGGATTCTGGAATATTCAGTAGATAACGGAGTGACATGGCAGTCTTCCAATGTGTTTAATGATGTACCTAAAAATAAAATCATTTCAATCAGAGTCAGAGTTAAATTTACAAGCTGTGTAGGCTTCCTTGAATTCTTTACTTTCGTGATGAAAAATGTAATTACTCCAAACGGTGATAATATCAATGATACCATTGATTTCAGCGGTGTGGTTAATTATAAAGATTTTAGCGGACAGGTTTTCGACCGGTATGGAAGAGAAGTGTTCAAAGCAGCGAAAATCAATCCATATTGGGACGGATATTTCCAGGGCAAAAAGCTTCCTACTTCAACATATTGGTATCAGGTAACCTTTGAAGATCCTGCAAGCAAGGAGCTTACTGTAAAAACCGGATGGATATTACTTAAAAATATAGAATAATTAAACTATAACTGAAAGACTGACTATTTTGTCAGTCTTTTTTTTATTATTTTAAAATAAACAGAGTTGATATTCTAATATAAATAAATTTGCGTTAGTAATAATGTAAATTATGTTAACTTGAATTTCAATCAAAAAAAATAGTATTTTTGTTCAAAATAATATAAAATGTTAAATAGGAGGAGAGGAAATTTATTTTTAGCGGTATTTTTAGCTTTCATGGGGAACTTTGTTTGGGCTCAAAATAAAGGAAGGGTAGAAATTGCTGCAAAACCTAAAGCTGCTTCTTTGAGGGCAGGTGTTTTTATAGATGTAAATGCACCAAGCTACCCGGAATCCGGCTATCCTATAACTCAGCTGATCAATGATGTTCTTATATCAGGAGGCAGCACTTGTACCAGCTCAACGGTAAGCAATGTAACCGTTTCCCCGAACTTGTCTGCCACCAACCAGAACCGTAGCTGGGGATATTTTAATAAATCAAATACCAACTTTCCTTTCAGTAAAGGGATTATACTTTCAACCGGTTATGCCAGTAAAGCCGGGAATACTTTTCAGGGAACTTTAAGTGATGATCTGGGAACAGGAGGAGATGTAGATCTTGCGAACGCATTAGGGATTGCTAACAATAACCTAACCAATGCAACCTCTATAGAGTTTGACTTTGTAGCCGCCTCTACTGAAATTACTTTCAGATATTTATTTGCTTCTAAAGAATACCAGCAAAACTTCCCATGTACTATTACAGATGGTTTCGCTTTGCTGTTAAAAAAGGCATCTGATCCTACTTATACCAATCTTGCAGTGCTTCCCGGAGGAGCAGGACCTGTAAGTGTAACGAATATACACCCGCAATATCAAAACTGCGGACCTGTAAATGAAGCCTATTACGGAGGAACCAATACCGCTCAGATTGAAACCAATTTCAATGGACGTACCATTCCTCTTACTGCAAAAGCAACTGTAATTCCTGGAGAAACCTACCATTTTAAAATTGTGCTTGCGGATTATCAGGATCCCAACTTTGATTCAGCAGTATTTCTGGAAGCAGGATCATTCGATATCGGGGTGAAAATCCTGGATCCGGCTGGCGTGCAGCTTCCTGACTCTGTTAATATGTGTGATAATACACCACAGACTTTTACTGCTTCTGTGCAGGGACCTAATATAACATATCAGTGGTATCAGGGTACCAATCCGATTGCAGGAGCTACCAATGCAAGTTACACCGCAACACAACCTGGTGTATATACCGTTAAGGTGTTCATCCAGGGAAATACATGTCCGGGAGAGGCTACTATCACTGTGTTAGGCGGGACGTCTCCTACGGTACAGAATGCTACATTAACAGCCTGTTATGCAGCCGGAAATGCAACGTTTAATTTAACATCAGCACAAGCTACCATAAGCAACACTCCGGGAGCTGTGTTTACCTACTATACCACATTGGCAGATGCTAATGCAGGAAATGCAAACACCATTCCTAATTCAACAGCTTATCCGAGTGCAGGAGGAACAGTATACGTAAGAGTAGCCAATGGTTTCTGTGCAAAAGTAGCACAGCTGCAACTGGTAAAAGCGCCACAAATGATACCTACCATTGCCCCTCCGGCAGTACTTACCTGTGCTAACTCTCAGACTACACTGGATGCATCTGCTTCCGTTTATCCGGCAGGCGCTACTTTTAACTGGACAACTACAGGAGGAAATATTGTTTCAGGGGCGACTACTTTAAATCCTGTGATTAACGCTGCAGGAACCTATACTTTAACCATTACAAAAGTGTATCAGCCCGGAAATATCAGCTGTACAGCGGTAGGAACTGTCACCGTAACAGGAAACAGCGCTCCACCGGTTACCGGGCTTACGGCCGGCAAAATAAAAATCTGTAAAGGAGATTCTACCACACTTACCGCTTCAGGAGGAGCTACCTATAACTGGGGTAATGGGCTTACAGGAAACGGAAGTACACAAGTTGTTTCACCTACTGTGACAACTACTTATACCGTAACAGCGGTGGGTGCGAATGGTTGTGTCTCTCAAAACCCTGCAACGATAACAATAGAAGTTTCAGAACCTTTTACAGCACAAAATGCAATACTTCATAAATGTTATCAGCCAGGATTAACTTATAATCTTACTGAAGCTCAGCCTCAGATTACACCTACTGCAGGGGTAACTTTTACTTACTATGTCAATCAGGCTGATGCCAATGCGGCTAATGGAAACTTTATTGTAACACCTACATCATATACACCTCCGGGAGGAAGCCAGACAATTTATGTATTGGTTAGCAACGGAGGCTGCAGTTATGTAGTATCTCTGCAATTATTAAGCACAGCTCAAACTACGCTTACCATCGCAGCACCACAAACAATTACCTGTACAACTCCGCAGATTACGCTCAATGCTTCAGCATCTGTTGTGCCTGCAGGGTCTACAATTGTTTGGACAACAACCGGAGGAACTATTGTCTCAGGAGGTAATACGCTTACCCCTGTTGTAAGTGCAGGCGGAACATATACTTTAACAGTTACCAATGTATCACAACCAGGAAACCTGAGCTGTACTTTTACTTCAACAGTAACAGTGCAGGAAGATAAAGTAAAACCAGTGGCTGCTGTTGTTTCTTCTGTACCTCGTATATGTATAGGAGAATCTGTAACATTAACGGCTTCGGGAGGAGTTACCTATAACTGGGGGAATGGTCTTACCGGAAACGGAAATACACAGGTTGTTTCACCTGCTGTGACTACCACATATACGGTATTCGCCGTTGGAGCAAACGGCTGTATTTCTGCAACAGCGGCAAGTGTAACGGTTCAGGTAGGTCCGCCTATTGCAGGGCTTACCGCATCAAAATTAAAAATCTGTGAAGGAGAATCTGTAACATTAACAGCTTCCGGAGGGATTACCTATAACTGGATAGGACTTACCGGAAATGGGAATACTCAGGTCGTTACACCTACTACTACAACAGAATATTCAGTATATGCATTGGGAGGAAACGGATGTAGTTCTGTGAACCCGGCTAAAGTTAAAATTGAAGTAGTTCCGGCAATCGTTTCTACTTTAAAAGACGTGTTTGTCTGCGCCGGAGATAAAGGAACTCTGGATGCAGGGGCAGGGCCAAACTATACTTATGTATGGAGTACAGGAGCAACCACTCAAACCATAACCACTAATATTCCCGGGACGTATTCTGTGACAATCAGTAATGGAGTTTGTTCTAAAACTTTCTCGGCACAGCTTATTAACCCTGATCTGCCGCAATTTACCAATATTGTTTATGATAATCATATTCTTACCCTTACGGCAAGCAATCCTACAGGTGGAACTTTAGAATATTCTATAGATGGAGGATTGACATGGCAGCCATCCAATGTGTTTACAGGTCTTTTAAATAATACGATGTATTCCGTAATGGTAAGAGTGAAAGGTGCCAAATGTGGTACTTCACTGGATTATTTTACCTTCATTATCAGTAATGCCATTACACCTAATATGGATGGGGTAAATGATACCATTGACTTCACCGGAATAAGCGGATACAAAGACTTCGCGGCCTCTATTTTCGACAGATACGGAGCTGAGGTATTCAAAGCAAGTAAAGGAAATGTTATATGGACAGGATCTTTAAAAGGAATTAATCTTCCTACCGCAACTTATTGGTACAGGGTGCAATGGGAAAATCCGGCAAGTAAAAAAATGGAACAACGCTCCGGTTGGATTCTTTTAAAGAACAGAAACTAAATGTTTTTATAAAATAAAATTGACAAAAAAATCTTTCATTAATGAAAGATTTTTTTGTTTTGATGAATAAATACTATCGTGCTTTGTAAATTATCTGAAATAAGCAGGGAATATGTTATAATAATTCAGGTAATTATATGCAATTTTACATTAATCCTGCTATTTTATTATTATGACTCTGTCATTCTGAATATAACCCAGGGAAATGAAAAATCTAAGTTTTACATGAGATTCTTCCTTCGTCAGAATGACAATGGTGTAAAATTGTATATAGTCGCTATAATTTATAATGCAATGCTGCCACACCATTATCATTTGTCCGAATAGGGGTTGATTAATGAAAATTTATTCTAAAAGGTTTTTGCTTTGATTTTTTACTGTAAAAAATACAAATATGTGTATGATATATTTAAAAAAAAATTAAATTTGTTGAAACAAAAATATTATGAGAAGATATCTACCGCTTTGTTTATTTTTTTTAGTCATTTCGAATTTTTTATTTTCGCAAACCCCTTTACCCAGAAAGAGTATTAAGGAGCCCAGTACACCAATGTCCAGAAGGGCAGGAGCTTTTATTGATGTGAATGCCCCGTCATATGCTGAGTCCAGTTACACTATAGAGAAGATGGTAAAAGATGTATTGATCTCGTCCGGAACCAATACCTGCCTGACTCCTAATGTAACCAATGTAAAGATTACTCCGAATCATGCTGCAAGTGATGCCAACAGAGCCTGGGGATACTTTCATAAAGCTACAACCAACTTCCCTTTTAAAGACGGACTTATTCTTTCTACAGGATATGCAAGAAAAGCGGGAAACAGTCTTGAATCAAATACTCTAAGTGATAATAATGGCGGTGGGTCAGATGCTGATCTTGCACAGGTGATTGGGGTAGTGGAAAGCAGATTGAATGATGCTGTTCTTTTGGAGTTTGACTTCGTTCCAACAACCTCTCAGATTAAGTTTAATTATCTGATCGCTTCAGAAGAATATACAGGTTCATTCCCTTGTACCTTTGCAGATGCATTTGCTATCTTATTGAAGCCTACTTCAGGAGGACCTTATGTAAATATGGCCGTACTTCCGGGAGGAGCAGGCCCTGTGAGTATTACAAATATTCACCCCGCAATCGGATCCAGCTGTGGTGCGGTAAACGAACAGTATTTTGCCGGGTACAACACAGGTAATGTTGAAACCAACTTTCAAGGAAGAACAATTCCATTAACTGCCACAGCAACAGTAGTGGCAGGACAGCAATATCACTTCAAAATGGTAATTGCCGATTATAGTGACCACAGTTATGACTCTGCAGTATTCCTTGAAGGAGGATCTTTCAATATCGGGGTAGATCTTTTAGATCCTGCAGGAACGAAATTACCTTCAGATATCAATGTATGTGATAATGTACCTCAGGTAATTACAGCTTCTGTAAATGACCCTAACCTTGTATATCAGTGGTATTATAATGGTGCACCTGTGCCTAATGCTACTACAAATACCATTACCGCAATACAGCCTGGGACCTATACCATCGAAGTAAGTGTTCCTGGTAACCCTTGTCCGGGGAAAGCTTCCATACAGATTCACGGAGGAACAACACCTCAGGCTCAGGATGCAACATTGCTGCTTTGTACCACACCGGATATTACTACTTTTGATTTAAGTACAATTATGCCTGCTATCAGCCCAACGCCTGGAGCTATCTTTAAATTCTACGAAAATCAGGCGGATGCTGTTGCACAAAATAACAACTATATTCAGACTCCTTTAAACTATAATGGTAACGATGGACAGATTTTGTATGTTCTGGTTTCCAATGGAGGATTCTGTAGCAAAATTGTAGAATTGACATTACAGAAAGAAGCAACCCCAACCGCTAAAGTGAAAGCTTCCAGAATAAAAATATGTCCGGGAGAATCCGTAACCCTTACCGCTGAAGGTGGAGATACTTATCTTTGGAGCAATTTCATGGGAACAGGCAATATGCAGACCGTTACTCTGTACCAGACTACCACATTTACAGTATATGCGCTTGGAGCAAAAGGCTGTAAATCTCTTAATCCGGCAACGATTAGAATTGAAGTAACACCAGAAATTACCTCTACATTGAAAGATGTTGAAATGTGTGTTGGTGATGTTGTAACACTTGATGCAGGAGCTGGTGATGGTTATAAATATCTTTGGAGTACAGGTGCTACAACGCAGAAAATTAATGTAAACCAATGGGGCATCTACTCAGTGGAAATTGATAACGGTATCTGTAAGAAAGTTTTTGAAGCCAAAGTAATGGGCGCTGCAACTCCTTTCGTTACCGCTTTAAATTATGAAAGCATCAAAAAGACAGTAACGATTACAGCCGAAAACCCGCCAATGAACAATACGCCAAGTACATTGGAATATTCTCTTGACGGTGGTATCACATGGCAGGATTCCAATGTATTTGCGAATCTTTTAGACAATACAAACTATACTGTTTTAGTAAGAAGAGTAGGAACACATTGTGTGGGCTCTCTTGAATTCTTTACTTTGCAGATCAACAATATCATTACTCCGAACGAAGACGGAATCAATGATGTACTGGATCTTAAAGCTCTTGGAGACTTTAAAAACTTTACCGGTTCTATCTATGACAGATATGGAGTGGAAATGTTCAGGTTCTCAAAAGAAAATCCTGTCTGGGATGGAACAGTAGGCGGTAAGAGACTTCCTACAGCTACATACTGGTACAAGTTCAACTTTGAGTATCCAAAATCAAAAGCTCAGATGAACTGGTCAGGATGGATCATGCTGAAGAACAGAAACTAAAATTGATAATGTACTATAAAAGAAAGCCTTTCAGAATAAATCTGAAAGGCTTTCTACTTTTTAATGAATAATCTTATTATAATGTATTCAACAAAAAAGCTCCCGGTAAAGGAGCTGATAATGATTGTTTATTGATTTTGTTTCCACAGATTCGCAAAGTGAATAAAATCTGCTACGCTAAGTTCTTCCGCTCTTTTATCTAAAAACTCGTGTCCTTTTAAGGCTTCCGGAATATTGAGCATTTTTAAAGCATTTGACAGCTTTTTTCTTCTTTGATTGAAGCCTGTTTTTACAATTTGTTTAAACAGAACTTCATTGCCTGCAAGCCCTTCCTTCGGGTTTCTTGTAAGCCTGATCACTCCCGATTTTACTTTTGGCGGAGGGTTGAAGACATTCTCATGTACCGTAAACATATAAGATACATCATAATAAGCCTGTATCAGAACAGAAAGAATACCGTAATCTTTAGTTCTCGGAACAGCAGCTGTTCTTTCCGCTACCTCTTTCTGGAACATTCCTACCATTTCCGGTATTAGCTGGTAATGATCTACAATCTGAAACAGGATCTGTGAAGAAATGTTATAAGGGAAATTTCCAATGATTGCAATCTGATCATCTTTGATAAAACTGAAATCCTGCTTCAGAAAATCTCCTACAAAAGTCTCTTCAGTTACCTTTGTATAATTGTTTTTCAGGTATTCGATAGATTCTGTATCTATTTCGGCAAGATAAATCTTCTGATCCTTTTCAAGAAGATATTTGGTAAGAACGCCCATTCCGGGACCTACTTCCATAATGTTGGTATAGTTCTCAAAACTAAGACCTTCTACGATTTTTCTTGCGATATTTTCATCTGTCAGGAAGTGCTGTCCAAGATGTTTTTTTGCTTTTACACTCAAAGTTTTTTATGATTTTATTAACAGTGATTTTCTTTATTTCGTCCCAAATTTCGGAAGATTTTTTCTATTTTAGCCAAAAATTTTAATATTAATGGCTAAATCTGTAGATGAATTTAATAAGAAAAGGCTTCGGTCCAGCAATATTACAGTAGTGATAAGTATTGCCTTAGTGTTATTTTTGTTAGGATTAATGGGGCTTATTCTGATTAATGCCCAGAAGTATTCTGACTATATCAAAGAACAGCTGGTGGTGAATGCCTACTTTGATGAAAACTATGACGCTAAAGATTCTGTAAAAATTGCAAAACTTGAGGATGAAACTTTTAAAAAGGTACAGTTATTAGCTCCTGTAAAAAAAGCGACTTATATTTCAAGGGATATGGCGGCTAAAGAAGCCAAAAAGACTATGGGAATCGACAGTGATGCATTGTTCGAAGAAAATATTTTTCCATCTTCAATTGAAGTTGCTTTAAAACCGGAATTCGTGGATCCCGCAAAAATTGATGAAGCCATCAAAGAGATCAAATCCGTTCCTGGAATTATCGATGTTAAAAATGACAGTACTTTGATGGTGGATGTTTACAATAACCTGAGCAGAATTCTGAAATGGATTTTAGGATTTTCAATTCTGTTCCTGATATTGGCGGTTGTATTGATCAACAATTCTATCCGTCTTAAAATATTCTCGAAGAGATTTATTATTAAAACAATGCAGCTGGTAGGAGCGAAAAGAAGATTTATCCTTAAACCTTTCATTGTGGAGGCTATTATTTTAGGAGCTATCGGTTCTTTAATAGGTCTTCTTGCTTTGGGCGGAGTCTGGTATTATTTCACAAGTCAGATTGGCTCTGCTTTCGTACAGGACAACAACCAATACTTCTGGTTAGTAATCCTCGTACTTGGTGTTGGAATTTTTATTTCTGTCTTAAGTACGATTTTCGCTACATGGAGATTCTTAAAATCAAACGTTGACGATTTATATTACTCTTAATAATGAGCAAAAAAACAAATAAATTTTCCGCTTCAGACTTTGGACATGAAGCTGAAGTACCACAGGAAAACGCTTTCTATTTCGGACAGCAGAATTTCAAATGGATGCTGATAGGATTGGCATTTATTGTAGTAGGATTTCTACTGATGATGGGACCGGATGCCAATACGGTAGATGGAAAATTTGATCCTGACTCATGGAATGACGGTATCTTTTCTATCAGAAGAATCAGAATAGCACCTTTATTTGTTGTTATAGGATTTGCCATAGAAGTGTATGCGATCTTAAAAAGAAAATAAATAAATTTTTACATTTTTGAGATTAAGAGATTAAGAAATTGAGAATTATATTCTGAATTTCCGGATCTCTTAATCTTTTAATTTTTTAAAAGAATATGGATTTAATCAAAGCAATTATCATTGCCATTGTAGAAGGACTGACAGAATATCTTCCGATTTCCTCTACAGCACATATGGGATTTACCGCCAATCTTATGGGGTTGGAGGAAACAGAATTTTTAAAAATGTTTCAGGTGTCTATTCAGTTTGGAGCTATTTTATCTGTGGTAGTAGCCTACTGGAAAAAGTTTTTTGATTTAAATAATATTCAGTTTTATTTTAAACTTGCGTTTGCCGTAGTTCCGGCTTTGGTATTGGGATATTTATTCGATGATAAAATTGAAGCCGTTCTTGGAAATCAGATTGCCATCTCTTCTGTATTGGTTTTAGGGGGTGTTGTTTTACTGTTTGCTGATCAATGGTTTAAAAATCCTAAGATTGATGATGAAAAAGGAATTACCATAAGAAAAGCAGTTACCATCGGTTTCTGGCAGTGTCTTGCCATGATGCCGGGTACAAGCCGTAGTGCAGCCTCTATTATCGGGGGAATGACTCAAGGGCTTACCAGAAAGGCAGCTGCAGAATTCTCTTTCTTCCTTGCTGTACCTACGATGCTGGCCGTAACAGTGTACTCAGTTTTTGTTAAAACCTGGGGAAAAGAGACCGCAAATCCGCAGAAAGGATATGAAATGATCATGTCTTCACAGGATCACATTATGATCTTCGTTGTAGGAAATATTGTAGCATTTATCGTAGCACTTATCGCGATCAAAGCTTTCATAGGAGTGCTTAATAAGTATGGATTCAAACCTTGGGGCTGGTACCGTATTTTTGTAGGAATTGCTCTGTTGATTTATTTTTATTTCTTTAAATAAGAAATCTTTTATACCCATTCATGACTGCTGAAGAACTGAAATCAGGATACATCTTTTTATTGGACAAACCTTTGGACTGGACTTCCTTCCAGGCTGTCAATAAAATGAAATATAAACTTAAAAGGGAATTTGATCTTCCTAAAAAATTTAAAATCGGACATGCCGGAACTTTAGATCCCAGAGCAACCGGGCTTCTTATCGTCTGCTGCGGAAAATTTACTAAGAAAATTCCTGAAATTCAGGATGCTCCTAAAGAATATTGGACAGAGATCAAAATTGGAGTACAGACGGAATCCTATGATACTGAAAAACCTGAAATCCTTCAACAGGATATCTCTCATATTACTGAAGAACAGGTAAAGGAAGTTCTGGAAAAATTTGTTGGAGAAATTGAACAGAAACCACCTGTTTATTCAGCGATTAAAATTGATGGCGAAAGGGCGTATAACCTTGCCAGAGCTGGTGAAGAAGTGGAAATGAAAGCAAGAAAAACAACGATCCACTACATCAGGGATATTAAAATCGATTTTCCTTTAGTGAGTTTCATGGTAGGATGTTCAAAAGGAACGTATATCAGAAGTCTGGCTCATGATATCGGCCAGGAATTGGGAGTAGGGGCTTATCTTACACAATTAAGACGTACCAAAATTGGTGATTATGCCATTGAAGATGCTACAGATCAGTTCCTGAATAATGAGTACAGGTTTGAGGGGCTGTAATAATCAAACCAACAGTTCTCAATATATTTTAAGGATATAATTTTCTTCCTAAATTTGCAGTAGGAAATACAAAGTTAGTTCCTGTTCAAAAAAGATTGACCCAGGAAGGAGGGATTATTTTTGAATTACCTATACAGAAAACGAGATGATGGTTTTTCCATAAGCTTAAACTATGGAAGTACTATTTCAGCAATAAAAATGATACCGGTTACGGAAAGACTAATGGAAAAGACACGTATTAATAAATATTTATCAGAAGCAGGATACTGTTCCAGAAGGGCAGCAGATAAGCTATTGGAGGAGGGCAGAATTAAGATAAACGGGAAAATTCCTGAAATGGGAACCAAAGTTTCTGATGAAGATCTTGTAGAAGTAGACGGAAAACCCATCAGAGAGCCACAGGAAAAACCTGTGTATATCGTTTTTAATAAGCCGGTAGGAATCGTTTGTACTACCGATACCAAACGTGAAAAAAATAATATTGTAGATTATATCAACCACCCGAAAAGAATTTTTCCTATCGGAAGGTTGGATAAACCAAGTGAAGGACTTATTTTCTTAACGAGTGACGGTGATATCGTCAATAAAATTCTGCGGGCACGCAATAATCACGAAAAAGAATATATTGTTCGTGTAGACAAACCTGTCACTCCAAGATTCCTGGAAAAAATGAGAAATGGTGTTCCTATCCTTGATACTGTGACTAAGAAATGTGAGGTAGAGAAGATTGATGAAATGAATTTCAGAATTATCCTTACTCAGGGACTCAACAGACAGATCCGAAGAATGTGTGAATATCTTGGATATGAAGTAAAAAAACTGAAACGAATCCGTATCATGAATATCAAACTTGATTTGCCAATCGGGAAATGGAGAGATATGACCGATGAAGAACTTAACACGCTCAACTCTTTGCTGGCAGATTCCAGCAAAACCTTTGATTAAAATATAGAAAGATCCTTTACTGTTTACTTTCTCAATTTTCCGGTATTATACACCGGAAATCTTACTTTCTTCTATTAACAGTAGAACCCGATGGGATCAAATCCAGCTCCAGAGGGGCGACCTGTTAATTCATGTCTTAAATATTGCTATTTTCAATGTATTTGTACTTTTTATCGGGCAGTAATGTTCCGAAATAAGACTATAGAGAAGTTTAATCCGGTATTATTTTATATATAACTTCATTCTTCCTTCATATTCAGGTTTTAGTTTTAAAAGTTTCCATATTTTTTTATCATCAGGATTACTGATCCGGTAGAATATGATTTTGTCTGCCGAATATTTGAAATAAGGATGATTTTTAAGCCATTCCTCGGGTGCCTCTACTAATGAATATCGGGGAACATTTGACGTATTCAGTGGAGCTATGGAAATCAGTTTTTGAACCAGATCCTGATCGATGTTGTAAGTGCTTAGAATTTGCTGCTTATTCATGAAACCTCCCAGTTTGTTTCTGAAACCAATCACTGAACCAGCACTTCTTTCATCCAGTCCGAATTCAATAAGCTGTTTAAAAGTAATGGTATTAAGATCTGTTTTTGAAAAATCTGTTTTTTCCTGTTGTTTTTCCTGAAGCTTGATATAAGGTTTCATTTCCTGAAATTTCTCTGCGGAAATTACAAAACATTTCTGCAGGTCGTCCAGACTTTTAAAGCTTCCCCGTAAATTCCGATCCCGGTAATTGATGATTGTGGCTGCTTGTTTTTCTGAAAATCCAAGTACTTTCCAACCTTCTAAGTCCAACTGATTAGGATCAAATGGATGATATTGAATTCCGGATTTTACAGTATTATTCTTCGTGAAATTTCTGAAGTTTTCCGGAGTTTTTGCGGGCAGTAAAAGATAAGGTTCAAGTTTGCTGTAATTTTCCGGAGAAATGATAAAACATTCTTTAAACTTTTCCTTACTTATAAAACTTCCTCCGAGATAATTTTTATACTTTATAATTGCTTCTGCCTGCTTTTCACTAAAGCCCATCTTAAGCCAATCTTGTGAAGAAAACTGATCAGGATTGAATTTTCCTGATATCAGAATTTCTTTCTTTCCGCGCGTAGTGAATCCTTTCGGATCTTTTTTTTCTGCTGTTTCAGGAAGTAAAATGAAAGCCGCCAGCTCACTAAACTTATCTTCAGAAATAGCATAACATTTTTTCAACTGTTCTTTTGAACTAAATTTTCCCCCTAAGATATCTTTATACTTAAGAATGGTAGCCGTTTGCTTCTCTGAAAATCCAAGTTTCAGCCACTGTTCTTTGTCAAGTGTATTGGGATCAAAATCTGATAGATTCGCTGATATTGAAGCATCTGAAATGAACGTAACTTCAGGGAACGGTTCTTTTTCATGGCTGGTATATTTCTGATATACCAATAAAACAGTCAGCAATGTGACCATCAACGCCAATTTCTGGTAATAGCTTTTTCTCATTATGGAGTAAACTTATAGATAAAAATAAAGCGCGACAATAGCTGATAATGAAATGGTTAAAGATTGTATAGAGATTGTATTTTTATTCTTTAAAAGCTAATAGGAATCTTGCTTTTTAGATGATATAATTTCGTAATTGATACTGAAATACTCTGATTTGATTTTTATTTTTTAACACGACAAGTTCTGTCGCTGTGCACAGATATTTTTGTATCAGAATGAAATAAAATTTAATATAAATAAAAAGGATTTGATTATTAATAGTATGATTTGCATTAAAGCACACAAGAGTGATTTTTGTGTCTTAAAAAGTATTAAATTTACGCAGTTTTAAGAAACTAATTACTAACTCAGAAAACATAGAATGAAAAAAATCTATCTCGGTGCATTTACTTTATGCACAGCCCTGGGCCTATCTGCTCAGGAAGTGGTATGGCAGAAGGACATCCAATCCTCTACCCAGGATTTTCTAAGCCAGGTTACTACAACCATTGACGGACAGTATCTTGTCTCAGGAAGTTCCATTCAAAGCGATAAACTTCAACAGAACAGCAAACAAAACAACGGTTATGAT
>NZ_FTMT01000005.1:0-242351 GCF_900156015.1 Chryseobacterium sp. RU33C | reverse complement strand
TTTTGAAGTAATATCGTTTATGCCCACCTAAAGGCTCTTCTGCGCTACTGATTCTCTCTCGTTTTCAGTGGGGCAAAGATAATAACTTATTACAACGCAAAACAAGTTTAGTTAACATAAATTTTACCGTTTCGTAATATTTAAACCTAAACAGCTGGATAGCAGGGAGAAAAATTTTAAACAAAAATTCTCAAATCAGAATTTATATAAAGCAAAATCAGAAATATGCTTATTATAGCTAGTTTTTATAGTTTACTTTCTGTATAGATAGCGCTCAAAAATTCTGCATAAGATTTTTCCAGACCGATAATATCTCCTGATTTAAGGTTTAAGCCTCCCACCCCAGAGTGATCCGGTTTCACTTTTAAAGATGAAATCTGGAAGTAAACATTGTCATCATCAGCTTTTGGCTGAATTTTTACTGTAGAACCCAATAGTTTTCTGGTTGAAATTGTATAAACTTCTCCTGGAATAACTTTTAATTTTAAAAAAGATCTTGGAGCGACAGTGTAATCTTTACGGTTAATGCTTATTTTCTGTTCTTTTTCAGAGGAGGCAAATATATACATCTCCCCATGTTTAGCATTTAACTTTTCTTTAGGTGTGTAATATAAGGCGATTTTATAATTGGCAGCATTAAATGCCTGAGGGGTTCCATCAACATTTTCAAAAGGTTTTAATTCAAATGTATTGGCACCAATCTCTTTTGCTTTTTTATATACCAGGGAAAATACGAGTGCATCATCTTTTGAAAAACCCTGTACTTCCACCTCTCCTAAATAAATAGCATCTGCAACGGCAGCTTCTTTCCTGAAGAAGAACTTATCTGAGTTGTCATTTGTTTTTTCAACTCTGGTCATATAAACATTCTGTGCACTCCACAGCTGAATACATAATACGGAAAAGAGTATTGCAATATTCTTCATATATAATAGTATTAGTGTGAAAGAATATCAACACATTCTTCAAGACTGTTTTCCCAATGTTTGGGTTCTATTTTGTAAACGTTCTCTATTTTATCCAAAGACATGGTACTTCTTACAGGTCTTTTGGCAGGAGTTGGGTACTGTTCAGTGGTTAATGGATTTAATTTTATTGGTGATTTTGAAAATTCTGCAATTTTTTTGGCAAACTCAAACCAGTTTGTCTCCGGATAGTTTGAGAAATGGAAAATGCCATACGTTTTCTGTGGTGCTTCGATAATCTTCATAATAGCTTCTGCTAAATCGTTTGCATTGGTTGGTTGTCCAAACTGGTCAGCAACGATTCCCAACTCTTCTTTCTGAGAGAAAAGATTCAACATTGTTTTCACAAAGTTCTTATTAAACTCAGAATACAGCCATGAAGTTCTCAGGATGATTGTTTTTGGATTGATTTCCAGAGCAAGCTCTTCTCCTTCTCTTTTTGATGCTCCATATACACCTATGGGATTGGTAAAATCGTCTTCAGAATAGGGAAGATTTGTGGTGCCATCAAAAACGTAATCTGTAGAAATATGGACCAGAACAGATTTAAAATCCGCGCACGCCTGAGCGAGGTAAGCTACTCCATCTGCATTAACAGCAAAGGCTTTTTCTTTTTCCTTTTCTGCCATATCAACTGCGGTGTATGCAGAGGCATTGATGCAATAATCAGGTTTGTTATCATAAAAGAAATCATTCACCTGCTCTTGATTGGTAACATCTAAAATAGATGAATCTGTAAATAAGAATTCATATAGATGTTCAAAATCAGGGGCAATCTTTTTTATGCAGTTTCCTAATTGTCCGTTACTACCTATTACTGCTATTTTTTTCATTTGCTTATTATTAATTTTTAAATTGGACTCTTCCATAAGATGGAATTAAGAGTTTTTGGCATTCTGAGACCTTAAGAACTTCACTCTTGACTGGAAGTCTTTTTGGATAAGATCCACATAAAATTTATCAAAAATTTCTTTGATATCTTCGGGATGAACTTCAGATTTTCTTGTTTTGACATTAAAATAAATAATAGTCACCCAAAGTACGGCATGAACCGTTTTCTCATCCAGACTTTTCATTAAAATTTCGACTTTTGCCGTTCTATCCTGTACATCGATAGTCTTGCTACTGATCACTACCTGTGTATTATATCTTACTTCTTTCAAATAGGCTATTTCATTTTGAATGGCAATCCAGGTACAGCCGGTTTTCTTGGTATATTCTTCATAGGTAAACCCATAAAACGTCTCTACATGATCTTCTCTGGCATTGAACATATACTCAAGATATTTTACATTATTCAAGTGTCCGATCGGATCACAATCACTAAACCTAACTTTGACGGTAGTTGATACTTCTTTTTCCATTCCGCAAAAATAAAAAAACCACCTCTAAAAGAGGTGGTTAGTTTTATAAATCTTTGTTAATTTGCTGAAATTATTGAATTCCCAATTCTTTCTTCACAGCTGCTGTTGCGTCTGGTCCTGCTTTATAAAGGAATGCTGTTGAGTTTGCATCCATAATATAATCATATCCGCTAGCTTTAGCAACTTTTTCTACTGCTTCATTTAGCTTTTTCTCAATAGGACCGAAAGCTACATCTTGCTTAGCCTGTAGATCTTTTTGAGCTTTTTCCTGCATTTGCTGGATTTCTTCAGCTAATTTTTTCATTTCTGCTTCTCTAGCGTTGTTTTCATCAGCTGTTTTCTTAGGAGCTTCAGTTTGGTATTGCTGATATTTAGTTTGAGCTGCGTCCGCTTTTTTCTTAATCTCTGCTTGTTTAGTATCTAAGAATGTTTTAAGATCAGCATCTGCTTTCTTTTTCTCCGGCATTGCGTTAAGAACTCCCATTACATCTAAAGTAGCAATTTTTTGAGCTTTTGCCATACCTACAGATACAACCATCATTACTGCTGCAAATAATACACTTAATTTTTTCATAACTGGTAAATAAATAATTTAATTTGTTTTTAGATTTTAAAATATAGCAAAAGTTAATTCCCTTATTATTTTTTGCCTTTACTATTTGTTTTTTCCTTCTTGTCTGTTCCTTTTAATAAAATAGACAATACTTTTTCGGTGTAATCATATTTTGACTGAAGGAAAATAACACTAATGTTATTGCTTTTATCAAGAACTATGCCCAAGCCATTTTTTTCGGACATTGTTTTGATGGCACCCCAGATCTGATCCTGAAAAGGCTGAACCAGGTTTGTTCTCAGTTTTGTAATTTCACCGTTAGCTCCAAAGCGCAAACTTGTTGTTGTTTTGATATTTTTATCAAGATCGGCAACTTCTTTTTCTCTAAGCTTAAGCTGGTCACCTATTAATAAAACTTTTTCACTTTCAAAAGCAGCCTTTTTTCTTTCATATTCAGATTGAAGGCTTTGAAGTTCAGATTCCCAGGTATCGATCTGAGAATTTAATCTTGCTTCAGCTTCTTTGTACTGAGGTAATTTATTTAAAATTTCATTAGTATCCACTACTCCGATTTTCTGGGCATTGTTCAAGCCGAAAAGTAAGAGTAATGCGAATGTGAAAATTATTTTAAAGTGCTTCATCTTTGTAATTATAATGTTTGGTTCATCAAGAAGTGGTTTCTCCATCCGGACTTATCACCTGAAATTGTCTTATCAAGACCTAGTGCAAAGTCGAATCCGATCAATCCAAATGCCCCCATATAAACTCTTACACCAATTCCGACTGATCTTTTCAACTGGAATGGGCTGTAAGAACTCCATGAATTCCATACGTTACCACCTTCAGCGAATGTCAAAGCGTAGATTTTTGCCGTCTGGCTCATTGAGATCGGGTATCTTAGTTCTAAAGTAAATCTGTTATAGATTGTACCTCCTCCTCTTTGAGTAATATCATCAGCCTGACCTCCTTCTGTACTGGCATTTTCATATCCTCTTAAAGGAATCAATTCTCTACCGTCATATCGACCTCCGAAAAGACCTGTACCTCCCATATAGAATCTTTCAAATGGCGGAGCACCCAACTGGTTGTTATATCCATCCATGAATCCCATTTCTGCAGAAGATCTCAAGACAAGTTTTCCTATGATCTCATTGTAAACATCTGCTTTGAATTTAATCTTATAGAATTCCATCCACTTATATTTGTCAATTGGTGACATTGTGGAGTAATCTTTCTTCTTAAACAATGAGTATGGAGGAGTCAGTTTTGCTGAAAGCTCAATATTGGATCCCATTGTTGGGAAAATAGGGTCAATACCTGCTGAGTTTCTGCTCAGTCCCAGGTTGATACTGAAGTTATTGGCAGTACCATTATTTTCTGTGGTATCTCCAAACTGAAACGGATAGTTATTGAAGTCATACTTCTGGAACTGTAAACCAGTGTAAAGTGAGAAATAATCATCAGGCCAGTTTAAGAGTCTGTTTAATCCTACTGAAGCGGAGAAGATATTTAACTTCTGAGCGGCTCCGTACTGATCTGTATATCTTACTCTTGAGTTATTCAAACTTACAGAAAGGGCTGTTGGTCTTGTACCAAATAGCCAAGGTTCTGAGAATGACACTCCGTAATTCTGGAAGTATTGTCCGGCCTGTACCTGAATAGAAAACGTTTGTCCGTCTCCCTGAGGTACCGGTTTGAAATCTTTAAACTTAAGGAAATTCTTTAACGAAAAGTTATTAAATGTTAATCCTAAAGTACCGATAAAGCTGTTCCCACCGTAACCTGCCTGTAACTGAACCTGTGAAGATCCTTTTTCTACAAGCTTCCAGTTGATATCTACAGTATTATCCACCTGATTTGGCTGAATATCCTGCCCGATTTGCTGAGGGTCAAAGAATGACATCCCTGCCAAATCGAAATAGGTTCTCTTAATTTCTGTTTTCTTGAATAGCTCTCCCGGCTTTGTTCTTAGAGCTCTAAGAATCACGTGGTCATGGGTTGTCGTATTTCCCTGCCATGTTACTTTATTCCAGGTAGCCTGTTCTCCTTCATTAATTCTTATTTCAAGGTTTACGGCATCACCAGACACTGATTTTTCAACAGGTGTTACATTAGAGAAAAGATATCCATTGTTCATATAAACAGATTTGATATCTGAATCATCTTCTTTACCTCCGTCTTCACCAACTTTTTTGTTGAAACCTACAGCATCGTAAATATCACCTTTCTTATATCCTAATAATCTTTGTAAATATTCTGTAGAGTAAACTGTATTCCCCGTGAACGTAACATCCCCGATATAATATTTTTTACCTTCATTAAGTTTTACATTGATTTCGTAGTTATTTCTTTTGTTTCTCCATACAGAATCTGAAACAATTTTAGCGTCTCTGTATCCAAGGGAGTTGTAATAACTGATAAGACTCTGCTTATCTTCCTGATATTTATCTTCAATGAATTTTGAGGACTTCAATATTCCACCGATACCGAAACGTTTTTGTTTAGTTTCTTTGAAAGCTTTATTTCTAAGTTTTCTGTCGGTTACATTTTCATTCCCTTCAAATTCAATATGGTCTATTTTAATTCTTTTACCTTTATCGACATTGATGGTCCAGTCTACTAACGCAGGATCTCCTGCATTCACTTTATCCTGAATCGTGATCTTAGCATCAGCAAAACCTTTTTTGATGTAGTCTTTAGGGACATTGGTTTTAAGGCTTGAAACTAAGTTCTGAGTAATCTTAGTTCCTGGTTTAAGGTTGTTATCCTTTGCCAGTTTTTCACTTTTAGATTTACCGATTCCTTTTCCTGAAAATTTAACTTCTCCAAGTTCTTTCAGATCCTGCAGGTAAAATTTCAGAACGATCGTCTGTCCTTCAATGCTTTGAACATAAACTTCCACTTCAGAAAAAGATTGGGTATCCCAAAGTTTTTTTACAGCATTGCTGATTTTCTGTCCCGGAATGTCTACACTTTCTCCTTTTGTAAGGCCGGTAAATCTTAAGATCTGAGCTGGTGTATATTTTTTTACCCCATCTACAACAATGTCTTTAAGTGTATAAGTTCCTGCCTCATTTTCTGCGTGTACAGCATTATTTACTTTTGTGCTGTCTTGTGGAGTTACTTGTCCATAAAAATGTGCAGAAGCAGCAAACATAATGATGGGTAATAGTCTAAACTTCATTTTATCGAGTCTTTCTTTTCTTAAAATTTTATTGGCCATTTACCTGTTCACCGGTTAAACCATATCTTCTTTCCTTGTTTTGATAATCAACAATACATTGGAAAAAAATATCTTTGGTGAAATCCGGCCACAGAACATTTAAAAACTGTAATTCTGCATAAGCAATCTGCCAAAGCAGGAAGTTGCTTATCCTTATTTCGCCGCTGGTTCTGATCAGTAAATCTACAGGAGGAAAATCTTTTGTATAAAGATAGTTTTCGAATAAACTTTCGTTTATATTTTCTATCTCTACTTTTCCTTCTTTTACATCAGAACTTATATTTTTTACGGCTTCCAGTATTTCATTTTGCGAGCCATAGCTAATAGCCAATACAAGGTTTCCTTTTGTGTTTTCTTTTGTAAGCTCTACCACACGTTCCAACTGCTCTTTTACTAATACAGGCAGTTTCTCAAGATTCCCTATAACATGCATTCTCAATCCTTTGCTGAAGATTTCTTCTGCTTCCAGCAGCAAGGTCTCTACCAACAGATTCATAAGGGTATTCACTTCTTCACTTGGACGGTTCCAGTTTTCCGAAGAGAATGTATACAGTGTTAAATAGGGGATATTAATCTCATTACATGCATTAATGGCATTTCTTACTGCATTAATGGCATTTTTGTGACCGAAAGTTCTTTCTTCGCCACGAGATTTTGCCCATCTTCCATTGCCATCCATAATGATGGCTACGTGTTTTGGTAAATTCTCAGAATTTATTTTTTCTTTAATCAACGACATATTATTCACAATAACACGGAGGTCTTCCGAACGAATATGTAAGTCCTAAACTGAATGTATTTATCCAGTCGTTGGATCTTCCATCTCCAATATTTCTCTTTTTAATAAACTCTGCTTCTCTTTCTTTAGAAACCGCATAATAATTTCCTGACTGTAATAATGAACCACCTGTAGCAGGGTCCAAAATATCAGCATTGAAAGAAGTTTTTACATCTTTGGAAAGGATCTTACTATGATCCAGCTGGTCCGTTAATGTATATCTGAACGTAGCTTCTGCAAATATAGCCCAGGTATGGTTGAATTTATACTTCAAACCCACCCCAAAAGGGATATGCATTGTTACTTTTTTTCCTAATGAATAATCTGTGGTGGTTGTAAAATCCAATTCATTGACCGGAGCCTGCGCCACACCGTCAGCATCCCTTCTGAAATCATTCACAAGAGTCGCTTTAGGAGCATCAAACATCAAAGCACCAATACCTCCGAAGATGTAAGGGCTCAGCATGCTGATCTGCTCGTTATTTACTGGAAAAAAGTTATATTCAAACATTAAACTCGCCTCATACACATTATTTTTTCCGTATGAGTTTCTATTTCTTCTATAATCTTCTTTTGCCGCCTTATCACTAAACTGAATCTGGTTATATCCTAAATCCAATCTAACGGTCTGATGCGGGTTAAAATTAAATCTGTATAATAAACCACCATAAAATGGGATGCCCCAATCTGACACTCTGCTTAAATCCAACGGCTTCTGTAAAATATAATTTGTCCTTCCTACATCTCCCACTAGGTTACTCATACCTAGACGAACTCCCAATTCGTTTCTTTGTGCTTTAACACTTACCACTCCAAGGAAGGCAAGGAAGCTAAACAATAATTTTTTATTCATAAAAGAATATGGATTTATGGTTATTTTAAAATTTAATTTTTGCAAATATAAAACATTTTTATATTAATGATAATCTTAATGTTTAGTTAAAAATAAACAAAAAAACATAATTTGTTATAAAGTAAACGGCAAAGTGGCAAAAATATTCTTTTTTCCATAGAATGAAAATATTTTACACATGAAAAACCCCCATTAAATGAGGGTTTAATGCTTTATTTTTTATTGAATAATACCTGTACTTTATTTCTGATCCTTATTAGTAATGGCTCTTTATAGTTTTTATCTTCATCAAAATATCCGTAACCATAACCATATCCGTAACCGTAGCCATATCCGTAGCCCTGTTTGGTATTATAATCATTATAAACAAGTCCCAGATTATTAACTTCGTCATTGTGATACTTTTCAGTAATCATTTTCAGCATATACTTTTCTGTATATTCATGTCTTACAACATAAATATTAGCATCAGAATGCTTCATGAGCTCATATGAGTCGGCCACAAGACCTACAGGTGGTGAATCTATAATAATGAAATCATATTTTTCTTTAAGCTCTTCTATAAATCTGATATTTCTCTGGCTCATTAAAAGTTCAGATGGGTTTGGCGGAATAGGACCTGAAGTAGCAACATCAAGATTAGAGATCTTAGTTTTGTTAATAATCTGGTCAATACCTACTTCTCCTGTAAGATAATTTGATATACCATATTTATTATCAATCTTAAAGTCTCCAAATATTTTCGGCTTTCTAAGATCCATTCCTAATAATATTGTTTTTTTGTCACTTAATCCTATTACAGATGCCAAATTGATAGAAATATAAGTTTTTCCTTCTCCTCCAATGGAGGATGTAATCAAAATAACTTTTCCTTTCTCACTTTCATTATCCATTAAGAATCTCATATTGGCTCTTATTCCCCTGAAGGCCTCAGATACAGATGACTTTGGCTGCTCCAGAACAGTAAGCATATTTTCATTGCTGTTATTTCCTATTACTCCAAGAAGTGGAATTTTCGTAGCGCCTAACAGCTCTTTAATATTTCTGATTTTACTATCTAATACTTCACCCACAAAGATGAACAGTAAAGGAAGCAGCAGCAATCCAGAGATAATAGCTATTTTCGCTAACTTCACATTCGGCCCTATAGGTCTTTGTCCCAGATTTTTAGCAGGGTCAATCACGGTAATATCAGATTGATTGGTAGCCATTCTCATCTTTGTATCACTTTGTCTTCCCAAAAGACTATTATAAGTGGCCTCAATCATATTATATCCTCTCTCTGCATCTAAATATCTCCTTTCTTTTTCAGGGTAAGAAGCTAAATCTGAGTTGGCTCCTGAAATATCACTATCAATTTTACTGATCTCATCATAATATCTGTTATAGTATCCTCTTAAACTGTTTGATGATCCCATCCTTGCTTCATCAATAAGCCTGTTGATTTCTCTCATTGGCTCTGATGACGGCTTATAAATAGTAGCCATTTCTGCTTTTTTAGTATATAAAGCTTTCAGTTCAGAAACTGTTGCTGAGAATACTCCATCTTCAAAACCTGCAGCATTGGTTCCAATCATTTTATCAAAATTCTGAGACTGCAGGGTGTTTTTTATATTGTTAAGTGAGTTGATTTTGCTTATGATATCTGCTTTTTTAGCCTCCAGATCTTTTATTTTTTCAAGAGATTTTTCATCTCTGTCTTTAATATTATAAAGTTTTTCTGAGGTTTTTAAATAATTCAGCACATTAGCACTTGAATCAAGCTTTTTACGGATATTATCCAGATTTTCTTTTAAAAAAATGTCTGTGTTCTTATTAACTATATTTTTATCAGCCAATCTCTTTTTTTGTAGTTCTGCAACAGATTTATTAAGGAAATTAACTGTACTATTAAGATTATATCCTGTTTTGGTAATAATCATGATTGATCTTATTTCTTTATCAAAGTCTACACCTGTGGTAGAAACAATCTCATTCACACTCTCATTTATGGACTTCAGATTTACAATGATATTATCCAGCTTGATTTTAGAAGGAACAGGATTTCTAACCAGTCTGAATCTCAGGTTAGGTGAATTGTACCACTCATTGATTTTAATGATTTTATCAGCAGGTCTGCTATATGCGCTGATATTCTGGAAACCTTCAACTTCATAATTATATAAGTTTGTAGATTCTCCTTCCTCGGGTAAAACCACCTGATACGCTCCATCTCCTTTGGGTATCAGAGTAATAGGATAATTAATCTGTTGAAGATGTTTTTTATCAATCTGAAGAAAAACTGGTGAATCATCTTTATCCAGGTAAGTAGATTTTATCAGTCCTTTGGTAGAATAATTGACATAAAGATCCAGTTCTTTTACCAAAAATTCGTTATGTGATCTGGATAAAAGCATTTTCTTCAGATAAAGCCCATCCTGATTTCCGGTATCTCCCCAAATGAAATTGATAGATTGATTAGCCTGTGTGGGTAAAAACTCAGACCCTTTACTGGAAGTACTTAATGACAAGTCTGATGCATAAATATTTTGTGCATAGTAATGAGTGTATACCCATGCAATCGCATAGCCGATAAAAAACATGAATACAAACCAATACCAGTTCTTAAGAACCCTTCTTAAAAAGTGCTCTAAATCAAACAATGCAAATGATCCATACTTTTCTTTCTGAGAATTATTTTTCTCTGCAGCGTTTACTCTTTCTGGAATCATGACTAAAGATTTTTAAGAAGTAAATAAATAGACAATGCTGTAGTAATTACCGAAACTCCAGTTGTTAAAGTCTGAATAGGATCTTTTCCGAATCCATTCAAGCTTTTTGCTCTTGTATTCAGATAGATTTCATCACCATTCTGAACATAATAAAAAGGAGAGTTCATAAGATCTTCCCGGGTAAGGTCTATTTTGGCAATTTTGATTCCTTCCGGAAGTTTTCTGTGGATAACGATCTCTTTCTTATCGATCGTTCTGTTCAGCCCACCATTAATAGCTAACGCTTCAGTAATGGTAAGAGTGTTTTTATGAGCTACTTTCTCTCCTGAAAGCCCTGTAGTTTCTACATCGCCAAGAATATAATAGGTGATACCGTCTGTATTCAAACGTACTTCAGACTTACCTTCCTGAAAATTTTCATTTACTTTTTCCTGAATTTCTTTTCTAATATCTTCTAATGTTCTCCCTTCCGCTTTTACATAGCCAATTCCAAAAACATTGATATCACCATTGGAGTCTACTTTGAGTCCGTTAAAATAAAAATTCATATTTCCTCCTCTGCTTACCCCGGAATTGCCTCCAACTCCACCTCCGCCTGCTATACCTCCGCCTGATAGAGCAGAATTTGATACACTTCCGGTTCCAATTCCTCCGGAGGAATTGTAAGAAGAGTAAAACTGTGCAGCATCTCCTTTGGGCGTTGTAACAATGTTAAGATTAAGGATATCATTTTTAGTAATCCTATATACGGGAATATTGTAGGGAACAAGACCTTCCTCATTAATTACGAGACTCTCACTTGGCTGTAAATATCTTACATCCTTTGTTGTAATACATGAGGTAACTAAAAGAGGGAATATTAAAAATAAATATTTAAAGTTTTTCATCATATATAATATTGTTTACAAAAGTAATATTTAATTGTTAATTTTTGTTATTTCTTAAACGATATAGCAAATCTGGCAAATAAGCGCCAAAAAAACCTATTGAAATAATCACCAATAATAAAAGATTGACATTAATATGTCTTAAATAATAAGCTACTCCTACAATCATCAGATAGTAAAGGATAATATAGAAAGTAGATCTCCTATGGGTAAGGTTCAATTTCAGCAATTTATGATGAATATGGTTTTTATCGGCATCAAATGGAGATTTTTTATTATAAAGCCTGATCATAATTACATTTAAAGTATCTACAATCGGAAGAATCAGAATGGCTACCGCTACTACAGGAGCAGACTGAAGGTGATATCTAGGTACATCTATCAGATTTTTATCTATAAAAATATCTATAAAACAAATAGATGTAAAAGCTAATAAAAAACCAAGGAGCATAGAGCCTGTATCTCCCATAAATATTTTGCGGGTACGGTAGTTTGATAAATTATAATACAAAAATGCCAGTACAGTTCCGATAATAACAACGGATAATATCACCAGCGGATAGTTATACTCTCCCAAACGGTAATAGCTTATTCCAAACAGAGCGCTGCAGATCACAGAATAGCCGCCTGCCAGCCCATCTATCCCGTCAATCAGATTGAATGCATTAATCAGAATAATAAATGTTACGATACTGAATATCACACTTACAAAGTACTCCAGCTCGTATACTCCAAAGATTCCGAATAAGCTTCTGATTCTGATATCAGAACCAATAACAATCAGGGAAGAAACAACAATTTGTGCAACGAGTTTTTTGTAAGCCCTCATTACTACAATATCATCCATTACGCCTACATAGAGAAGGATAATTAATGAGGCAAATAAAAATTTGTAAAGATCAAATAATTCATAGGCAAAAATAGAAGCACATATTCCTATTGAATAAAAGATGGCAATTCCACCAAGATTGGGAATTTCTCTAAGGTGCGAGCTTCTTATTCCAGGCTCATCCATAAGATTCTTTCTTCGTGAAATCTTGACGATGGTAGGAATAGAGAAAAATGTAATTAAAAACGAGAACACGAAACCTAGCCCTATTTTTATATAGAAAATAGGTATTCCCGATCCGCTTAAGAACAATTCAAAATTTTTCATTCTTTTTTTATTCAGCACTTGTATCTCCTAAATAAAAAATCACAATGCAGACTTAACTTCATTATCATCTTCTATTGACCGAAACAATAGTACTTACATTTGTGTTTACTAAATCAATTTTCTTATCAACCTTTTCTGTCCTGCAAAAAACAACAGATAAAAAATCTTTTTCTTCAAAGGCAAAGATAAAAGATAATTCTTACCAAAACGACTATACTTCAATATATCTTGAATTTTTATTTGTCTTTCCTTCATAAAAAGAACTAATTGATCCGACATACTATAAAATATTTCTTCTTTTTTCACAAAGGCCAGATAGGCCAAAAATGAGTAAACCCCTTCAAAAATCTGAAAATTTTTCAACTCTTCTTTTTTATGGGAATAGGGAGATTTACTAAATATTTGTTCCACATCACACACTGCTTTTAATATATCAAGCCCTTTTTCTGTGTGGGATTTTGTAATAGAATCAGTACGTTCAAGGTACTGATAGTGGAAATTCTGAGTCTGCGCAATGGTTTCACATTCCAGCAAAAGCTGTGGAATAAGCTGAATATCTTCAAAATGAACTCCTTTTTTAAATCTTTTTTGATTAAAAAGCTCTTTTTTGAACAACTTATTACATGCAAAGTAGCTGATATCAGAAAATACTGAGAATTTTTTTTCAAGGAGTATTTTCTCAGGCATATCAGGCAGCTGTGTCAGTTTTTGGATAACCTTTCCGTTCTCATCCACTTTCTGGATATTGCAGATCACCATTTTTGTCTGATGTTTTTCTGCTAAGAGAAGCATTTCCTCAAACATGGTCTCAGTAACATAGTCATCACTGTCTACAAAACCAATATAGTCACCAGTAGATTTATCAATACCAAAGTTTCGGGCATCACTCAAGCCTCCGTTTTCTTTAGTAAAAGCTCTTATTTTTTCCGGATATTTTTGTGCAAATTCTTTAATTATTTGTTTAGAGTTATCCTTGCTTCCATCGTTCACAACAACAATTTCAATATTTTGAAGGCTCTGATTCACCAGAGAGTCAAGACATTTTGTCAAATAATTTTCGACATTATAAACAGGAACAATAATAGATACTTTTGAGGGAACATGTGTCATATGTTAAATTTTCGTCAGTCTTGCATTCAGCCAGCCTTTTTTAGCTTCATCAAAATCCTTTCTGGAGCAGGGAATACAGTTTTCTATATTTTCATCATCACCAAAATACCACAAATTACTGAAAGTATCACGCCTGAATGCATATTGTCTGTCATCTATCAAAACATAAAACATCTCATAATGCCTTTCTTTAGGATGGGAATGCTGGATATTGATCCCTTCAATCAGATACCACAACATCTGGGCTAAAAGCTGATGGTTCAGCTGGTTTTCAGAATAAATATTATAATTAAAAATCCCTACAGATTTAAGATTTTCACTTAACCCGATTTCTTTCATATAGGCGCAAATTTCTCTTCTGTTCAAACCATTTACCTGTGGATTCATGGAAAAAGGTTCGCTAAAGCTTTCAACAGCATCACAATTTACGGTCACCAGATCTGCTTTTCTGAAGAAAGGTTCTGTTTTTTCCGTAGAATTCATCATTTCAGCCAATCTGATAATATCAAACTCTACTTCTTTGATGAGTCTTACAGAATCCATCTCATTCAAATGTTTCTGATACCCCAGATGATGATAATTTTTAATGGAAAAATTCTTCGCCCCAAAAATCTTACTTAAAAAAGTATGTTCATTAATGGTTTCTCCTTGCTGAAGAGAAATAATATTACTGATCTGGGTATAATTGATGCTTTTCTTGTGAAAATTCAATGCTGAAAATAATGAGAAAGCAAAATCATTGGAACCACCAATAATTACTGGAATGGCTCTTTTATAATGACATGCCGACAGCACTTCCTGCAAAATATAATGAGTATCCTGAACGGATTTCCCAGACACCAGATCCCCCAGATCTACAACAGGAATTTCGAAGTCCATCTGCGAAAGCTTATAAAATTCTTTTCTTACTGCTGTAAAGTCCTGTACTTCAGCATCTCCGCCTACGCCTCTATAATCTGACACAAATAAAAGAACAATACTGTCTTCCCTGATATCTTTTGTAATCCGATTTCCTATCTGCCAGCTTTCTGCTTTGAAATTTCTTGGTGAAATGATAAAGTCTTCGAAATCCATATTTTATTTTAAATTGTAATAATTGATTAATTGCTTGATGTAACAAACATACAAAAAACACAGGAACTGAGTAAGACGTGTATGTTTTTGTTCACAAAAAACCATCAACAAATTGTTGATGGTTATATACTATATATTGTTTAATAAGAATTATATCTTGTATACATATAAATTCATCATTTTAAAATATGTATAAATATCACTCATTCAATAATTTTTAACAGAATTCCAATAAATACATTTAAGATTTATATCTCTTTTTCCATTTAGTTAATGTATTTTTGCTAATTCTAAAGTATTTTGAAGTAAGACTATTATTGAGTTTATTTTCTTCTTGATAATTGATTATATAAATAATTGTTTCATCATCATAAGATCTATGTCTTTGATCAAATATTATAGAATCCGAATCTTTGCTATGAAAGATTAAGTTATCTAATCGAACAATGTCCCAAGAGAAAAGATTTTCCTTTTCTAAAAAAAAATTAAATTCTGTTTCCCGCTCTGGGCATATTTTTAAAATAATATCATGATAAATCTTCTTATAATTAGGGCTGTTTCTCATCATATTTAGTTTTCCATTTATATAATGTCGTTTTAGGTATACCATAATCATTTATAATAGAATCTACACTTTTTTCTCCTGATTTAATAAGTCCTAAAATATAATCTATGAGATTTCTAGTATAGATATTTTTTCTAAATCTTGGAAGAAATGTTTCTTTTGAAGAAGAAATCTTATTTACTGGAGGAGAATACAATATTATATGTTGAGAATACAACCTGAAAAAATCATATTTCAATAGTTTACTCCATTTTAAAAGAACGTTACATTCTAGACTTTCTCTTTCATACATTTCTTTTATTTCAGTTTCTGAACAATGAAAAAAATTACAAATACGCACTATATCCATTTCCAATTCTATAACTCTCATTTTAATATACGAACCTATATGAATTTCTTTAAAGTTAGATATTATAGTCATTTTTATAAATTTATATAAAGGCAATAAATTATAAGTAAGCTATCATGGGAATGGGATAACTTACTTATAATAGGTATAATTTATGTTTTTGGATTATTCAACAACAGTTAAAGTACCCTTTGTAATGTTGTAAACAACACTTTTTCCCCGTTAAATTGCACTATCTGGTATAAAAAACGATAGAATCTGTACGTATCAGGTATTGTTGTTCCATTTCCGGTCGCAACTCTTACAGATAAAAATAATTCTGTTACCTCCGCATTAAAATTAGTTCCACTAACAGGAGCTGTTGAAGTTCCGGATGAAGGACCTGTCCAAAATACAATATCATTGGCATCTATACCTTGCTCTACGCCATTTGCAATACTTAAACCAATAAGCTGACGACCTTCATTTACTGAATGAGCAGCTGTATTAATATGAACTACAATAGTATTACCCGATATGTTTTTAAGAATAGGTTTATAGTAAGTAGATCCCACCGATATTACATCAAACTGAAGACCATCAATTATAGGCATCGTGGCTCCATATTTAACATTAGCAGAGAAATATGCTCCACTATTATTCATTGTTGTAGAATTAGCATAATAAGTATTTGCAGAAATCCCTCCAATGGTAAGAGTAGTTCCCTGGCCAACAGTAGCATTACAGGATTTACCTCCGATATTGATTGGAAAAGTAGTTGTGATAGGGCTACTAACAGTTGGTGTTCCTGAAACAGTATAATTCAAAGTACCTGCTCCGACGTTAAAACTTCCAGCAGACAATGTTGCTGTTAAACCATTCACCGGACCAATGTTTTGGGCTGGATAATTACCTCCGTTTGCCCCTGTATAAGGAATAGATAAGATTCCTGTATAAGCTGTTCCAGAAGTATATGTACTAGGTGTTAAACTAACATCAGAACAACTTATAGAGCCAAGTGTACCAATACCTGTAGATGAGTTACTTATTTGTCTCCATTCGCTTCCATTCCAATACAAATATCCAACCGCTGTAAGTCCTCCAGCACCTGTATTATACACTATTAAGCCAACAGCAGGAGAAAGTATTGTTGTTTGATCTGTGTTTGAATTTAAAGCAACACGAGGTAACAGGGCTCCTTTATTAGAAGCACTTATATCTATTTTTGCACTGCTGTCCGGAGCAATAGTTCCTATCCCAACACTTCCTGAGGAAGTTACTACAAAATCATTAGCTTGTTGTACAGCAGATGGAACTCCAGCTGATGGATTATCTTTTGCACCATCGACATTGAAAACACCTTGTGGATTAACTGTATTAATCCCAACCTGAGCATGCGCTTTACCAAAAAGAAAGAGTAAAGTGATAGGTAATATTATTTTTTTCATAACATAATTTTCAGCAAATTTCAAAAAAACCGAAAAAATGCAGTGCAAAAAAACATACTTATTAATACTTAATTTACTACTCATATCTACTTTAAAGCTTTAATCATCAATATTGAAAGTATTTATAATAAATAAATTTGTATCTACATCAGAAGGGATATTAAGTTTCTTTCGTATTCTATATTTTTTATTCTCAACAGACCTAACCGTCGACTTTGTTACCTGGGCAATTTCTTTGGTCCTTAATCCCAGCTTTATTAAAGCACAAATTTCTAATTCGGGAGCAATAATCTGAGGGTTAATTTTTAAAATACTATTGAAGAAATTGGGAAATGAAGAGCTGAACGAACTGATAAATAATGGATTATTATTTACTGCCATATCATACAAATCCCTAGATAATATTTGCTTATTTTCTTTAAGGCGTTTATTTAGACCTTCTGTTTCTACAATATATCTTATAATGATTTTTTCTTTTCGATGTATAAAATAAACAGCAACAAGAGTACAGAAAACAACTTCCAATGTTTTATAAAACCTTATATAATGCTGTTCAGTAAATGATAAATTTTGATGCAAATTTGGAAGTAAAGAATAGTTGGTATAGTAATTTATTAAGAAAAATACTATAAAAGAAACTATTAATGTTATTATGGCAATCTTGTCTTTCCTATAATTAAAAAAAAAGCTCATGGCTGTAGTCAAAGAAATATACGACAAGTAGTTCATAGCATCTTTTCCTGCAATTATGTCACAGTAAAATGTCAATAAACCTAAAATATAAAATGTTAGGAATACTAATATTTTATTAAATCTAATACTGTTTGGCAAAAATAATGTTAGGAACATTATAAATATGAGTATTAGAAAGACTATTACATACATGTAATCTTTAAGAAAGAAATAATTCAGAATACAATTGGAAATGAAAATTATGATAAGAACAAACGTATAGATATTAAAAAGAAAATTCTTTTCATCTTCCACTTCTTTATCCATATTAGCATATGAAAGACTACCATTAAGCATATTTAATTATAATTTAAAGTTTAATAACAATATTAATAAAAACCACCTAAATTCATCCTTTAATTATTGTAAATATAATCAAATCTCCCAAAATGTATTCTAGAAAAACACCTGTTCCGATAAGTTTATTACCTAAATTGAAAACACGTTTAATAATTAAATCAAGAAAGATTTCCGGAACAGTAATTGATATACATTGTGCTGTTACAATAAGATAACCAGCTGTTCTGTTGACAGGGCTAACATCTAACTCCACAATTGATAAACAACAATCTGCCTGACTGTCTTCGCGTGACCCTTTTGTCTCTTCTAATGTTTGTGAGATAACCTCTTCGCTAAAATTAAATTCTGACATGATTTTATAGTTTTGTTTTTCTTACTCGTGTGGTTTTTCAAAATACGCCTCCCATTTAAAGAGTTTATGAACTGTACTTTCTGTAATACCACCATCTAGAAATAAATGGTTGAGGCACTAAAAAAAAGGGCTTACAAGTATATCTTTCATTTACAGGCATATATTCGAAAATAAGTAAAAATAACTATTTATAAATAATAATTCTCTATAATAGGAATTTTCCATCTATTATCGTTATTAATTTTTATATTTTTCTGAAGTGATTCTCAATAAAAAAGTTAAGAACACATAACTTTACATAATATCTGATATTCTAAAAATAGAAAAGCACAGATTTTTGTCTGTGCTTTTCTATTTTATTAGAGCTTGTTTATTTCTTCTTAGTCGCCGGTCTTTTTACAGCTGTTGTTTTCTTTGCTGTAGTGGATTTTTTAGCTGCAGGTTTTTTCTTTTCTGCAAAAGCTTTAGGATCCTGATCTGTAATCCATTTTTTAACCTCATCTAAAGAAAGTTCTTTTAATTCTTCTGCATCATATTTTGTATCGTCTGCTTTCTTCGGAATTTTGAACATAGCTTTTCCGAACTTGATGAAAGGCCCCCATCTTCCGTTTTCAATGGAAATCTTTTCTTTTTCCCATTGCTGGATATATCGGTTGGCTTCTTTCTCCAATTTAGCATCAATCAGTTCATTGATATCACTTTGTGAAAGATTTTCAAAATCATATCTTTTAGGCACATTCACGAAAATATCTTTGTACTTGATAAACGGTCCGAATCTTCCAGATCCTTTTGTTACCGGTTCTCCTTTATACGTAGCAATCGGAGCATCAGCAATCTTCTTTTCATTGATGATTTCCTCGGCACGTTTCTGATCTACAGAAAGCGGATCTTCACCTTTCGGAATACTGATATATGTTTCGCCCCATTTTACATAAGGTCCAAATCTACCAACACCTACAGAAACAGGCTGTCCGTCAACTTCATTTAAATCGAAAGGCAACTTGAACAACTCCAGTGCTTCTTCAAAAGTAATCGTTGCAATATTCTGCCCTGTCATTAATGAAGCAAAGATTGGTTTTTCTTCATCATCAGTTTCCCCAATCTGGATCATTGCTCCAAATCTTCCGATTCTTGCATGAACATTTTTACCGGTCTTTGGATCTACACCTAGCAATCTGTCTCCGGTTGCACGGTCTGCATTTTCTTCAACATCTTCAATTCTTGGATGGAATTTTGAATAGAAATTGGTCATCATTTCTTTCCATTTCTGATCACCGCTTGCAATTTCGTCAAAGCTTTCTTCTACTCTTGCTGTGAAGCCGTAGTCAAGGATTTCTCTGAAATTATCTGTTAAGAAATCATTTACCACTTCACCGATGTCTGTAGGAACGAATTTATTTTTATCCCCACCGAATTTCTCTTCAAGAACTACTTTTTTGATCTTATCTTTTGCTAAAGACATTTTGATCACTTCACGGGTCTGCGGCTCGATTTCTCTTTTATCTACGTACTCTCTGTTCTGAATCGTCTGAATTGTGGGAGCGTAAGTAGAGGGTCTACCAATCCCCAATTCTTCAAGTTTTCTCACCAATCCGGCTTCAGTATATCTTGCACTTGGTCTTGTAAACTTTTCAGTAGCCGTAATGGTTTTATAGTTTAAGACTTCTCCCACACTTACTTTCGGCAACAACTTATCATTGTTTTCCTCATCCTCCTCTTCAGTCTTCACAATTCCGTAAGCTTTCAGGAAACCGTCGAATATGATCACTTCTCCCTGTGCTTCAAAGTGATGCGGCAATGATGCATTTCCTATTTCAATCACTGTCTTTTCAATTTTGGCATTAGCCATCTGAGAAGCCAGTGTTCTTCTGTAAATTAATTGATACAATCTGTTTAATTGTGCATCAGCTACGGTTTTTACTCCAAAATCTGTAGGACGGATGGCTTCGTGAGCCTCCTGTGCTGAAGCTGATTTTGTAGTATAGTTTCTTGGAGAAGAATATTCTGCTCCGTATTCTGATATGATTTGTTTTTTAGCTCCTTCAATAGCTTCCTGGGAAAGGTTTACGGAGTCTGTTCTCATATAGGTAATAAACCCTTCTTCGTACAGTCTCTGTGCCAGACGCATGGTATTGGTTACATTATATCCAAGCCTTGATGAAGCTTCCTGCTGTAATGTAGAGGTTGTAAACGGAGCCGAAGCTGAACGTGTACCTGGCTTGGTTTCCACATTCAGAACTTTAAATTCTGTAGTTTTTGCCTGCTCCAGGAATTTTTCTGCTTCTTCTTCTTTTTCGAAATCTTTTTTCAGTTTGGCAGCAATTTCCTGCTCTGTTTTATTTAAAAAGATCCCATCAAGTTTAAAGCTTGCTTTTGGCGTAAACTCACGGATTTCTTTTTCTCTTTCAACAATTAACCTAACTGCTACAGACTGAACTCTACCTGCAGACAGCCCCGGTTTTACTTTTTTCCATAAAACGGGTGACATTTCAAAACCTACGATTCTGTCCAGCACTCTTCTCGCCTGCTGTGCATTCACTAAATTCTGATCAATATCTCTTGGATTGTCGATTGCTTTTAGAATGGCGTTTTTGGTAATCTCGTGGAAAACAATTCTTTTTCTGTTTTCAGGCTTCAGTTTCAATTCATCCGCAAGATGCCATGCAATAGCTTCTCCTTCGCGGTCCTCATCGGAAGCAAGCCATACCATATCTGCTTTTTTTACGGCGGCCTTCAATTCGGTTACTAATTTCTTTTTGTCTGCTGAAACTTCGTAATCAGGACTAAATGTGGCAAGGTCTATCCCCATTCCTTTTTTAGGAAGATCACGGATGTGTCCGAAACTGGATTTCACTTCAAAATCCTTTCCTAGATATTTTTGAATAGTTTTTGCTTTTGCCGGGGACTCTACGATTACTAAATTTTTCGACATTCTAACTAAAAATTTTTGCAAAAGTAAAGCTTTTTTATTATATACTTTTTGTTAAATGGGTTTAATTTATCAATCAGGGTAGTTTATACTCTCTTTCATCGCAAGTTCTTTAAAGAAACAAATCCTTTACAGCATAGGTTTTAGACTGTTATACAATAACCAACATTGATTGGTATAGAATTTTTCATCAGGCATAATAGATGTAAGAAATATCCTGCTCTATAAAAAAAGCAGAAAAAGAAACCTTATTCTGCTTTTCATACTTTATTTGTAAGATTTATTGTTTTATAATTTTCACAATTGCTTCTGAATTATTTATTCTTATTAAATAAACTCCGGCAGTTAAATAGGAAAGATCTGTCTGGTTGTTAATAAAATGTCCCGATTGTACAAATTGTCCCAAGGCATTAAAAATCTCAAAACTGTATTCTTTATCTTCCGCAGCCCTGATGTAAAGAATATTGGAAAAAGGGCTAGGATATAGAGAAATTTTGTTTTGAACTACCTTAGGTTTCTCATTTACTTTCATCAATTTAGCACTCTTAGAACTATTAGATATAACCTTAATTCCTGATGCGGGACCTTCTTCATTACCATTGGCATCATATTCTATTTTCACACATCGGCATCCCGTTCCGAAGTACGGATCATTATTATCATGAAATACTATCATCCTATTGGTTGTAGAGGCTGCATCAAACAGCACATTAATAGATCTTCCAATGTAATTTGAATTTAAAGCAGCAGTCCATACAGCCGGATACTGAAAGTTGAGCACATTAAATGTTCCCTGTGCAGTCTGATTGGCCATCACACTTCTGAATCCTCTTGATCCGGAATCCGGATAGCTTCCTATGGGATATACCGAGTTATTAAAGATATACCCTACTGTAGCATTGGCTAAATTTCTCACCCTTATTCCTGAATAATCAGTGGCAATACTGTATGATGTTGCTACATTTTTATCTTTTTTATACCATGGTGTCTGTCCGAAATCAGCTCCTGAAACCAGAGCAACACTCGTCAGATCCGGGACTCTCCATCCTTCAGGACAAGGATCAAAAGGAGATTTCTTACCTCCTCTTCCCCATCTGTCAGGAGCTAAATTAGGTTCTTGTGCCAGCCAGTCTGTACCGTTGGTGTAATTAGGTGTTGTACTGTTGTAAGGGGCAAAAGTACTTGGGATCATATATACCAGAGGATTCTTCACAGAGTAGGACAGGATCTTGGAGATTCTTTCTGCCGGCTTATCGGTTACCTGTACATTTGATGCTGACACATAAGTGTTATAAGGTACTATATAATTTCCTGAAAGATCATTATAGTCAGACTGATCAAGTGTACTATACGAAACAGCTCCTTTGGGAGCAGGAGTTCCAAGAAACACATTATAAAAACTTCTGTTATCCGCATACTGGAATGGAGGAATAGGGTCTTTCCTTCCCCATTGATAATGCAACCCTGTAGAGGCACGTATTTTTAACAGTTCATCAGCAGTGGGTGCCTGAGGATTAGCTACGTTTGGAAAAACATCTGTTGCCCCTAGATTACGATCCATAAAAACAGTCTGTAATGCAACATCAGCTTTGTTAACATAGTTTACATAATTTGTAACTGCCGCAGGAGTTTCTGTAGTATAAGTAGAAGATTCTACCGGAGAATCCGTCACCCAGATATGCCAGCTCCAATAGACCGGTGAAGATATACTGCCATTATGCAATGTTACAACAGCATTTCCGCTTTGATCGGGAGCAATTTCTACAGATATTTTAGAATTACCAATATCCTGTAGTGATGAAGGTGAGGGATTGATCATTGAAATTCTACTGATAAGAGCGGTATTGGTAGTCCATAGCACATTGGTTTTTAAATTATTAAAATTGGAGGGATTTAATATTTCAATATTATCCAGCAACTGGCTTTGTACAGAGAACGCTTTACTGACCGGAATTTCAATAGTAGTACCTGTTTCGCTTTTAACAACCTGGTAAGTATTCGGGTTATTGAAACCTTCTTTGTATTCTGTAGCTGCTGGGAGATATTCTGTTGGAAAATCATAATCATTAATAGTGTATAGCGGATCTTTTATACATCTGCAGCCATTTGCATCTGAAGTATACATTCCGGACATAGGAAAGTAATAATAACGTCCTTTAATATCAGGATAGTTAGGATCCGGAATATCAGGCTGTCCTTTATCCGGAATCATGGAAAGTCCTCTTACGGTAACAGCAGGAGAAGCATCGAACAATCGGGCCAAAGTAGCTGTCCACAATGCAATATGATGCTGATCACTATATTGTCCTAAATGAGCACCTCTGATAAGCTGTCCGTTTCCGGGAAAGACCCCCATATTATATCCACCGACCGCTGAAAGATCAAAGCCAAGATTAGGATAAATTCTAAATCCAGCCATGAAAGACGGAACTCCCGTATCAGTAGGCTTTATGATATGATATTTATTGGTTTCAAAAACATTTTTCGCCATATTGGTTTTCACTCCGAAAGGCGAAAAGTCTATTCTGATATCATCCACATAAGAGGGAGAAGCCAGATTTGCAACCAGCATAGAAGGTATACGCCATCCATTGGGACAGGGATCATAAGGGGATTTATCTCTGTAAGGCTTTGTTTTATTATCGGTATTGTAAACGGTTTCAATTTTCCCCTGTGCATTATCAGACCAAAGATTGAGCTCTGAAAGCCTGTTACTGGGTAAAGTTGTTGATTTACCAAACCAATTAACAGGAAGATTGAGGTTATTATTGTAGTAAGCCTGACCTGAGTTATCATCTTTATTAACATAAATAAGACTCAATGGATTTTTTACAGAAAGTCTAATATTATTGGTTATCTCTGCGGCGGAAAGCAGAACAAATTTCCTCAGATCATCAATACTTACAGCATTGGTCATATTTTTTGCTCCCCTATGCCTTACTCTGCCTATGGATCCTGAAGCTTCATAAAAATCATTTCCTCTTGTTACCAAGGGTGGAATGGGATCTTTTCTTCCCCACTGGTAAAGAAGTCCAATGCTCCTATTCCAGTCTGATGATGTGATAGAACTTGTGACGGCACCCAGATTTCGATCCATCCATTTCCAGTCGGAGTCCGGGATAACTTCTGTTGTGCCATCCGACTTCATTCTTTTAATATTATTGAAACTTCTATAGGTAACTCCATTGGTAGGATCATCCGTTACCCAGATATGCCAGCTCCAGTAAATCTCTCCGTTTACCTTGAGAGCTACCACCGCATTTCCTTTTTTTGCCTTATTGACAGGCACTTTTATCTTGGCATCCTGCCCCGCTCCTGTTATTTCAAGAGTGTAATTTACCCCGGATTTTATAAGTCCATGAACATCTTCCCACAAAACATCTGCAGTTACCGTCCCAGCCGGAATACCGGTCCCGTTAAGATATCCGCCTCCTTCCCACATAGCGTAGGCTTTTTTTACAGGAATCAATAATCCTTCATTGTTCTGACTGGGATCAAAGATATAACTGTTAGGTGCTTTTTTCCAATCCGGAAGAAATAATGGGATTAGTTCATACAGTGGCTTATTCAATGAGTCCTTATTCCCAGTAAGCCATATTGTTCTTATATGTCTTACTGAGTGAAGATCTTCTTTGATATTACCTTTGGAACTGATTCCAAATAATATCAGGCAGATGACTGCCGCTAATTTTCCAGCTAACCTTTTCATACCTTAGGGTTTTAGTGTCTTTAATGAATGCAATTTTTAAGCCTGATCCAATAAAAAGTGATTTATTATATAAATAAAAACATCATATTTAAATTATGTTATTAATAATACAAAACAAACCCAGTAAACAAAGTAAATAACAAGAAGTCTTTAAACAAAAAAGACAGCCTTAAGCTGTCTTTATATTTTAATCTACAAAATTCTATGGAAGAATATGATTTTGATAAAGGTCAATAGAAAATCGTCCGCCTATAATATTATTAAATATAGAGAAGATAACAAAATTAAAGACAACAAGTGCAATAATAAATGCATATATCATATTTTTAACCCTTCCGGAAACAACATACATTGCATTCGGAATAATAATATACGAAAACCCAATAAATGCTCCTGCAAGTCTGGATGAGAAGATGGGGTTATTTCTGAAAATAAAATAAAGACAAATACCAACTACGGCATAGTTCCTATGGTATTCATAGTAGGGATACAGCTCTTTCATCTTGGTATCAAAAACAAAAAGGAAGAAAGTAAGGATAGCCATCATGACCTCCGGGATTCCAATTCCTCCGTTAAGTCGTTGTACCGTTTCATCCATATACCCGTTGAATCCTTCTACAAGCGTACTGTTAGAGGCCATACCATCTAATAAACCACCAAAGCTTCTGTATATTTCAAATGGAGATAAAAAGACAGAACCTACAATCATAATCAACATCACTGTTCTATTTAACGGAACGCGAGCCAGCCAGTACATCGGCAGAAATAAATAACAAACACTATGTATACCCGATCCTATAAAAATAAAAAACAGATAATGCCAGAGTTTTCGTTCTTTAATATACCGTATTGCAAAATAAACGATAAAGGTACCCAGGTTTTGTCTGATCTGCCCACTTTCCCCGATAAAGAAGTTGGGAATAAACATGAAAAGGGTAAAAGTAAAGGGATAAAAAGTATTATCTTCTGTATATTCTACTTTAAAGATCATCGCAAAAATAGCAATAACCAGTGTTAACATATAAAAAGGTGCATCAAAAAAGTTGAGAAGTACTTTATTAATCAAAGTATATAACCATTCCACATCCAAAGTTTCTGTTCCTTCCATATGGAGCATCTTCATAAAGATACTGTAATAACTTTTGGTGTCAGAGTAAATATAAATTCCTTTGTAACTTCCGTAATCCGGGCCTACACTGTCTCTAAGACCGACAATAATAATAAAATAAACAGCAAGAAACCAGAACCACTTTTTATCAACCTTCCTGCCATACACTTCCTGAACACTGAAGAACAGCATATAGACGATTGCAATTATATAATATGGATGTAGTAAACTCATGCTAAATCTCTGATGTTTTTTTAAACTGATGATATGCTGTAATTATCCCGGTCAGAATTAGTGGCAGGAAAAGCCTTACTTCCCAGAAAAGCCCTACTAAAGTAATCATAAGAAGATAAGGAATGGAAAAGAAAAAATACTTTCCAAAAACACTTCTGTTTTCTTCTTCAGTACAAAGACCATATATAAAATAAATCACTATTAATGCAAAGGCTAATCCTGCAAGGTTAAAAGGACTGGAAAAATTTCTGTTAATATAAAACCCTTCCACAAAAGTAGTTTCATCCTGAACAAGCAGGGCTCTCAACCCCAGATAAGGAATCAGAAAAGCAACAACCAGTGGTATAATCTTCCAGACAACCTGATAATTTCCTTTTTTCAACTCATCTATATTGAAAAAAACTGCAGCAAAAAAAGCAATATTCAGGCAGGCTGTTTCTCTTACCAAAGTAGAGATTCCGATAAGACCAATGAGAATAAAATAGAAAACTTTTTTTCTTGTGTCTACATATTTAAGAGTCAAAAACACGCCCGCCAGATAACAGAAGAGTGCAATGGTATCACAGTTTGTAGGTGCATACTGTGTTATCACAATAAAAAACACAGATAGAAGATGAATAATTCTCCTTGCATTAAGGTTCAGCAAAAGCCCTGTTGATTTCATCCGTAAGATAGCATTCAAAGTCAAAGAACACAAAATAAAGAACACACTGTTCATCAGGAAAAGCCCATGATAAAAAGGGGTTCCGTTTTTTGATAAGAAATCTTTGAAGAAAGAAAGTGGGCCGTTGATCAGATTGTACATCAAATCTGTCATCTGTACACTCAGATAATTAGGAATCACTCTGTAAGCATATACCGAGGAGAATAAAAAATCAGGGGTTGTCTCTGATGTTTTCAGTCTTGTGTAGGAAGATTCAAATCCGTAATAAGACATGGCAAACAACAGAATCGGAAGTACTATTACAAATAGAAATCCGTTTATTTTTTCATCATTTCTTTTCAACATATCTAAAACAGATTCTTATTTTTTAATAATAATGGTGGTTTAAAATACATTTTTCAAAAGGGAACTTTTGCAAAAGTAGAATATTTTTTCATTCTTCCTAGAATATTTTATTGATTTTCAGTTAAAACTTATCACTAAGTATTTTGAACTAATGCTTAAAAAATTAAATTTGCAGACTTGATTTAAATGCAATGCATCGCTTTTTTATATTTTTATATTATCTGATTTCCAAAAATAAAATTCTATCTGTACTGACAGCTCTTGGAATTGCCGTTTTATGCATTTTCTTTGCGTCAAAGATCAATTTTGAGGAAGACATCAATCAGATTATTCCTAAAAATGAAAAGTCAGATCTCACTGCAAAGGTTTTGAAACAGCTTAATTTTTCGGATAAGATTATTGTTATTATTGAAAACAAATCCAGTGAAGACAGCTTCCAGCTTTCTGAAACGGCAGATACTTTCCTGAAAAAAACAGATCCCTTACAAAAATACATCGGTTCTGTTCAGGGCAAAGTGAATGATAACGAAATCTCCGAAACCTTTGATTTTGTTAATCGGAATTTACCTTTATTCCTTAATGATAGTGATTATAATGAAATTGACAAGAAACTTCAGAAGGACAGCATTGCCAGACAGGTAGAGGATAATTATATATCATTGGTTTCTCCTACAAGTCTTGTTACCAAAGAATTTATTAAAAAAGACCCTCTGGGACTGACTTTTCTGGGAATCAAAAAATTAAATGCTCTAAACATCAGCAAAGATTTCAAACTTGAAGACAGCTATATTGTAACGAAAGATGGCAAGAACCTCCTGCTTTTCATTGATCCTAAAAACAAAAGTAATGATACGAAGGCTAATGAAGCCTTTATAGATCAGCTTAATTCCATCAAAGACGGAATCAACAAACAATTCAAAGGAAAAACAGAGATCAGCTATTTCGGTTCTCCGGTGATTGCAGTGGCCAATGCGAAGCAGATCAAAAAAGACATTCAGAACACGGTAGTCATTTCCATGACGGTCCTTTTAATCCTTCTGATCTATTATTTCAGAAATATTTTCACTCCAATCATCGTATTTCTCCCTACCGTATTTTCAGTACTGCTTGCTCTCTTAGTCCTTTATTTTATTAAAGATAAGATTTCGGCAATTTCATTAAGTGTGGGAGCCATTCTGATTGGAATTACCATTGATTATGCCCTGCATATCCTTACCCATTATAAGCACAACAATAATATTGAAGAGCTTTACAAAGAGATCACCCAGCCCATTATATTGAGTAGTGCAACTACAGCTGTTTCATTCCTATGCCTGATCTTTGTTCGCTCGGAAGCATTGAAGGACTTAGGTATGTTTGCTGCCATTACAGTGATTCTTTCTTCAATCACAGCATTAATTATCGTTCCCCAGCTTTACAAGCCAAAAGAAAAAGGAGAACATCTCAATACAAACTTTATTGACAGGATCGGGTCTTATCCCTATGAGAAAAACAAGCCTCTGATTATAGGATGCTCTATTATTATTCTTGCCTGCCTTTTCGGTTTCAGGCATGTAGGTTTTAATGAAGATATTGGTGACCTGAATTATATCCCAAAAGAGTTAAAAATCAGCGAAGCAAAACTTCAGAAACTTTCTGATATTACTTCCAAATCTATTTATACTATTTCTTATGGAAACTCAGCAGAAGAAGCATTAACCAGAAATTCTGAATTGAGCGGCTTCCTTGAAAAAGAGAAGAAAGAAGGTAAGATTTTAAGCTATAATTCTATCGGAAGCATTGTTCTTTCAGAAAAAGACCAGCAAAAAAAGATTGAGAAATGGAACCGTTTCTGGAATGATCAGAAGAAAAAGCAGACCATTTCCGAACTGGTGAGCAATGGAAATAAATTGGGTTTCAACAGTTCTGCTTTTGATAATTTCAATGAAACTTTGCATAAGAGCTACACCGCATTAAGTCTGAAAGATTATCAACAAGTGAAAGCGCTTCAGATCTCAGAATTCATAAGCAACGAAAATGGTTTCTATACGGTTTCCAATGTGGTAAAAGTAGACGAAAAAAAACGAGACACTTTCATTAAAGACATTGAAAAGAAGCATGATGCCATAGCCATTGACCGCCAGCAGATGAACGAAAATTTTCTTGGCCTGCTGAAAAGGGATTTCAATACCCTGATCAATTATTCTCTTCTTGCGATCATTTTAACCATCATCGTTTTCTTCAGAAATTTTGAATTAACGGTTCTTACCATGTTCCCGATTGTTCTAACAGGAGTTGTAACGGCCGGAATTCTTTATTTCTTAGGATTAGAATTAAATATTTTCAGCACCGTAGTGTGTACACTGGTATTTGGAGTGGGAGACGACTTCAGTATTTTCCTTACCCAAGCTATGCAAAAAGAACATACTACAGGAAAAAATGAATTACCTACGTATAGAACTTCTATTATTCTGGCTGTTTTCACAACCATCCTTTCAATTGGTTCCCTGATTTTTGCCAAACATCCGGCACTGCATTCTTTAGCATTAGTTGCTCTCATAGGAATGTTCTCCGTTATTATCATTACTTCTACCCTATATCCTTTCTGGTTCAGATTATTCATTACCAACCGGGCCAAAAAAGGTCTTTCTCCAATTACTTTGAGATTGTTCCTAAATTCAGTCTTATCATTTTTATATTACGGACTTGGGGGAATCATATTTTCAGCATTTGGCAGCTTCTTTGTTAAGAACTCCAAAGGACCGACATTGAATATTATCAAGCTTATTTTAGCCAGATTTTTAACTTCTGTCCTTTATTCTAATCCATTTGTAAAGAAGAAGGTCATTAAAAATACAGCTGAGGATTTCAGTAAACCCGCTGTCATCATTGCCAATCATACCTCCTTTCTGGATACGTTAGCTATTGCAATGGCGACTCATAAAATCATTTACCTGGTGAATGACTGGGTGTATCAGTCTCCTGTTTTTGGGAAACTGGTAAGAGCGCTGGGCTTTTACCCTGTTTCGCAGGGAATCGAAAATGGAATGGACAAACTGAAAGAAAAAGTAGAACAGGGATATTCTCTGGTTGTTTTCCCGGAAGCAGAACGTTCCTACACCAATGATGTGAAAAGATTCCATAAGGGAGCATTTTATCTTGCCGAGCAGTTCGGGCTGGATATTCTTCCGCTCTACATCCACGGAAATTCTGAGGTGCTGCCGAAAGGAGATTTCATTATCTATGACGGAAGTATTACCGTAAAAGTAGGCAACAGAGTCAGCAAAGACGACATGAGTTTTGGACAAAATTATTCTGAGAGAACAAAGAAGATCAACGCCTATTTCAGAAAAGAATTTACCAAACTGCGTGAAGAGATTGAGGATGAAAATTATTTTAAAAAGAAATTATTCCTGAGCTATCTGTATAAAGACAGCGAAGTGGTAAAAGAAGTAAAAGAAGACTTTAATGCCAACAAATCCGTATATTTCGAGCTGAACAAACATATTTCCAATGAAGCCAATATCCTTCATATGGCTGATGATTTTGGACAAAAAGATGCTCTGTTAACTTTATATCAGGCCAGCCGAAAAATTTTTTCTCTGATAAAAAGTGATGAAAAAAGAGCAATAGCTTCGCACAGCTATCTGGTAAAAAGAAGAAAGATACAGTATATAAAAGATGTTTCTAAGGTGACCAAAAAGATTGATGTTCTTTTGATTTCGGATAAACACTTTACCCTGAATGAAAATCAGAATCTGCCAGAGACGATCATTTTTGTAAATACAAAAAACACTTCATTTGTAAATGATAATTATGCACTAAAATTTAGTTCTGAATCATTAAAAGTGTTTAAAACTAAATAATAAATATGAAAAACATATTTTTGTAAACGCTAAAGAAAACTAATGAAGAAAAACATACTTGTCATATATTATTCACAAACCGGGCAACTCGAAGATATCGTGAAAAATATAGCCAAACCTTTTGAAGCTAAAAAAGAGGCTTATGATATTACGTATTACAACATTCAGCTCAAGGAAGATTTTCCTTTTCCCTGGCCAGGCGATGTCTTTTTCAACACTTTTCCTGAATCTTATTTACAGATTCCAAAAGAAATCCTGCCTCCTTCGGAAAAAATTCTGAACAAAAAGTATGACCTTATCCTGTTTGGTTATCAGGTATGGTATCTCACACCATCCATTCCTATTATTTCTTTCTTAAAAAGCGAATATGCAAGCCGCATTCTTAAAGATACTCCGGTAGTCACCATCTCAGGAACCAGAAATATGTGGATGCTTTCCCAGGAAAAATTAAAGGTTTACTTAAGAGATTTACAGGCTAAGCTGGTAGGAAATATTGCTTTGGTAGACAGACACGACAATTATACCAGTGTATTAACCATTCTCCGATGGCTCACCACAGGTCAGAAAGAAAAATCAGGAATGCTTCCTGCTGCAGGAGTTTCCGATGAAGAAATCACAGGTTCTGTAAAGTATGGCGAGATTATTGAAAGACATTTTAAGAATAACGACCTTAATAATCTTCAGCCTGATCTTGTGAAAAACGGAGCCATTGAAATACGCCCTTTTTTGGTACGTGTAGAGAAGGTAGGAAACAAAATTTTTACAGTGTGGTCTAATCTCATTATCAAGAAAAAAGAGAAACGCCCATTGCTGATAAAATTCTTTAAGGTATATTTGATGGCAGCGATATGGATTATTTCACCTGTCGTTTTGGTTTTACACCTGCTTACAACCCCTATATTTTGGTTTAAAAGACAAAAACAAAAAAGATATTTACAAGGAATTAATTTAAAATAGAATGTACGACGTATTTATAACAAAAGCATCAAAATACTTACCCAATGAGCCGGTAGCGAATGATGAAATGGAGACTTATCTTGGGCTTATCAATGATGCGCCATCTAAAGCAAAATCACTTATCCTGAGAAATAATAAAATTACCACAAGATACTACGCTTTAGATAAAGAAGGAAACCCTACACACTCTAATGCGCAGCTTACTGCAAAAGCAATCGAAGGCCTTTTTGATGAAAATTTCAAAAAGGAAGATATGAAATTATTATCTGTAGGAACTACTTCACCGGACCAGATCCAGCCTTCCCACGCTTCTATGGTACACGGTGAACTGAACATCGGAAAATCTATTGAAATTAATACTTCAACAGGTCTTTGCAACTCAGGGATGAATGCCCTGAACTATGGATTCCTTTCCGTAAAAGCCGGTGTACAGGAAAATGCAGTATGCGCAGGCTCAGAAAGAATGTCTGCGTGGATGACTGCTGACAAGTTCAACCATGAAGCTGAAAATTTAAAATTACTGGAGGAAAGACCTATTATTGCTTTCAAAAGAGAATTCCTGAGATGGATGCTTTCTGATGGAGCAGGAGCTTTCTTATTAGAAAATAAACCAAGAGAAAACAGTACTTCTTTAAGAGTAGAATTCATTGATTTCTATTCTTATGCTCACGAAATTGAAGCATGTATGTATGCAGGATGCGATAAGCTGGAAGACGGAAGCCTGAAATCCTGGGCAGATTATCCTTCTGATGAATGGTTAAAACAATCTATTTTCGCGATCAAACAAGACACTAAAATTCTTGACAAATACATTCTGGTAAAAGGAGCAGAAAGTTTAAGATCATCTTTTGACAAGCACAATTTGGATCCCGAAAAAATTGACCACGTATTAGCTCACATTTCCTCAGGCTACTTTAAAGACGGACTGAAAGAAGAGTTTGCTAAAAAAGGAATGGATTTCCCTGCAGAGAAATGGTTCTATAACCTTTCTGAGGTTGGAAACATCGGAGCCGGATCAATATTTATTGCTCTTGAAGAATTAATGAATTCCGGAACTTTGAAAAAAGGAGAAAAAGTACTTCTTTGCGTTCCTGAAAGTGGAAGATTCGCGTATTCTTGTGCCTTATTAACGGTTTGCTAATGGAAAACAAACTGCCGACATCCGATAAAGATTTTGTAGAAAGCCTTATTCCGCAGCGTTTTCCTTTTGTAATGGTACATGAGTTATCAGAATATTCTGAAAACCATCTTCTGTCCGGTTTTGAGATAAAAGAAGACAACCTTTTTATACAGGACGGATTCTTTCAGGCATCAGGGCTTATTGAACATCAGGCACAGAGTGTTGCACTGCATACAGGATATAAATATTATCTGCTGGGAAAAGAGGCACCTACAGGATATATCGGGGCCATTAAAACTTTTGAAGCGGAAACACTGCCTAAAGTAGGAGATCAGCTGAAATCTGAAGTGACAATCCTCAATGAAGTAATGGGAGTAACCCTTGTGGATATCGTTACAAAATTAAACGGTGAAGTAATTGCAAAATCTCAAATGAAAACCGCTGTAAAATAAACTGGAAATGGAAATAAAGGAAGAGAATATCATCAATATACATAACTTTTTACCACATCGTGAACCGATGCTGATGGCAGACTATATTCTGGAGCTGACCAAAGAAAAAGTAGTAACTTCCTTTGAAATAAAAGAAGATAATATCTTTGTTCACAATAATGAACTGGCAGAAGCCGGACTGATTGAAAACCTGGCACAAACCTGTTCATCTATTCTTGGACAAAGCTTCTTCGAAAATCCCGAAGCAGATACAAAAGTAATAGGGTTCATTACCAACATCAAGAAGATTGAGATATTTGGACTTCCAAAAGTGAATGATAAAATCATCTCCAAAGCCTCTCTGATTTCACAGTTTGAGAATATTTGCCACATTTTCTGTGAAACTTTTAATAATGATGAATTATTAATCAGAGCAGAAATCAACCTGTTTATTCAGGAAGTAAAATCCTAAAGATCAATTGAACAGAAATATAGGAAAGCTGTGCAAAACGTACAGCTTTTTTTGTTCTAAATATTAATCTTAAATGGATTTGTGAAAATTTGTGCAACTCATTTGTCCCATGGGTGTTTAAAATAAGTTTTGGCTCCTAAAACAAGTTGAGTTTTTTCATTTTTTGTAAGTAGGCTAAAGCCCACTCCTATTGAATTGATTACAACAGCTTTACAACAGAAATATACATTTTTCCTTCATTTTCCCTCTTGTCATATTTTCGAAAGGCAATTGATAACCAATAAATTACACTTACAAAACCTCATCATAAGATGAATTATTTCACGTGAAACATTGGAGAAACCCGTGAAACTCTGATGGTCAGGGAGAAACACAAAAAAAATATGCTGCTTAGGATCTAAACAGCATATTTCTTAATTGAAGCTTTAGTATTTTTAGATAATAACTTCATAATCATTACCTCCGCAAATCTGCTCAGCAGAACTTGCAATATCAGTATTAACCCCTACATTGCGTATCTGGCCATTCGTACCGTTAGCACACGAAATATAAGCAGTTAAACCTCCTTTTACAGTTTTCAATTGATTTTTTGTAAGTTGTCTTAAATTTTTCATGGTTTTTGTTGTATTAGTTTTTTAATTATTGAGACAAACAAATATAAATAAATTAACCAAAGATCAAACACAATACAATTAATCATCAGCTTTTTTAACAATATTTATAATTTAACATAACTTTATACATTTCAAATATTAAATTAATGAATAGTTATATTTTGAAAGGTAATAATACCTGATTTTCGTAATTACGATAACCATATAATGTATTTTCACTATTTTAGCCACCTGATTAAAAGAATCAAAAAACAGGTGACTATTTCCCATCTGTAATCTAAAAAAATGAACATTATTTAGATGAAAAAACAAGACCTGCCTCAAGACGAAAGTAACCTGAAGTCTGCCAACATGACAGAAGTTCTGTATGTGACGGATGAGAACGACAATTACACCACAGCAAACAGTACTGGCTGGGATGCCAAGAAAGCTGCACTGGATGAATCTATGGAGCTTATCTATGAAAGAATTGAGGAAGCAAAACAAAATGTAGCCCATAATATAGCAAGTCCTATTGTCTATTTTATGGAACTGAACAAAATGGATCTGGGAGTCCTTGCTTCTTACGTAGGAATGTGGCAATGGAGGGTAAAAAGACATTTTAAACCCAAAGTATTTAAAACACTAAGCGAAAATGCACTGAAAAAATATGCCGATGCATTCGGTATTTCAGTGGATGAATTAAAAAACTTCAACGGAAAATAAATGAAATGGGCCAGAAATACTGCCCGTTCCATTTGACCAATGAAAAGATACAATCTGCAAATGAAATTAAACTTTGAACACCATCAGACTGCGCATTGCGAAAACGGTGTTGCTTCTAATCTACTGCTTAATAAAGGCCTGAAACTGAGCGAACCTATGATCTTCGGGATCGGTTCAGGATTGTTTTTTGTCTATCTTCCTTTTTTAAAGGTGAATTTTGCTCCGGGCTTCAGCTATCGTCCGATGCCGGGTGCTATTTTCAGTAAAGCAGCCAAAAGATTAGGAATTAAAATCAAAAGAGAAAAATTCTCCAATCCTAAAGATGCTCAAAAAGCTCTTGAAAGAAATCTGGAACAAAATATTCCGACAGGACTTCAGGTGGGCGTTTTCAACCTTACCTATTTTCCTGAAGAATATAAATTCCACTTCAATGCCCACAACCTTGTGGTGTATGGAAAAGAAGACGGAAAATTCCTGATCAGTGATCCGGTAATGGATTATACAACCTCCCTTTCCGAAGCTGAACTGGAAAAAGTAAGATATGCAAAAGGAGCACTTCCTCCGAAAGGACATATGTACTACCCTGTTTATGTTCCGGAAAATGTAAATCTTGAAGAAGCCATCAAAAAAGGAATTAAAGATACCTGTAAAAATATGCTGGCACCTGTACCTCTTATTGGAGTAAAAGCCATGAGATGGGTAGCCAAAAGCATCCCGAAATGGGCAGAAAAGAAAGGAACAAAGGTAACCAACCATTATTTGGGGCAGTTGATCAGAATGCAGGAAGAGATTGGAACCGGAGGCGGAGGCTTCAGATTTATTTATGGTGCATTTCTGCAGGAAGCAGCCGTTATTCTTAAAAATGATGAGCTGAAGGAATTGTCAAAAGAAATTACTTCTATTGGTGATCTTTGGAGAGACTTTGCAGTGGATATTGCCCGTGTTTACAAAAACAGAAACTCAAAAAGCAATATCTATAACGAACTTTCTAAAACGATGCTGCACATTGCAGATCTGGAAGAAGCTTTCTATAAAAAACTGAGAAAAGCGATCTGATATGGCAGAAAATATGATTGAGATCAAAAACTTATACAAGAAATACAAAAATTCTGATGAGTTTTCTGTAAATGATATTTCTTTGAGCATCAGTAAAAATGAAATCTATGGAATTCTGGGTCCCAACGGAGCCGGCAAAACAACACTGATCTCTATGCTTTCGGGACTGATAAAACCTACTTCAGGGCAATTTACCATCAATGGATTATCACCACAGAAAGACGGCTTTAAAATCAGACAGATTATCGGTATTGTTCCTCAGGAATATGCTTTATACCCTACGCTTACGGCTAAAGAAAACCTGATGTTTTTTGGAAGCCTGTATGGTTTAAAACACAACCAGCTCAAAAAAGCAATTGATGATTCTCTCGAAATTATGGGACTTTCAAAATTTGCCAACAAGCAGGTAGGGCAGTTTTCAGGAGGAATGAAACGCCGTTGTAACCTCATCGCCGGTACCCTTCACAATCCTAAAGTTCTCTTTCTGGATGAACCGACTGTAGGTGTGGATGTTCAGTCTAAAAAAGCAATTATCGACTATCTTTTGGATTTAAATAAACAGGGAACGTGCATTATTTATACTTCCCACCACCTTTCTGAAGCGGAAGAATTCTGTACAAAAATCGCCATTATCGATCATGGAAAGATTCATGCTGTAGGAACTCCTGAAGAACTGGTTTCACAAATTGCCAATGCCGAAAACCTGGAAGACGTTTTCATTTCATTAACCGGAAAAGAATTAAGAGATGTTGTTGTATAAACTGTGGAGAAGTTTTATTAAGGAAATCCTTCTGCTGAAAAGAGATATCGGGGGAATTGTCATCATATTTGTGATGCCTTTGCTTTTGATTGTAACCATTACCCTTATTCAGGATTCTACCTTTAAAAACCTTGAAGGCTCAAAGATTCCGATCATTTTTATTGATCAGGACAAATCTGAAGTTTCAAAAAATATAAAAGCGGAACTGGAAAACAGCAAAACATTCCAGCTGCTAACCAATTTCAATGAAAAATCTGCTCAGGATGCCGTCTTTTCCGGAGACTATCAGATGGCGATTGTCATTCCGGAAAATTTAACGAAAGATTTAAATTCCAATATTGATTCCAAAGTTCAGACCATTGTAAGTTCTTTCGGACTGGAAGGAAATTCTGCAAAAGTAAAAACAGCAGCTCCCAAAGCCAAAGAAATTCATTTGTACTTTGACCCTGCTACCAATGCCGGATTCAAGAACTCTGTGATGAATTCTGTGAATAAAATGGTTTTTGAAATTGAAAATAAAAAGATTTACAAAGCATTCCAGGAGCAGCTGGGAACTACCGAAAATCTTGATGAAAATAAAAACCTGATCAGCTTTAAAGAAATCACTCCCAAGAAAGGAGAAATGGACGTTATGCCGAATTCTGTTCAGCATAACGTTCCTGCTTGGACCCTTTTTGCTATCTTTTTTATTGTAGTTCCTTTATCCATCAATCTGGTAAAAGAAAAAAGTCAGGGAACCAGTGTAAGAGCAAGAATAAGCCCTACCCCCTATTTTGTCCATATTTTAGGAAAAACATTTACGTATCTGATCATCTGTATCATTCAGTTTTTATTGATGGTTGCTGTAGGTATTTACCTTTTCCCTTATATGGATCTTCCGGCTTTTGATGTATCCGGAAAAATGTTCCAGCTTGTAATAGTAACGCTGTTTGCAGGGTTGGCTGCCATCGGATTTGGAGTTTTATTAGGAACTATAGCCGATACACAGGAGCAGTCCGCCCCATTTGGAGCAACGTCTGTAGTGGTTTTGGCGGCTATTGGCGGAATCTGGGTTCCTGTATTTTTAATGCCGGAATTTATGCAGACCGTAGCCAAATTCTCTCCTATGAACTGGGGACTGAACGCCTATTATGATATTATTTTAAGAAACAGCGGAATTGGCGGAATTGCTAAAGAACTGGTTTTCCTCTTCTTATTCTATATTGCCACCGTAGCCATTTCCATTTTTTACGAAAAAAAACAAAATGCAGTCTAAAGAAAACATATTAACCTGTACTGAAGAAGTAAGAGTACGATTCAACGAGACAGATCCGCTGGGAATTGTCTGGCATGGGCATTATATCGTATATTTTGAAGACGGAAGAGAAGCTTTCGGGCGTCTGCACGGTCTTACCTATCTTGATATTCAGAATGCAGGATTTGTAACGCCTATCGTAAAAAGTACCTGCGAGCATTTTCTTCCTTTAAAATATGGAGAAACCTTCAAAATTGTAACTACTTTTATCAACTCTGTTTCTGCTAAGCTTATCTACAGATATGAGCTTTTCAATCAGGAAGATCAATTGGTATGCAGTGGAGAAACGATTCAGGTTTTTCTTGATAGCAACGGAAGCTTATGCCTTTACAATCCGGAGTTTTTTCAAAAATGGAAAGATAAAATGGGATTATCATGAGGAAGGAAATTTACATTACAGACTACAATTGTGTAACGCCGTTGGGCTTCAAAATTGATTCCAATTGGAAGGCTCTGCTAGAAGGACAATCAGGAGTTACTTTACATAAAATCATAGACAATCAGGATGCTTTTTATGCTTCTATGATTGATTCTGAAAAACTGAATGAAGAGTTCAACACATTCTTTGCTCAGAATACAATTAATTTCACAAGACTGGAGAAGATGCTTCTTTTAAGCTTACTGCCTCTTGTTGAGAAGCATTCTATATCAGAAGACACCGCTTTTATCCTTTCCACCACAAAAGGAAATATCAGCCTGTTAAAAAAACAGTCTGAATTACCGGAAGGCGTTTATTTATCCAAATTAGCAGAAAAAATTGCTGACTTTTTTGGATTTAAAACAAAACCTATCATCGTTTCCAACGCCTGTGTTTCAGGAGTAATGGCGATTTCTGTTGCCAAAAATATGATTCAGGCAGGAAAATATAAGGATGCCTTTGTGATTGCAGGTGATGAACTTTCTGAATTTGTTATTTCAGGATTCAATTCATTTCAGGCGATTGGCTCCGGACATTGCAAACCTTATGATAAAAACAGGGACGGAATCAATATCGGTGAAGCCGCTGCAGCAGTTTATGTAACTGGTTGTCATTCTGACGAAGGAAAAATCTCAAAAAACGAAAAATTTAGTTTTAAAATTCTGGGAGACTCTGCCGTCAATGATGCCAATCATATTTCCGGCCCTTCAAGAACGGGTGACGGATTGTATGCCAGTATAAAAAATGCTATGACAGAAGCGAATGTTTCTTCAAAACAGATTGATTTTATTTCTGCCCACGGAACCGCAACTTTATATAACGACGAAATGGAAGCCATCGCTTTCAACAGAATGGATCTTCAGGATATTCCGCTCAACAGTATGAAAGGATATTATGGACATTGCCTTGGTGCATCCGGACTTCTGGAAAGTATTATTTCTATGGAAAGTGCACTTCATAGTACTCTGCTTCCTTCGAAGAATTTTGAAGAAACGGGAATAACCCAACCCTTGAATATCATCAGAGAAAACCAAACTGCGGAAATTAAATATATTCTAAAGACCGCTTCAGGTTTTGGTGGCTGTAATGCGGCTCTTGTGCTGGAAAAATGTTAATTTGAATGTAATGAAGAAAACAAACACCTGTACCATAGAACATTCAAAAATAACTGTTGACGGACATCTTATTTTTGAAAGCCAGAGCGAAACTTTTCAGGAATTTGCCAAAGAAGCGTATAAAAGTTTAGATCTCAGCTATCCTAAATTTCATAAAATGGATAATTTGAGTAAACTGGCTTTTCTTTCCGCTGAAACCATTTTGAAAGATGAAGATCACAGCAGAACAGCCATTGTTTTTGCCAACAGATCATCCAGTCTGGATACCGATTTCAAATATCAGGAAAGCATCAATGACCAAGATAACTTTTATCCGAGTCCTGCAGTTTTTGTCTACACTTTACCCAATATCTGTGTAGGCGAAATCAGTATTAAGCACAAAATGCAGACTGAAAATGCTTTTTTCGTTTTGGACGAATTTGATGAAAATTTTTTAAACGATTATTCTGAACAGATTCTGCACTCCGGAAAAGCTGACAAAGTATTGTGCGGCTGGGTGGAATTGTATCAGGAAAATTATAAAGCTTTTGTATATTTGCTCACATTATAATTCAACAATGTACAATGCTAAAGGCAATAACAACCATTGGTAAACTGGTACATTGATATATTGTTACATTAAAATACTATTTATGGAAAACTTAAAAACAGAATTGAAGCACAAAATTATTGAAGTTCTTAACCTTGAAGATGTATCTGTAGAAGAAATCAAAGATACTGATCCGTTATTCGGAGGAGGTTTAGGATTAGATTCTATTGATGCTCTGGAATTGATCGTTCTTCTTGATAAAGACTATGGAATAAAATTAGCCGATCCTAAAAAAGGAAAAGAGATTTTCCAGTCTATCGATACGATGGCTAAATTCATCGAGGACAACAGAACAAAATAAATTAATATAACAATCTAACAATGTAGCAATGCAGCAATTATTGGTAAATTGTTAGTTTGATGCATTGTTATATTATTTAATACCATGAGTCAAAAAATTGCCATAACAGGAATGGGCATCATTTCCTCCATCGGAAACAATGTGGAGGAAAATTTTATTTCATTACAATCCGGAAAACACGGGATTTCAGATATTGAAATGTTTGAGACCCGCCACGCCGGAAGCATTAAAACGGGTGAAATAAAATTATCCAATGAAGACCTTGTACAGCAGCTTCAGCTTGATGAAGACAACAATATAACAAGAACGTCTTTATTAGGAATGGTTGCTGCAAAAGAAGCTGTAGAAAGTGCCGGAATATCAGATATTAACAGTTGCAGAACAGGGCTGATCTCCTCTACCAGTGTAGCGGGGATGGATATCACCGAAAAATATTTCTACTCTTACGAAGACTTTCCCGAAAAGCAAAAATATATTGACGCACACGATGCCGGAAATTCTTCATTGGCGATTGCCGGTTACCTGGGATTAAAAGGAATGGTTTCTACCATCAGTACAGCCTGTTCATCAGCTGCTAATGCCATTATGATGGGCGCTAAACTGATTAAAAACGGAGTTTTGGACCGCGTTATTGTGGGGGGGACAGATTCTCTTTCAAAATTTACTTTGAACGGATTCAATACCCTGATGATCCTTACCGATTCTTACAACACTCCTTTTGACAACAACAGAAAAGGACTGAATCTTGGGGAAGCTGCGGCTTTCTTAGTACTTGAGTCTGAAGAAATAGTCAAAAAAGAAAATAAAAAAGTTCTGGCCTATCTTTCCGGCTATGGAAATGCCAATGATGCCCATCATCAGACAGCCTCTTCAGAAAACGGACAGGGTGCATTTTTAGCCATGCAGCAAGCCCTTAAAATCTCAGGATTGGAAAAAGAAAATATAGATTATATCAACGTTCACGGAACGGCAACGCCCAACAACGATTTATCGGAAGGAATTGCCATGATCAGAATCTTCGGGGAAAACCAGGTTCCTGAATTTAGTTCTACAAAAGCATTTACAGGCCATACGCTGGCCGCTGCGGCAGGAATTGAAGCCGTATTTTCAATTTTAGCCATGCAAAACAGCGTGATCTTCCCGAATCTGAATTTCAAAACAAAAATGGAAGAGTTTGACCTTACTCCTGTTACCGAACTGAAAGAAAAAAACATTCATCATGTTCTTTCCAATTCATTTGGATTCGGAGGAAACTGTTCTACCTTAATTTTCTCAAAATCATGAGTGCAGTATACATCAACAGTGCGTCCTGTATCTCGGTTCAGGACACTTTAAATGAAAATATTCTTCAGAACCTTCATCCTGAAAATTCTTCAAACATCCTTAAGGCCATAGAACCTATTTACAAAGAGTTCATTCCGCCTGCGATGATCAGGAGAATGTCTAAAACGGTAAAAATGAGTTCTGTAGCATCGCATTACGCTCTGAAGGAAGCTGGAATTGAACAGCCGGATGCCATTATCGTAGGAACCGGAATGGGCTGCTCGCAGGATTCTGAAAAATTCCTGAAAAACGTAATTGATAACCATGAAGAGTTCCTTACGCCTACCTTTTTTATCCAGTCTACCCATAACACGGTAGCTGGACAGATTGCTCTGGGATTACAGTGTCATGCGTATAACTTCACGTATGTAAATACATCTTCTTCCCTTGAGTTTTCATTACTGGACGCTCAGCTTCAGATCAATGACGGAGAAGCAGAAAATGTTCTGGCAGGTTCTACAGATGAACAGACGGACAGAATAATGGAGCTTTACCTTCTGAATAATACCATCAAAAAAGAAACTGATCTTCCTGCAGATTATTTAAACTCTACGACTAATGGAGTGATCTGGGGTGAAGGTGCCAGTTTTTTTGTTGTAGGAAAAGATAAGACTGAAAACTCTTACGCCAAGCTTAAGAATATCCAAATTAATAATAAGGTTGAATTGAATGAAGTACAGGATTTTATCCGGAATTTCTTAGCTCAGAATAGTCTTTCAACTGGTGATGTTGATGCTGTTATCTTAGGATTCAGTGGAGATGCAGATTCAGATATCTACTATACAAAAGCAATGGATATCTTTCCGGATTCCGCACAGCTGTATTATAAACATCTGAGTGGAGAATTTAATACGGCAAGTGGGTTTTCTACGTTTATAGCCTGTCATATACTTAAGGAACAGCAGATCCCGGAAATTATGATGATCAATTCTCAGAAAAAAGACAATCTGAATAATGTTCTTCTTTATAATCATCTGGGAGGAAATGATCACAGCCTGGTTCTGCTGGAAAGGGTTTAAATCTATATTTAAAAAATTGCAGTTATTTCAACAGCCAGTTTATGAATAATTTAATATTAGCGTTAAAAGCCCATAAATCAAATGTTGATGTACACAGACATTCTGCCTATCAGATTGTATATACTTCGGACAATCCTTTTCATACCATATCTGGAGATCAATACTGTGAGAATATCTTTGGCTTTATCATAAGACCTCAGGTTTCTCATTCCTGTATTTGTACAAATAGTAATTTGATTGTAATGAATGTAGAAGCATACTCCATTGCAGGAAAAAATATATCTGAAAAATTAGGAAGCAAAAACACTGAAATATTTTTCACCGAGGAAAGCTTTATGAATTTTTTCGGGATCACAGGAATCGAAATCAACATCCGGGACCTCATCAGATCAATGAATGCTGATGAAAACGTCCAGATCACAGACAATAGAGTAAACAGTGCCATTGCTATCATCAATAATGAATACCGGTCTACCAGATTAACTCTTGATCAAATATCGAAGACCGTCTCACTCTCTTCATCCCGTCTTGCTTTTTTATTTAAGCAGCAGACCGGAAGCAGTATTATGAAGTTTTTACTATGGACCAGAATCAGGAGTGCTATCTTTCTTATTCTGTCCAAAAAAGATATTTCATTAACCTCAATTGCCCACGAGTGCGGATTTTACGATTCTTCTCAAATGAATAAATACATGTATCAGATGTTTGGTATATCTCCCTTAAAACTTAGAAAGAAAAGTGATCTGATACAATTTTTAGAATAAATCTTCAATTAAATTTGCTTAAGTTTAATTATTAAATAAATTACACAATGAGCATTAATAATCAATTAATTGAAGAAAACAGAGCTTTATATGACAGTGTCGGTACTATTTACCCTCCAGAAGAAAGTATTGCCATTTCGGAAGAAATAATAAACGGAATCAAATGCTATTGGTTTCAGCCTGAAAACCCTCATCCCAATGAGCTTATCATTTATATACATGGAGGCGGCTATGCCGTAGGCTCCATCCGGTCTCATAAAGCAATGGTTTCGCATTTTGCTAAAGAATTAAACCGGTCAGTTCTTTTCATAGAGTATTCTCTGGCTCCTGAAAAACCCTTCCCGAATGGGTTAAACGATGTATTAAATATTTATGAATGGGCATTTCACCAATATCCTGATCATCATTTTTATTTATTCGGAGACAGCGCAGGAGGTGGCTTAATTATAAAATCAGTGTATGAAATCAGCCGCAGAGAAATAAAATCTCCAAAAGCAGTTGCCCTTATTTCACCATGGTATAATCTTGAAACCAATAATCCATCTTCAGAAAACCGTCAGCATTTGGATCAGATTTTAAATAAAGAGATGGTAAAAAACTTCGCCTACGCCTATGCAGGCAACGATTTGGGACCAGCGGACCCCAGTAAAGTTCACTTTGAGAGCTTTCCTCCTGTATTTATAGCGGTGGGAACTCACGAAATTTTGTTTGATGACTCCATTCAATTTTTTGAAATGGTATATAAGATCCAGCCAAAATCCCAGCTTAAAATTTATGGCGCAGAAGGACATGTCCTAACGCAGATGAATATTTTCAGCCACTCATCTCAGGATCTGATGATGAATATTAATAACTTTTTTAATAGCACAGAAAATGAATAACATATTGGTTTTAATTACCCTCTCCGATGAGGGAATTCAACAGATAAAAGCAAACCCTGAGCTTCCGAAAAAAGAAATGGAATTTATCCACACCTGGAAGAAAGAAGGAGTTCTGGAAAATTTCTTTATCTCCGTTTCAAAAAAAGATGCAGTTCTTATTTTCAGAAATATTGATGAGCTGGACGCAAAAGAACGTATAGCAATATTGCCTTACTATCCTTTCATGCAAAAAACAGAGTATCACATTCTGGATAAGCAATTTTAAAGATTTGATCATTTAGGATTTTATTGAACTTTTAGTTACATTTGAACCCTCATATTCAAAGAAAATAAGGTGAAGCATTATCCGTTTATTCTGTTTTATATTTTCTGTAACGCTTTTATTTATGCGTTCCACGGAAGTTTCTGGGTATATCTGTTTTGTTTTTTTGCTTTTTCTGCCGTAGTAGTATGGGGTTCATTTGATATTGAACTGGGATATTTCGTCAACAGCATCACTCATAGGCGAACCAAAATTAAAGAAGCAGCGCTTACTTTTGATGACGGCCCTACTGAATTTACTCCAAAGTTTTTAGATCTGCTTAAAGAACATCAGATAAAAGCCACTTTTTTCTGTATCGGAAAACAGATTGAAAAATATCCTGAAACTTTTCAGAGGATGATTGCAGAAGGTCATACGATTGGTAACCATACGTTATCGCATTCCAGTTCCACAGGTTTCTTATCAACCTCAAAAATGATTGAGGAGATTGAAAGATGTGATGAAATCATGAAGAATGTGGGGAATATCAAGACCAGTCTTTACAGGCCGCCTTTCGGCGTGACGAATCCTAATATTGCAAAGGCAATCAAAAAAACAAATAAAATAAGTATCGGATGGAATGTCCGCTCTCTGGATACCATTACTGATAATGAAAAGAAAATATACAGCAGAGTGACCAAAGGCCTGAAAAAAGGAAGTATTATCCTCCTTCACGACACTTCGGAAAAGACTTATCGTGTGCTGACCAATTTATTAGTATTTTTGAAGGATAAAAAATATTCAACCTTTACTGTGGATACAGTGATAAATTCAAATAGAAATGATTAAAAATATTGCTTTCGGAGCATTCTTACTGGTTTCCGGTTTCTTTTTTGCCCAAAACACGGCCATGTCAGGAGCTGAAGCTAAAGCATTTATATCGAAGGTATCTTCTGAGACGAAAGAGATTAAAACTTTGCAGAGTGATTTTACCCAGACCAAAAAAATGGATTTTCTGGATAAAAGTATTGTTACTTATGGGAAAATGTCTTTGCAGACCCCCAATATGCTGAGCTGGAAATATACTAAGCCTTATCAGTACAGCATTGTTTTTAAAAGCAATAAAATCTTCATCAATGATCAGGGAAAAAAATCGTCTGTGGATGCGAAGAGCAAAACATTTGAAAAAATCAATAAACTGATTGTAGGAAGCTCAAACGGAACAATGTTCAATGATCCTGAGTTCACAGTAACGTATTTTAAGAATGGGAATTACAATATAGCGAAGTTTATTCCTAAAACATCCCAGCTGTTGAAATATATCAAACAGATTGAGCTGTATTTCCCAAAGAACCAGTCGGCCGTTTCACAGGTGAATATGACTGAGGCTTCCGGAGACACTACCAATATTGTTTTCAAAAATACCAAGATCAATGCTACCATTCCTGCGTCAGAGTTTTCTTTATAGCCTGATTCTGATCCTGGCTCTTTCCTGTAAAACTTATAAGCTTACTGATGTAAAGCCTGCCTCAACCTCTGAAAAAACGGTTGAAAATTTATACTTTTCTTCCGGTGAAGATTATGTCTACAAATGCCAGATGGATATCTATAAAAACCATGTGAGCGGAATTCTGATCATCAAAAAACTGAATGAAACAACGCACCGTGTTGCGTTAACTTCAGATTTTGGGAACAAACTTATTGATTTTGAAGTTTCTGAGAACGATTTCAAACTGAATTATGTACTTCCTGATCTGGATAAAAAAATAGTCATCAATTTCCTGAAAAACGATTTCCGTCAGCTTCTGAAAAGAAGATATCCGGTCAATGAAAGTTTTGAAAATGAGAATGCTAGAATCTACCTTTCAAAAATTGGCAACATGAGCTATTATCTTTTCTTCAGCAAAGAAAATGGCTTACTGAAAGAGATTGTTTACACGAAAAACAACAAGGAGAAAATCAATTTTACTTTTGATGCAAAAAAACCTATCTTCGCAGACAGCTTGAACCTGCAGCATAAGGATTTTAAGATCAACATAAAACTATTTCAAATAACCGAAACGGAATAATTTCTGCTCTCAAATCTATGGATATACCTGTTTTTTTGAAAAGAAATTGATTATACTTTAATCTTAAAAAATAAGATCATGCAAACCATTCTTACAGACTTTTATACTTTAACATCATACGATAAGGCAGAAGACGGAAAATTTACTGCTCATATTCATCTTAATAAAGACCACGATATTTTCAAAGGACATTTCCCTGGAAATCCCGTAACTCCCGGTGTTTGTATGATGCAGATCATTAAAGAACTCACTGAAGAATTTACAGGTTCGAAATTATTCCTGAAAACAGCTTCCAATGTAAAATTCATGGCGATTATCAATCCTTTTGAAACCCCTGATCTGGTTCTTCAGCTTGATATTACTGAAAATGAAGAAGATGTCAAAGTAAAAAACACAACTTCTTTTGGCGAGACTATTGCATTGAAAATGTCTGTAAGCTATAAAAAATAAGCATCATGAAACTAATCTTTTCATTCATCGCAGCATTTGTTTTTTTCTTTCAATCTGATCTTGAAACGCTGAGAAACAGCTATGCAAAAGCGAACGAATCCAATACCAATACAGCTAGCTTTATTGAAACTGCGGAAAAACAATCCGGTTCTGACGCTGTAACGGTTGGGTATAAAGCAGCGGCGAAGATTATGGAAGCCAAAATTGCCAAAAGCAACAGAAAATCTCTGGTAAAAACGGGAGCTACAAGCCTTGAAAACGTAATCAAGAGTAATCCTAATAATGCAGAACTTCGTCTGATCAGAATGAGCGTTCAGGAAAATATTCCAAAGATTGTAGGATACCGTGGAAGTCTGAAGGATGATAAAGCTTTCCTGTTGAACAATTACAGCAAACAGAATACAGCATTAAAAGGCTATATCAAAAGGTTTGCAATGCAATCTAAAACCATGACAGAGACGGAAAGAGCCACTTTAAAATAAAAAAATGTTCCTTGCTGAAGTACAGAATGCTATTTCTGAAAAGAAGATATGCGTTTTAATACCTACCTACAATAATGAAAAAACTCTGAAAAGGGTGATTGACGGTGTTCTCGAGTACACCGAAAGTATTATTGTGGTTAATGATGGTTCTACAGATTCCACCCCTCAGATTCTTACTCAATATCCTCAGATTACTGTCATTTCCCTGCCGGAGAACAAAGGGAAAGGAAATGGCCTTAAAACAGGTTTCAGGGCAGCAAAGAATTCAGGATATGACTACGCTATCACGATTGATTCGGATGGACAGCATTATCCGGATGATATTCCGGTATTTGTAGAGGCTCTTCTTCAGGAAAAAGAGGATGTTCTTCTGATTGGGAACAGAAATATGTCTCAGGATGGTATTCCTAAGAAAAGCAGTTTCGGAAACCGTTTTTCCAATTTCTGGTTCTGGTTTGAAACCGGCATCAGACTGGAAGATACCCAATCGGGCTACAGGCTTTATCCTTTGCATAAAATTCCCAAGAAATATTTCACGCCTAAGTTTGAATTTGAAATTGAAATCATTGTAAGAACTGCGTGGAGGTATGTTCCCGTAAAAAATGTTCCTATTAAAGTGTTATACGATCCGAAGGAACGGGTTTCACATTTCAGACCTTTCAAAGATTTTACAAGGATCAGTATTCTGAATACAATTCTCGTGACGATTACCTTACTTTATATTATTCCGAGAAACTTTGTGAATAATTTCAAAAAAAAAAGCTTTAAAAGATTCATTCAGGAAGATGTCTTAGAAAGTGACGGTAGTAACCGTACAAAAGCATTTTCCATAGCTTTGGGAGTATTTATAGGTTTATCTCCTTTCTGGGGATTTCAGACCCTTCTGGTTATCAGTCTGTCTGTACTTTTCAAACTTAATAAAGTACTTGCCTTTGTAGCATCCAATGTAAGTCTTCCGCCTTTTATTCCCTTTATCATTGCTGCTTCTCTTTTTCTGGGAGCACCGTTTGTAAGTGGTGACAGTGATATTTTAAGTCAGGATTTGAATTTTGAACTGATTAAGAACAATCTTCTGCAATATATTATCGGGAGTTTTATCTTAAGCACTACACTTTCTGCGCTTACAGGGATAGCCTCTTTTCTGTTTTTGAATAAAGTAAGTCCGGAAAACAATTAAAAAAGCCCGGGACAATGTTCCAGGCTTATGAGAGCAATAATCTCATTGCAATTATTTCAGAATAAAATCTGCAAGGTCTTTTAAAAAGTGTTCATCCACCTTCCCTTTTGTTTCATAATCTTTTGGAGATGGTTTTCCGCTTCCGGCAATAAACAAGTGGCTTAATGCAGGATAAAACTTAAACACCGCTGTTTTATCATTTTTCAATGTTTCTTTCCAAAGATTAAAGTCTTTCTCTGTCACCTGATAATCTCTTCCCCCTTGTGCAAAAAACATGGGAGCTTTTACTTTTTTAACCTCATTAAGCTGATTGTAATCTTTTATATATTTCCAATAAGCAGCAGATTGTCCCAAAGGAAGTTCTGATGATGGTGAACTTATATTAAATTTAGATGAATTTAGAAAGGCTACCTTAGTTTTTACTTCCTGCACCGCCTCAGCAGGTACTTTAGTTGGATCTATAGCATGAAGATACTTATACTGTTCTACTAATAAATCCTGTAATGGTCTCGCATTCCCAGCCATAAAAACATATTTTGAAACCTGCACTTTTTCTGCAATTTTTGGCATCATATAAGCTCCCTGGCTATGTCCCAGAATAATAATCTGGTAGTCTTTGTAATCAGCATTCTTTTTAAAATAAAGAGCAGTATTTACCGCATCATTGATGGTTTCCTCTTCCACAGTAGATTTTTCATTAAATGTCTCAGGATAGGAATAGGTTCTTTTATCATATCGGTAGGAAGCAATTCCGTTGGCTAAAAGATATTCTGCAATGTCTTTAAACGGTTTGTTTTCTCCAATGGTTTCGTCTCTGTCATGCGCTCCGGAACCGTGAACGAAAATAACCAGTTTATTTTTATTGTTGGAGGGAGGAATCAACAGAGTTCCGTTCAGTTCAATGCCATCACTTTTAATTTTTAGTGTGGTTTTCTCATCAGGTTTTTCAAATGATTTATGAGGAACCAGGAAGAAGCCCAGTAGTTTATTATTTTCTCCAAAAGTAAGCTGAACATCCAGTTTTGTTTTTTCAAATTCGGAATAGTAATAATAGGTGTTTCCTTCATTATTTACTTCAAGGATATTTTTCAAACCTCCAATCTGTCCCTGTAGCTGTTCCGTAACAGCTTTAAGCTGATCTACCGGAATTTGTCCTGCTACGGAAGCATCGAAATAAGAATGTGCTTTTTCTATATTCTTATCCACCAATAAAGCTTTGATAAAAGTATTTCCTATCTCTTTTCTGTCCTGAGAAAATGATAACAGAGCATATGCTGTAAAGAATAAGGTTAAGAGTTTTTTCATAATCTATTATTTATAAACCACATCGTAAAATGATAGCGGTGTCATCATGATGGTAACAAATATCGCAATAATTACCAGAGCTAACTGGGTGATATGGTAGGTTTTTTCTTTTTCGTCCTCGTTGATTTCAAAAGTAAACTTTATTTTATCCGGTCTTCTGATGATCAGCCAGATAAAAAGAAGAACAGCCAGATTCATCAGTACAGGAAACACCACAAATATTTTGCTTCCATCATTGTCTTTCATATTTCCGTACCCGTGAATCGGGATAATGTCAGGTATAGATCTGTAAACCGTACACAGGTATACTGAATGGCAGATGATAATGAGGAAAGGAATGCAGAAAAGCAGTTTTATATATTTGGGGATCATTTCAGTTTCTTTAAAGTTTTCTGCAGGGATTTTTCAACATTTTTTCTGTCGGGAATCGTTGTAATTTCTTTCGTCAGAGCTTTCTCAAACTCCATTTTTGCGTTTGAATATTCTTTTTTTCTAAAATAATACTTTCCTGACTGATAATAGACCAGCCAAAAATCTGGGTTCATAGATTCATAATAAGGTATGAAATCATCTGTCAACAATATATCTTTATTTTCCGCTGCCTTATTGATTTCTTTACCCAATATTTTAGACAGTTCATAATTTTGAAATTCTTCAGAATCGGCAAATGGATCTCTTGCGATATTCAAATCTGTTTTCGCCAGCAGACTTTGTGATAGTGGCTTACCGGAAAAAACCTCGTTCAGGTCATAACAAACAAATTCTCCCAGCTGATAAGGATTGGAAGAAACCCAAACCAGTTTTTTCTGAGGGGAAAATATAACAGCATGGTGAGCGAGCAGCTGATTAAGCGCTTTTTCATTTCCATACCCGATACTTTCATCTTTTAAGCCGGATTTATTTCTTAAAATAGAAGCCATCTTTTCGGGAGTGATCTTTTTTTCTTCCTGCAAAAGCTCCTGAAGTTTTTCATAACGGTATTCTGAGTGGCTTTCTTCAATCTGTTTCTGATTTCTTTTGTCGTCCTTGTAAGTTTCAGACTGGAAATGATTGGTGCAAAGAATCTGGCTGGTATTCTGCACTCTGTACACTCCGAGATTTTTAGGTGAAACTTCAATAATGACTGCATTTTTATCTGCTGCACTGCCAACAAGAATAGATTCTGAAACGAAAACTTTTCTTTTTTTAGCAATAGCAATAGCTTCTTCTATATTTTTTGCATACTGTAAAATCTCTCTTGTAACAAGGGAGATAGGCGTTTTTGCAGTCAGAGGGATTTTTGATTTTCCGGCGTTAATGGTCACCGTAATTCCTTCTTTATTCATTCCGGACACTACACCAATCATTCCCGGCCAGCTTACTGACATGTAGGGAATTCCTTCTTCCGGCTGAACAAATTCCACTAATTTATTTTTAGCAAAATCGTCTCCCACATAAAAGTCGAAATTTCTTCCAATCAACAAGTCTCCGTCTTCAGTATTTTCATTCCATACAGCAAGAGATGTACAGCCTACCATAGCAAGATCCTGCATAGCATGTCCGATATCATGAGCTCCGTGCAGGTAAAGGTTTCTTAAATATTTAGGAGCAATAAAGTCATACTGATCAGATGAATATTGTGACAAGCCATATAATTCTGCCTGATAGTCTTCTCTTACATTGAGATACATTTTTCTGTTGTACCATTTCAAAAAACCTTTTAACAGCCGCTGCTTGAATTTTGAAGGAACAAAACTTTCCACTTTTGAAAAGAAAATGCTTTCCTGTTTCTGCATCAGGCTTTGTGTCAACGCTCCGTTATTATATCCTAATTGTAAAGGATTTCCCTGAATGTAAAGTTCCCAGAGCTGCTGTTTATTTTTGGTAAGGTAATTCTGATTATAGCTGAAAGTGCTGTCGTTGATTCTGGTAATTTTTGGAACCTCCAGAATATATTGTTTTACCTCAGGAATATGCCGGACAGATTTTGATATTCCACAGGATGCGAGGAAAAAACAGAGCGTGAGATAAAGAAAAGTTCTTTGAAAGGCTGTATAAATGATTTTAGTTTTTTTCACTTTATTTTTTATTAATCATTTGGGTCAGCCGCATGTCTATCGTTTCTTTTCCAATCATCTCAGCACAGGTATTAAAGGCTCCGATCGTAACCCCTAAGATCCCATGCATATTCACAGATTGTCCCGTCAGAAAAAGATTGTCAATTTTGGTACGGGGAGAAACCATTGTTTTAAGAGGATTCTCCGAGCTTTTCATGTATCCGTACATATTTCCTTCAAAATTCCCGATATAGTCTCTGTATGATAAGGGAGAAGAAGTATATATTGTTTTGATGGCATGCCTCAGGTTAGGGATTTTATGTTCCAGGGCATCAAGCATTTTTTCTGTTTTTTCCAGCTTAAATCTTGCATAGGCTGTTCCTCTCTCATGTTCATCGGCAACAGTATTGAACGTATTCTCCCATTCTTTTACCTCATCAAAATCCATATAAGAAATCGCGGTAAGGCTTTCTGCAAATTCAGGATGATGCTTAGAAGGAGTAGACGAAAGCATGTAAGTCTCCGGCCACATTTCTTTTCGGTACCGGAAGGCATTCCATACCAGGTCTTCTGATGAATAGTGGTATCTGTTATAATTAAAATTCGGAAGGTAATGAGGTTTTAAAACAATATAAATACTAAAGCATGATGAAACCGGCTTCCAGCTTAACACCCTGTTCAGAAAAGATTTTTTAAGTCTTTCTTCACCAATAAGTTTAATAGTGGAACGAATCTCAATATTTGAAATGAACTGTTTTGCGGCGTATTCTTTTCCTGTCTTTGTTTTTACAGAAGTTAGTGTATTATTTTCATTAAAAATGAATTCTGAAACTTCTGAATGCTTGTGTACTTCAGCTCCATATTCCCGAAGTTTTCTGATTAAAAGTTTAGAGATCTGGCTTCCTCCTCTCACGCATTTGTGAGCACTTTGGATATAAGAATTTACCGTCAAAGCATGCACATAAAAGGGAACATTCTCCGAGTCTCCGGCATATAAAAAATTCGAACCCAGTAAAACAGCCTGAAGCTTTTTGTTCTGGGTAACGGATTCGATAAATCTTTTGGTATTGAGGTGCAGTATTTCCTCGTTGTAACTGTCTTTTCCCACCACATGATACCTTGGAAACTGGCTGCATACGTATTGAATTTCTTCACAGTAGTTTTCAAGGTTTTCTTTTTCTTCGGGAAAATATTTGGATAACTGCTCAACAAAATTCTGATAGCCCTGAGCGTGAGGATATTCTATTTCATCATCCCCAAAACTGATTTTGTCATAGCCGTCTTCATCCATCAGCTGAAGTTCAAGATCATTCATGATTTCCAGATAGGAAAAGAACTGGTTCAGGTTCTGCCCTTTGGATAAACCTCCCAGATAATGAACTCCTGTATCGAAGATAAGTTTATCTCTTGAAAAGGTCTGCAGATTTCCTCCATATTGGTTATTCTTCTCCAGAACGCATACTTTAAGACCTTCTTTCGCCAAAATAAGAGCTGAAACAAGACCTCCCAATCCACTGCCGATTACAAGTATGTCGTATGCTTTCTTCAAAAGAGAATGTGTTTTAAATAATTAAGAAACAGGGAATTTAAGATATTTAAAGCTTATTTGAGTAAAGTAAGCATAGAAATTTCATGGGTTCTCTTAAATCTCGGTATATCTTAATGGTTTTTAGTTTTTATTCGTTTTTTATGGGATAAAAATAGAAAAATTAATCAACATCGTCCCAAAAATCAAAATAATTAAACCATTGGAGCGGATATTTTTTAACCATGGTTTCAAGATTCCGGACGTAAGAATGTAAAAGCCCTTGTGAATCGCGGTTTTTGATATTCTGTGCCACTCTTGCATACAGATGGTAATGAAGATTATCCTCTTTCATTACATAAACATATACTACCGGAACACCTAATCTTGAGGCAATCAAAAACGGACCAGCCGGAAATTTTGCACTTTTCCCAAGCAGTTCTGCCTCCAGATATTTGGATCCTTCGAAATAACGGTCTCCGGTAAAGCAGATAAGCTCATTATTGGATAAAGCCTGATTGATCTCAAAGATATGAGACATATCTTCTTTGACATAGATGAACTTGATGTTACTCTTTTTTACGGCAACACTTTCCAGATATTCCTTAATGACGGTAACTTCCTGATCTGTAGTGACCAGATTGATCTGGCAGTCGAAATCGATATCTGCAAAAAAATGTTCAGCAATCTCAAAATTACCAATATGCGCACTGATGAGCACTCCTCCTTTTTTAGCAGCTAAAAGATTTCTGAGGTTTTCAATACCATCAAATTCATAGGTATATTTTTCTCTGAGTCCGGCAGAAATAGCGGTTTTATCAATCAGAACTTTTCCGAAAGTAAAATAGCTTTTAAAGATGGAAGCTTTGGATTTCCAGTATCCGTAATTCAGTCTTTTCTGAAAATAATAAAGAATGTATTGGTTACTTTTCTTCTGAAACAGCGAATAATAGGCGGCCACAAAATACAGCACCCCATATGAACTTCTGATCCCGATATTTCTAATACACCAGACGAATATTCTGTATCCGAGTACTGTTCCTTTAGATTTACCTTTCCACTTGTTCATAGATAGAATTTAATATAAGAGAGAACCAATGTAACAATACCTTTAAAGTGTCTGCAGGCAGATCACGGTGATATTATTACATTGGCCCATTGTATAGAATAAAGATTTACTCAATAACTAAGCGTTTTTTTCAGCAATCTTATGTTCAATCGTTGTATAGAAATCATCAAATGTTACCATTTTTTTGAAATCTGCTTCTCCTAATTTCACCCCGAAATTGGATTCGATCACGACTACCATGTCGATATAATCAAGGCTGTCTAAGCCCAGTGTATTTTTAAGGTTGGCATCGTTACTGATTTCGTCTCCGTCTACCTCGAATTCGTTGACAAGAAAATCATTAACAATAGCAACAATTTTTTCCCTTTCCATGTTTTTAATCAAATTTTTTAACTATTAGTGCAGAATTGGTTCCCCCAAACCCAAAAGAATTCGACAAAAATACATCAATTTTTTGATTTATTGTTTTTGCGACTAAATTTATCTTTTTTGCTTCATTATCAGGGTTTTCCAGATTGATATTGGGAGCAACAAAATCGTTCTGCATCATCAGAATGGAGTAGATAACTTCACTTGCACCTGCCATCCAGCATTCGTGTCCGGTCATAGATTTGGTAGAACTTACCGGAACTTCACTCCCGAAGATCTCATAAATGGCTTTTGCTTCGTTGGCATCACCAATCGGAGTAGAAGTTGCGTGAGCATTGATATAATCGATGTCCGAAGCTTTTAATCCTGATTGTTTTAAGGCTCTGTCCATTGCCAGAGCAGGCCCATCTACATTGGGTGTTGAAATATGGCCTCCGTTTGAAGAGAAACCATACCCAATAATTTCGGCAATAATCGGAGCGCCTCTTCTTTGGGCAGATTCTAAGCTTTCAACAATCAGAGTGGCTGCACCTCCACTCGGAATCAATCCGTCTCTTTCTACATCGAAAGGTCTGGATGCTTTTGCAGGCTCATCTTCTCTGGCTGAGAACACTCCCAATCCGTCAAAGCTCGCCATGGAATATTTGTTGGTTTCCTGAGCTCCGCCGCAGATAATCATGTCCTGGAAACCATTTTTGATCATCATATAAGCCAGCCCCAATGAGTGTGAACCGCTTGCGCATGCTGCACTGATGGTAAGATTGATCCCTTTCAGTTTAAAAATCGTAGAAAGGTTCATCGTTACCGTTGAGTTCATTGATTTGAAGATCGCTCCCGATCCCATCAATGTTGTATCTTTCTTTTCCCTTGCAATATCGATAGATTCTACGACTGCCTGGGAAACGCTGTCATTTCCGTATAAGATTCCCACTTCATGAGAATCTAAGAATTCTTCATCCAGATTCGCCTGTTTCAATGCATCAAGGGTAGCGAGATAAGCGTACTCACTTTCCTCTCCCATGCTGACACGCTGGCGTCTGTTTAAAAGATTTTTCAGATCGGGCTTCGGAACAACTCCTGTAAGACCAGACCTGAAACCAAATTCTTTTCTGTCCTGATCTAAAACAATACCGGATTTTCCTTGATATAGGGATTCCCTGACCTCTTCTAAAGACGTCCCGATGCAGGAATAAATTCCCATTCCGGTAATTACAACCCTATTTTCCATGTTATGAATAAATTCCTCCGTTAATATTAATCACTTCTCCTGTTATGTATGAAGATTTTTTAGATGCTAAAAATGCGACAAGATCTGCTACTTCTTCTGCTTCTCCGAATCTGTTGGCCGGAATCATTGCTTTCAGTTCTTCTTCATTGAACTCCTGAGTCATATCTGTTTTGATGAAACCTGGAGCTACAGCATTTACGGTAACATTTCTTTTGGCAACTTCCTGAGCAAGAGCTTTTGTAGCACCTACCAAAGCACCTTTTGCGGCAGAATAATTAGTCTGACCCGCGGTTCCTTTTACTCCTGATACGGAAACCATATTGATGATTCTTCCGTATTTGTTACGAAGCAGCTTTTGAATAAAGAAATTGGTTACGTTAAAAAATCCGTCCAGACTTGTATTGATCACACTGTTCCAGTCTTCTTTCTGCATCCACATAAAAAGACCATCTCTTGTGATTCCGGCATTATTGACGATCACTTCTACCACCGCATCTGGATTTTTCTCCTGCCATTCCGTTAAAACAGATTGTGTTTCTTCGGTGTTTCCTACATCAAATTTAAGAATTTCTCCCGTTGCTCCAAGTTCTTCCACTTTAGCCAATGTTTCGTTGGCTGCGATTTCGTTTGAAGCGTAGTTGATAAGGATGTGATAGTTTTTCTCTTCAGCCAGTTTTATACAGATTGCTCTCCCGATCCCTCTGGAGCCACCTGTTACAATTGCACATTTCATGCGTTAGTGTTTATATCGTTTTAGTTTTTTAATTTTATGCTATCCCTTTCTTAGAAGACAATCCATAGCAGGCAATAGTTACATTCCTTTCAGGTATTTCTTTACTTCCTCCAGATACGGATACATAACCATATCGTCTGAGAATGCAGGAATAATTTTTCTGATTTCATCATACAGTTCTTTCGTAGATGATGAAACCTTATCCTGAAATCCAAGATATTCAACAGCCTGGATGATCGTAATAGCTTCAATGGACAATACCTCAAAGGCATTTTCAATTACTTTTCTGCAGATCACCGCAGCGTTTGTTCCCATACTAACGATATCCTGGTTATCGTTATTGTTTGGAATACTGTGAACATACATAGGGTTTGACAACATCTGGCTTTCCGCAGTGGTAGAAGTTGCTGTAAACTGTACACCCTGCATCCCGAAATTGAAACCTAATTTACCTAAGTTCACAAAAGGAGGCAAAATTTCATTGATTTTCGAATTCAAAAGATAATTAAGCTGTCTTTCTGCAAGCATGGTCAGTTTGGTTACTACAATCTTAAGCTTGTCCATTTCCAGAGAGATATAATCGCCATGAAAGTTTCCTCCGTGATAAACATGTTGGTCTTCAACATTGATAATCGGGTTATCATTCGCTGAATTAATCTCATTTTCAAGAACTTTCTCTGTATATTCCAACGTATCCAATACCGGACCTAAAATCTGAGGCACGCATCTTAAAGAATAATATTCCTGAACTTTTTCCTTGAATACTTTTTCCTGTTCTTCGAAGTGGGTATAAAGGTGGTCTTCTCTTTTTCTGATCAGTTTACTGTCTGCCAGATGAGCACGCATTCTTTCTGCCACTTTCTGCTGACCGTAATGTTTTTTCGTTCCGTTCAGTGCTTCTGACAAGTGATCATCATAAGCCTGTACAATTTCATTGATGGCACAAGAAAGTCTTAGGGAAATATCTGTAAGCTGATTGGCTTTGTAAGCATTCACAATACCGATTCCTGACATCACGGAAGTTCCGTTCATCAAAGCAAGCCCTTCACGGATCTCTACTTTTATCGGCTCTAATCCTTCTGTTTCAAAAACGTCTTTGGTAGATTTTCTTTCTCCTTTATAAAATACTTCTCCTTCTCCAATCAATACCAAAGCAAGATGAGCCAGCTGAACAAGGTCACCGCTTGCTCCTACTCCCCCATGCTCAAAGATCAACGGAGTAATATTTCTGTTGATCAGTTCCTGAAGCAAATAAATAACAGATTGATGCACTCCCGAATTCCCTAGTGACAAGGTATTCAGTCTTGCCAGCATACATGCTTTTACTTCTTCTGCAGGCAAAGGGTTTCCGATTCCTGAAGAATGGCTTCTGATAAGGTTGTACTGAAGCTGGTGTGTATCTTCATCACTGATTTTAAACTGAGCCATTGGCCCAAAACCGGTATTCACACCATATATTACTTTATTTTTTGAAAACTCTTTTAAAAACTGAAAACTTTTATCCACTCTTGACAAAAGTGATTCATCCAGTTCTATTTTTTCATTCTCAATGATAATTTTTTGAAAGTCTTTCAGTTCTAAAAAGTTATTTATTTTCATCAATTAAAAGTAATAGTTGATAATTTTGTAAAATATAATTATTTGTCACTAATTTTGCGGCAAAGATAAAAGTTATTATTAAAATAAAAAATCAAAGATGAGCAAAGAATTTGTTGACGTTCTTGTAATCGGAGCCGGACCTTCCGGATGCGTGTCTTCTTCGTACCTGAAGAACAATAACGTCAGCGTAAAAGTAGTCGAAAAGACACAATTCCCAAGACTGGTAGTTGGAGAAAGCTTAATTCCCAGAGTAATGGACCACTTTGATGAGGCAGGACTTTTCCCTGCATTAGACAAAATGGGCTTTGAAAAAAAGCTGGGAGCACGTTTCCTTCACGGCGATGAAGTCTGCATTTTTGATTTCAGCAACAAATTCGGAGAGGGCTGGGACTGGACCTGGCAGGTTCCGAGAGCTGATTTTGATAATACTCTTGCTCAGGAGGTCATTAATAAAGGGATTGATCTTGAATTTGAAACCGAAGTTATTGACATTCAATTTGACGGAACAAATTCTGTGACTAAGGTAAGAAATAAAGATGGGAAAACGAAAGAGATCCATGCTAAGTTTGTGATTGATTCCAGCGGCTACGGAAGAGTATTACCTCGTCTGCTTGATTTGGAAAAACCTTCAAAACTTTCCCCTCACTCTGCGATTTTCTCTCATGTAAACGATATCAACAGAGCACCGGGAGAAGAAGGGACTTTAATTTCTTTTGACATCATTGAAACAGAAGTATGGCTTTGGGTAATTCCTTTTTCCAATGGAAATACCAGTGTAGGAATTGTAGGTCCTACTGAATATATTGACAAATTATCTGAAAACGGAGATGCTGCAGAAGCTTTAAGAAAGGCGATTTCTCTTTCTGATTATTATGTAAAACGTTTTGGGGATGTAGATTTCCTTTTTGAGCCTAAACATCTGAAAGATTATTCATGTTCGGTGAAAAGTTTATTCGGGGACGGATTTGCTTTAACAGGGAATGCTTCAGAATTCCTTGATCCGGTTTTCTCTTCAGGAATGGCTTTTGCCACAGAATCCGGAATGCTGGCCGCAAAATTGGCGTTAAGACAACTAAACGGAGAAAAAATTGACTGGCAGAAGGAATACTCAGATTATATCTTATATGGAGTGGATGTTTTCACCACCTATGTAAAAGAATGGTATACCGGAAATCTTCAGGAGTTATTTTTCCATCAGCCGGAAAATCCCGATGTAAAGAAAAAGATCTGTGCAGTCTTAGCCGGATATGTCTGGAATAAAGACAATCCTTTTGTTAAAAAGCATGATACGGTGATTAAAAATCTTGCGAACCTGATCAAGCTAGAAAAACAGGAACAGCAAAATCAAGCATAGAAAAACGGTCTGAATTTTCAGACCGTTTTTGTTATTTCATAGATTTTTTAATTTCTCTTCCCAGATATCTTCCCGCTGATTCATATACTGTGGCGATTCTTCCATATTCCATAACTTCTTCCTTGCTTTGAATAAATTTATCAAATTTATTCAGCTGTACTTCAGCCAAAACCACCGAAGGATTACCGGCTTCCACCAGTTTTATATTTCCACTTAATTGTGCTTCCATCACGATCATTCCGCCATGCCATCCCGGGAAAAGCCATTTTGTATCTACAATTAAGGTATATTGAGCAGAACCATCCTTTTTGAATATAACGTCTTTATAGTATTTGCCTAAACCTTTTGCAAAATAGTTGATATACTCTTCTTTTTTATATCGTTCCCATTCTCCGATCCATTGTTTCCATCCTTCTTTTCCTCTTTTCGGGTTAGCTAGAACATCTTCTTTTCTGTTTTCGAGATATTGAGCTTCTGTAAAGTTTTCTTTCATAAACAATACATTATCAAATCTAAACTCAATATTCACTTCTTTCTGATCTTTTAAAGCCTGGAAATCTCCTGAAACAAGCTCCATTTTCCCCTGTCCGAAAGCCATTGTCATCATGATCAGAAATGTCAGTAATAATATTTTTTTCATAGATATTAGCTTTGCTATTTAAGTACTTAAAGATATTTACTTTTATTAATAATTGACTATAAAAAACGGTCTAAAAAAATCAAAATTTCCCTGTTCAAAGTTAATCTGATTTTGAGCAAAAGTTGCAATTGCCATTGCTACAAAGAATAGCAACAATAGTTTTTTCATAAGATATCAGTTTTTTTATTAAGTCTTTAAAGGTATTATAAAAAGCGAATTTTTACTCTCATTTACATTTAACTTTATCTTAAATCAATAAAAGTTATTGGCTTTCTGCTGTTGGGATTAAAAACCGTTTTAGACAAAATATCAAAATCTACGATTTCAATTTTCGGGCTTACTCTTAATTTTGCACGAAAATGATCTCTTACTTCATTCACAAAGCTGTCGTGCTCTTCTTCTGTACTCAGTTTAATGATAATTTCGTCAAGCCCGATTTCGTTAGCCTGGATAATGATCTGATAACATAAGATTTTGTTGAAATCATTCAGAATATCGTTCATTGCAGGTGGATAAAGCGTTGTTCCTTTGTATTTGATCATCTGTTGTTTTCTTCCTACTACAGGTCCTAACCTCATCGTATTTCTTCCACACTGGCACGGCTCATAGTGAGCTTTTACAAGATCTCCGGTTTTAAATCTCAACAAAGGAATCGCTTCTACTCCCAATGTTGTAATCGTCAGTTCACCACTTTTTCCTTCTTTTACCGGATTTCCTTCATCATCAAGAATTTCTGTAATGATGAGTTCCGGATGGTGATGTCCTCCGATTTGAAATTCACACTCTGTAAAAGCGGTACTCATTTCGGTAGACGCATAGGTAGAAAAGAGTTGGATATCCCACTTCTCCTTGATCTTCTGGGAAAGAATATTATCTGTAAAATCCTGATTTTTGATACTTTCTCCGATACACACAGCCCCGTAAACGCTGGAGTTTTTATAATCCAATCCCTGTTTTTCGGCAAAATCAATCATTTTCAGCAGAAAAGAAGGTACGGTAATCAGATATTTTGGTTTGTATCTGAAAATAGAATCCCACTGCAGTTCAGGAATTCCCGGTCCCATTCTCACCACGCTTGCCCCCATTTTTCTTAAACCAAGAAAATAAGCAAGCCCAGCCATAAACCTTTTATCTATGGTGGTAATCATCTGCACAACATCACCTTTCTGAATTCCTGCACAGGCAAAAGAGATTGCTTCATTGTACGCCAGTCTTTCAAGATCACTGTCAGACAATCCAAAAGTAACCGGATCTCCCAATGTTCCGGAGGTGGTACTGTAATCCACAATTTTATCCGGTGTTATGCAGAAAAAATCATGGTTATACTGCTGAAGATCATTCTTTGTGGTGGTAGGAATCTTCTGAAGATCTTCCAACGTACGAATGTCAGCAATATTGATATTATTTTCTCTGAACAGTTTCTGATAAAAAGGGGAATGAGTTTCAAGATAAGTCAAAAGCTCATGAAGTTTTTCTTCCTGAAATAGTTTGATTTCCTGAACCCCTGCTTTCTCAATTGACGGATGAAATTCCAATGATTTTAATTTTTAAAAGGCAAATTTATTTAATTAAAATGAAAAGATTTAAAGATTCAAGTATTAAAAGATGAATTATCTCTGAAATGTAAAGGTTTGTGTATTGGTATTTCCTGCTGTATTGACTGTGGTTACTTTTAAAGTATGAGAACCGCTTCCTTTAGGACATTTTTCATCAAAAATGTAGACAAAATTATCTTTTACACGGGCAAAGCGCAGCCATTTCCCATCCAGTTCGGCACGGAATGAAATAATGTCTCCTGCTTTCGTTGTTCCTTTTAAAAGCAATGAACTGCTATTAACCAATGCTCCTTCTTTCCAAGCTGATGAAACAGATGGCAGGTTATTGTCTATTAAGAGTTTTGCGCTACCCAATCTGTTGAATTTCCCTTCTGCCCAATCACCATTCCATTTCACCTTGACTACATTCTTATCACTGCCATAGTCAAGAAGAATAACAGCTTTATCTTTTTCCGTGCTCGTTAATTTTCTATTTGACTTTATTTTCAAAGTATATTCATCCTGAACAGGAATGTATGGACTATGCAAAACAATTGTATTTGAAACCGCATTCGGATCTATATCAGGTCTTTCATAGGCATTGAAATTTATGGCATCATACACTGCATTTTTGCTGAAATTAATCTCTGTATTTTCTGTGGTAATGGTTTTGGCTTCGCTAGCCATTATTGTTTTTGGCGTAGAAGATATTTTGTCTGAGGTCTTGCTTAACTGAAGTTTTGTTGTTAACCGGCTTGTGTTTCCTTTGACATCTTTCAGGACAATTTCAATGGTATGCACATTTTCATCCTGAAGATGGATAATTCCTGTTAAATCAGGAAGGCTGTAATTCCTGAGTTTCATTCCCGGTAAAGCTGAAAGATGCTGAATTGCTGTTTTATCCCTGATGAATTTAGTATAGTCTATACAGCCGTTGATGTAACGGGTATCATCATAATGTACTTTATCAATTTTAAAACTGTAAATCAACTTTCCATCCATTAATAACTCTGCATTATAAATCCCCAGATTAAACCCTTGATTGGCCTTATCTACAGCTTTAATGCCCAAACTTATTTCCGGAGAATTGACCTGAACGAGGTTAGAAGTATAAACATTCCCTACTTTTTTGACTGCTATTCCATTCGCTCCTGGTTCATAAGTACTGAAACGTCGGTCATACCAATACAGTCCGCTGATGATGGGCGCTATATTATCGGGAATAACAAAGCCAAAAAGTAAAGGATTAAGGCATTCCTCTGTTTTGGTATCTCTTATTTCGAAATGCAGATGTGGCCCAGCAGACCCTCCGGTATTTCCACTTAACGCAATTTGCTGTCCTTTTTCCACCGGAAACTGTCCGGGTTGAAAAGTAATGTCCTGTTCCCATTTTTCGTCTTTGTATTGTCTTTCCTTTACATATTCATCAAGTGCATTAAAATATTTGTTCAGGTGAGCATATACCGTTGTATAGCCATTGGGATGAGTAATGTACACTGCATTTCCAAATCCGTAGCGCTCTACTTTTATTCTGCTTACATAGCCGTCTGCTGCTGCAAGAACCGGTAAATTCTCCTGGCTATTGGTTCTCAGATCCAATCCCATATGAAAGTGATTCGTCCGGATAGCTCCAAAATTGGCTGCCAGCTGCATGGGAATATTGAGAGGATTCCTGAAATAATTCTGGGGATAATTATTTTGAGCTTCTACAATGCCCGTGTTGATAAAACAAACAAAAAGCATCAGGTGATAAAAGATTTTCATACAGCATTTGGGTTTATACGTCTAATTAAATATACGAATTTTTAAGTTATGCTTATTTTTTGACCGCAGATTTCACAGATTTTCACAGATGATTATGTTGTAGGTTTTGGCTCTAAAGCCATTGGATATATTTTTATTATTTAAATGGGCTTCCTTCAACTATGCTCAGGATAATAGCCCACTCTTATTGAATAAATTGCATAAATTTTTATATAAAAAACACCCAGAAAAATTCACGTATTAACCATTCATCATTCACTTTTTCTCACCTTCCCCATTTATATTTCTGAAATTGAACTTTTTAATAGAAATTACCTACATAAAACATATATTATAAACCGACAAATTTTAGTAAATTTGCAGACTTAATTAATCAACGATATTGAGATATTTACAATGAGCCAATTTAAAGAATACAAAAACCTCAACCTTATTGACGTAGCAGAGAATGTAGCGGAATTTTGGAAACAAAATAAAACTTTCAATAAGAGTGTTGAGATTCGTCAGGGAAATCCTGAGTTTGTTTTTTATGAAGGTCCGCCTTCAGCAAACGGTATGCCTGGAATTCACCACGTAATGGCAAGAGCATTGAAAGATATTTTCTGCCGTTACCAGACGCAAAACGGAAAGCAGGTTTTCCGTAAAGCAGGCTGGGATACGCATGGTCTTCCTGTGGAACTGGGTGTAGAAAAAGAATTAGGAATCACGAAAGAAGATATTGGCAAAAAAATCTCTATTGAAGACTATAACAAAGCTTGCCGTGAAGCGGTAATGCGTTATACCGATGTATGGAATAACCTTACGGAGAAAATCGGATATTGGGTAGATCTTGATGATCCGTACATCACGTACAAGTCAAAATATATGGAAACCGTTTGGTGGTTATTGAAGCAGTTGTACAGCAAAGACCTGTTGTACAAAGGGTATACGATCCAGCCTTACTCACCAAAAGCAGGAACAGGACTTTCTTCTCACGAGCTGAATCAGCCCGGCACTTATCGTGATGTTTCGGACACAACGGTTGTAGCTCAGTTTAAAGTAAAGAAAGACTCTTCAGCATTGTTCAATGATGTTGATGGGGATGTTCATATCCTTGCATGGACGACAACTCCATGGACGCTTCCATCCAATACGGCTCTTACCGTAGGCAGAGATATTGAATATGTTGTAGTGAAAACCTTCAATCAATATACATTTGAACCTGTAACAGTAGTTTTATCAAGCGTTCTTTTACCTAAGGTTTTCGGTAAAAAATATGCAGAAGGTACAGATGAAGATTTTGCCAACTATACTCCGGAAACAAAAGTAATTCCTTTCAGAATACTCAAAGAATTCACAGGAGAAAAGCTTGTTGATACAAGATATGAGCAATTAGTTCCATGGTTTACGCCAAACGACAATCCTGAGAATGCATTCAGAGTAATCTTAGGGGATTTCGTAACCACTGAGGATGGTACAGGGATCGTTCACACGGCTCCTACTTTTGGTGCTGATGATGCAAGAGTAGCTAAAATGGCTCAGCCTGAGATCCCGCCAATGTTGGTAAAAGATGAAAATGACAATCTTGTACCATTGGTAGATTTACAGGGTAAATTCATCAAAGGAGAAAATGTTCCTGCCGTATTTTCCGGAACTTATATCAAAAATGAATACTACGATGAAGGAACTGCTCCTGAGAAATCATGGGATGTAGAACTTGCCATCTTATTGAAAACGGAGAACAAGGCTTTCAAAGTAGAAAAATATGTCCACTCTTATCCACACTGCTGGAGAACAGATAAGCCGGTATTGTACTATCCGCTTGATTCATGGTTTGTGAAAATGACCGCTGTAAAAGACAGACTGGTTAATTTAAACAAAGAAGTCAACTGGAAGCCAAAAGCTACCGGAGAAGGACGTTTTGCCAACTGGCTGGAAAATGTGAACGACTGGAATCTTTCCCGTTCAAGATATTGGGGTATTCCGTTGCCAATCTGGAGAACAGAGGATCTGAAAGAAGAAAAAATCATCGGTTCTGTAGAAGAATTATACAACGAAATCGAAAAATCAATTGCTGCTGGATTGATGACTGAAAACCCGTTCAAAGGTTTCATCATCGGGAATATGGCTGAGTCTAACTACGAACTTGTGGATCTTCACAAAAATGTAGTAGACAAAGTGGTATTGGTTTCTGATTCAGGAAAAGCAATGAAGCGTGAAAGCGACCTGATCGACGTTTGGTTCGATTCAGGTTCTATGCCTTATGCCCAGTTGCATTATCCTTTCGAAAACAAAGAATTAATCGACAATAATAAAGCATTCCCTGCTGATTTCATCGCAGAGGGTGTAGACCAGACGCGTGGATGGTTCTATACGCTTCACGCTATCGGAACGGCTGTGTTTGATTCTGTTGCTTATAAAAATGTAATGAGTAACGGTCTTGTTCTGGATAAGAACGGACAGAAGATGTCAAAACGTTTAGGAAATGCTGTCGATCCGTTCGAAACCCTTTCTGTATACGGACCGGATGCAACGCGTTGGTATATGATATCAAACGCAAATCCATGGGAAAACCTGAAGTTTGACATTGAAGGAATTGACGAGGTAAGAAGAAAGTTCTTCGGAACACTTTACAATACCTATTCATTCTTTGCTCTATATGCGAATGTGGATGGCTTCAAATATTCAGAAAAAGAAGTGGAGAACCGTCCTGAAATCGACAGATGGATCCTTTCTGAACTTAATCTTCTGATCAAGGAAGTAAAAGCTTTCTATGAGGATTACGAGCCAACAAGAGTAGCAAGGGCAATCAGCACATTTGTAAACGACAACCTGAGTAACTGGTATGTAAGACTATGCAGAAGACGTTTCTGGAAAGGAGATTATTCTGATGACAAGATCTCTGCTTACCAGACGTTATACACTTGTCTTGAAGTAGTAGCCAAATTATCTGCGCCTATTGCTCCGTTCTTTATGGATCAGCTGTATCAGGATTTGAACAGAGTAACAGGAAAAGAAAACTGTGAATCTGTACACCTTACAGACTTCCCGGTAGCTGATGAAAGCTTAATTGATCAGGATCTGGTGGAAAAAACGCATTTGGCACAGAACATTACAAGTATGGTTTTCTCGTTGAGAAAGAAAGAAAATGTAAAAGTTCGCCAGCCGTTACAAAAAGTATTGATTCCTGTATTGGATGCTAAAGCAGAAGAACAGATTCTTGCTGTAGCAGACTTAATCAAGCAGGAAGTCAACGTGAAAGAATTACAGTTAATTAATGCGGAAGAAGCATCACACTTAATTGTAAAACAGATAAAACCTAACTTCAAAGCTCTTGGCCCTAAACTAGGAAAAGACATGAAAGTGGTGGGTGCCGAGATTGCAAATCTTACTGCAGAACAGATTACCGCTCTTGAAAAAGAAGGAAAACTGGATGTTCAGGGATATGAAATTACCCTTGAGGATGTGGAAATTTCTACAAAAGATATCCCGGGATGGACCGTTACTTCCGATGGAAAAACAACTGTGGCATTAGATTTGACGTTAACCGATGAATTAAAATCTGAAGGTATCGCAAGAGAATTCATCAACAGGATTCAAAACCTGCGAAAAGATAAAGACTTTGAACTGACAGACAGAATTTCAATCACATTGGAAGAAAGTTCTCCTTTCCTGAATGAGATTAAGAAAAATGAGGAATATATTTCTTCCGAAGTCTTGTCAAATAAAATAGAAATTGTATCTTCACTTTCAAATTTTAACGAAATCGAAATAGATGAGGTTAATTTTAAGGTAAATGTTGAAAAAAATTAATCTATAGTTATTATATTTCAAATTCCATTTCATAATTTTATTAAAAAAGAGAAAGAATATGTCAGACGAAAGAGTAAGATACAGCGATGCTGATTTACAGGAATTTAAAGCGATCATTAAAGAAAAAATAGAAAAAGCAGAAAAAGATCTTCAGCTTATCAGAGAAAGTTTTATCAACGACCAGAATAACGGAACAGATGATACTTCTCCTACTTTCAAAGCTTTTGAGGAAGGAGCTGAAACGCTGAGTAAAGAGCAGAACTCTATTTTGGCAGGAAGACAGGAAAAATTCGTGCGTGATCTTAAAAATGCTTTGATCAGAATTGAAAATAAAACGTATGGTGTTTGCAGAGTAACAGGAAAACTGATTCCTAAGGAAAGACTTTTAGCCGTTCCTCACGCTACGCTGAGCATCGAAGCGAAAAACATGCAAAAATAACCGTAAGGTTTGTAAAATAACATTGGGTTTATATCGTATTTACGGATACTTTATAAACCTAATTTTTAATGTATACCCATGAGCGAATTATTAATTTTGGGCCTCATCATCACCGCAGTTGTATTATTTTTCAACAAAGAATGGATCAAAAACAGATTCTTCCCTGATCAGAAAAAGAATTACACTATTGATGACCGATTCAATTCTGATAAACGGGAACGGGAGAAAGAAATCGACAGACTTTTGAGTAAGATGGGCAAAAACGGAGTGAATGATCTGTCTGAAAAAGACAGGAAAAGACTTGATGAACTGTCCAAAATGTAAAAAAATAAATATAAGAAATGGAATCTATCATAGTACATCCTAAAAATTCTATGGAGCTGAGTGCACTGAAAACTGTTCTGAAGGAAATGGGTATTAAATTTGAAAAAGCTCATGTTAAAAGCTCATTCAATGGACAGAAAGTGGTTAAGAAAGCAAGCGATAACAATAATATAAAGCCGGCATCAAAGCCCTCAAAACCTAAAGGACAGTAATGAAAAAGATCTTAGCAATAACATTTTTAGTGTTGTTCATTGACCAGGCTTCAAAAATTTATATCAAAACTCATTTTGAACTGAATGAGAGTATTCCTGTCATCAACGGTTTCTTTAACAAAACTTTTGTTGAAAACCCGGGAATGGCCTATGGATTTCACTTTGGAGGAATTATCGGAAAATATTTTCTGGTAATCCTGAGACTTTTCCTGATCGGAGGGATGATCTATATGTTCAAAAAATGGCTGAAAGAAGGAGCATCTAATTATCTTTTAGTTCCAATGGCTGTCATTTTTGCCGGAGCTATCGGAAATCTTATTGACGGCATGTTCTATGGAATGATCTTCGACAGCGGAACTGTTTACGACGCCAGCACTGACCGATGGATTGGCTACGGCGGAATTTCCAAGCTTGTTCCTTTTGGACACGGATATTCCACCTTTATGAAAGGATGTGTAGTAGATATGCTTCATTTCCCTGTGGTAGACTGGTACGTTCCTGAAAGCTGGCCTTTGATAGGAGGAAAACATATTGAGTTCTTCAAATATATTTTCAATGTTGCCGATTCCGCGATCACGGTAGGTGCGGCATTCTTATTAATATTCAGAAAAAAAGCATTCCCGAACGGACTGGAGTTTTAAATATATATTTTTCGGATGAAAAAAATAATCAAAAATATTTTTAAATTTTTCCTGCTTCTTCTGGTTGCAGGAATTATTTTTATTGCCTGGGCAAATTACAGCATCAAAAAAGACAGCGCACCATTTGTTTCCTACACTATTGCTGATGTACCGGAATCAAAGACTGCATTATTACTGGGAACAGGGAAACTTCTGAGCAATGGAACTCCGAATGCTTATTTCTACAACAGAATTAAGGCTGCAAGTGATTTATACAAAAGCGGGAAAATACAATACATCATCGTTAGTGGTGATAACAGTACCAAAGATTATAATGAACCTGAAGATATGCAGCTGGCATTGATGCAGAAGGGAATTCCACAGGATAGAATTATTTTAGACCATGCCGGATTCAGAACGCTGGATTCTGTGGTGAGGGCAAAAGATATTTTCAGCCAGACAAAGCTGATTATTATCTCTCAGAAATTCCACAATGAAAGAGCTGTTTTCCTGGCCAGAAAAAATGGTATGGAAGCCTTTGGATATAATGCAGCGGATGTGAATAAGTATGCAGGCTTAAAGACGAATTTGAGAGAGTACCTTGCAAAAGCTAAAGCCTACTGGGATCTTCTTTTTGGTGTGGAACCGAAATTTGGAGGAGAGAAGATTGCAATTCCTTAGTTTTTTAATCACGGATTGCGCAGATTTTCACAGATGATTGAGAAAAAACAGATTGATTATTTTGGATTGATAGGTTTTGGCTGAAGCCAATGAATGGATGTTGAATTTTAAGCTGGCCGGGTTTTCTTCGGCTCCGCTCAGAATTATAGCCCACCCCTATTGAATTTTAATAATAACCTTTTTACTTTTTACTTTTTACTTTTTACTTTTTACTTTTTTTATCCATTATTCCCGCCAAACCTCGTAAATTTGCTATTCATTAATTTTTAAATATAAATTTTAAACCAATGTCAAGAATTCTTACCGGCATTCAAGCCACCGGAACACCCCATCTTGGAAACTTATTGGGAGCTATTATTCCTGCTATTGAACTATCCAAGCAGGAAGGAAACGAATCATTTTTATTTATTGCGAATCTTCATTCACTTACCCAGATTAAAGACGCGCAGACTTTAAGACAAAATACCTACGAAATAGCTGCGGCTTGGCTTGCTTGTGGATTAGATACCGAAAAAACATATTTCTACAGACAAAGTGATATCGCTGAAACCTGTGAACTTTCTTGGCATTTATCATGTTTTTTTCCTTATCAAAGATTAACCTTGGCTCATTCATTTAAAGATAAGGCAGACAGACTTCAGGATGTGAATGCAGGTTTGTTTACTTACCCTATTCTGATGGCTGCAGATATTTTACTGTATGATGCAGAGATTGTACCTGTAGGAAAGGATCAGCTTCAGCATCTGGAAATTGCAAGAGATGTAGCTTCCAGGTTTAACAACCAAATGGGAGAAGTTCTTGTATTACCACAAGCGGAACTTCAGCAGGATACGAAATATGTTCCCGGAACAGATGGGCAGAAAATGTCTAAATCAAGAGGAAATATCATCAATATTTTCTTACCTGAAAAGGAACTGAAAAAACAGGTAATGAGTATTGAGTCTGATTCGAAATCCCTGGAGGAACCCAAGGATCCTGAAACGGATAAAACGTTCCAGATTTATCAGCTTATTGCTACCCCTGAACAGACTGAAGAATTAAGAGCAAAATATCTTGCCGGAAACTTCGGATACGGGCATGCTAAGAAAGAACTTTTAGATCTTATCCTTGTACGTTTTGAGAAAGAAAGAGAAATGTTTGCTTATTATATGAACAATCTTGATGAACTTGAGACAAAACTTCAGCAAGGAGCTGAAAAAACAAGAACTATCGCGCTGGAAACGCTGAAAAGAGTAAGAACAAGCTTAGGATTTTAATTCTGAGTTTTAAACATAAGAAGAGGCTGTCTCAAAAGTCAAACAATCTGGCTTTTGTCATTCTGACGAAGGAAGAATCTCATTGATAACCAAACATATGAGATTCTTCACCACATTTCATTTCGTTCAGAATGACACTTTTGAGACAGCCTCTTTTCTATTGATGTAAATTGTTACTTTTAATGGGTATTATTCTTTGTCAGGATAAAGTAATGCATCTGATCTCCATATTCATAACTAACATCCCAGCCAGGATATTGTTTGATAATGGTCTTAATGATAGACAATCCCAATCCGGTAGAGGTATGATCTGATCCTTGTTTATAAAAACGGTTAAAGATTCTTGACTGATCTAAAGACACAGGATTTCCGCTGTTTTGAAATGCGATTCTGTTATTTTCAATGATAATGTTCAGAGTTCCTTCTTCGTTGTTGTATTTTACGGCATTTTTAAGAAGGTTAGACAATAAAATATCGGCAAGATCCTGATTGAAATCCGCGACAAATTTTCCTTTCTCAACAATATTGACCTCTACTTTTTTAAAGGCAATAAAATCTTCATAATTCTGAACCAATTGAGCGACCATCCCGTTAAAATCAACATCAGAGGTTTTATTAAACTGGCTGTTTTCAATTTTGGAAAGCATTAATAAAGATTTGTTTAAGCCTACCATTCTTCTCAGATCATTCTTCACTTCAGTAAGGAAGATAAGATTATTTTTATCAAGATCGTGATTCTGGATCATCAGATCAATTTTATTAATCACGATAGCCAAAGGAGTCTGAAGCTCATGAGAAGCGTTTTCAATAAACTGTTTTTGCTGATAGAAAACCAATTCATTACGTTCAATCATTTCATTGATTTCCACATTTAATTCTTCAAATTCGGTGATCTTATAATTCTGCTTTTCCTGAGAAAAAGGAATTCCAAACTGATATTTCTTAAGCTTATCCAAAATCAGATAGAATGGTCTCATAGCCTTATTAAGCAGATATCCGTTAACAGCTACAATACTTATCACCAAAAGGATATAAAGCACAATCAGGGCTGTTGTGAGATCGTAAATCAATTCATCCTCTTCTACCGTTGATGTTCTGATAACAAGCCGCTGATGACCTTTGAACTGATCAATAAAGTCGGCCTCAAGAACCCGGTAAGGCTGATCTTTGTCATCATACTCCATATAGTACATCTTATTGTAGAGCCTGCTTTTGTTTTGATAATCTGCAGCTTTGATAGGATTGATTTTAAATTCATTGAATCCAAACTCATTATTCTTCAACAGCTGGGGATTAAGATAAACCGCTTTAATAATCTGAATTTTTCTATCTCTTAAACCGTCATCCACATTATCATGCACTTCATCCAGGATATAGGCATAAAAAAGACCTGCCCACACTGCTATAATAAACAGCAGGATCATGATCAGATATTTTATCGTGTAATATTTTAATGAGGTTTTCATCAGATGAATTTATATCCTATTCCGTATACGGCCTGAAAATCTGCTTCTGCATTGAGGGTTTTCAGTTTTTTACGAAGATTTTTGATCTGGGAATAAATAAAATCCAGACTGTCTGCCTGATCGATATAATCTCCCCAGATTGCTTCTGCCAAAGTTGTTTTCTGTAAGGTTTTCTCCGGATGAATGACAAAATAATACAGAAGGTCATATTCTTTTCGGTTAAGAACAAGCTCATCATTCCCCACTTTCACTGTTCTGTTTTCCGGATCAATGCTGATATTTTTGTAACGGATGATGTTTTCGCCATCCTGATTTTTTCTTCTGATCACAGATTTGATTCTTGCCATCAGTTCTGCAAGATGGAAAGGTTTTGCAAGATAATCATCTGCTCCTATTTCCAGTCCGGCCACCTTATCGTCCACAGAGTCTTTGGCTGAAAGAATGATTACAGGGTCTTTCTTATGCATTTTTTTGATCTCTCTCAGAAGATCTATTCCGTTTCCGTCAGGCAGCATAATATCCAGCAAAATGCAATCGTATTCATAGGAAATAATTTTGTCCAGCCCTCCACTGTAATTCTCCGCATATTCTACAATGAAATGTTCTGCTTCCAGGAACTTCTGTACGGTATCTTTCAGTTCGGGTTCATCTTCTACTATTAAAATCTTCATATTCTGGATCTGTATATTTTGCTACTTCATTAATGTATATCAAATATATGAAATTAAAAGCTGGAAGAATTGAAGAGGGAAGCTGGAAATTCTTCACACTACATCAATCTATGCAGTTTCATTCACTTCCTTCTTCCAGCCTCCGGCTTCCTTACTTAACAAAACGCCCATCCGCATCAAAAACAAGGCATAAGCCATTCATCAGATTGATTTTATAGGCATTATATTTTTTCTCAATAGAATCAATTACGCTACCAGGGCGATACTTTGTCATAAAAGACACCATATTTTTTCAAATCTTATCAGAAGAAATCTTTCTTCCGTTACTGTTTATCAAATTCCTGTTGACGATATTATTAATATTTAGTGTTTGTATTCGGTTACGTGTTAATCATCGATTCTTTTAAAGTTCCCATTTCTGTCGAATTCAAGCTCCAATCCATTGGAAAGTTCCGCTTTATAAGACCATCTTTTCTTTTCGATCTTGATGATATAAGTATTAGGAAAATTCTTTGTGCTGTAATTTCTTATGGATACAGGGATGAAACCGTAAGGAACTTTCTGATGCTTTCCGTCTACTTCCTTCCAGTTTCCGTTGCTGTCGAACTCTATTTTCATTCCATTAGTAAGGTATGCTTTGTACTCATCTACTCCATAGATTTCCCTGTCTTCGATGGCTGGGTTTACAGGGATACCTTTAAAATGAGCTGCAAGAAAGTTTTTAGCTGTTTTGGGTAACTGATTAGCATGGATTGCTCTGTCCTGCGCAGAAATTAAGCCTCCAATTAATAAAAAAATAATCATTAATACTCCTGTGATTTTCTTTGCATTTTTCATACTATTACATTTTCTGTTATTATTATGGAGCAAAGTTCCTGATCAATTTGGGAAAGAATTGGGAAAAATGATTTTGGTGGAAAATATTTAATTTAACCACAGATTGACACAGATGATCGCAGATGCTTGTATTGATTTCTGCAGTGCATTGAAAACAGAAAAGCCACTAAGGTGGTCTTAGTGGCTTTTTATCAGGTTTTATAATCTAATATTTTATAAATATTCCTTAATCTGCTGAAGATGGGTAATGGCTTTTAAACCTTCTTTCTGCTTATCTTCTTTATATACATCAAAGAAAATTGCATCCATTCCGAAATCCGTAGCTCCCATGGCGTCTGCAATCCAGTCGTCACCAATCAGGATACTTTCTTCCTTTTTTGCATCGGAAAGGCTTAGTGAGTATTCAAAAATTCTTGGATTAGGCTTTCTTACTCCTACAGCATCTGCACTGGTAATGGTTTTAAAATAAGGGGCAATTCCGGAAAGTGAACATTTTCTTTCTGTCACTTCCTGAAATCCGTTGGAAATAATATGTAATGTATAATTCTTAGCTTTCAGATATTCCAAAACATCTTCAGCTCCTTCCACCAATTCGTTATAACTCACAATATTATCAAGGAAATTTTCTTCAAAATAAAGGGCAAGCTCTTTATCATCTACTCCAAAATGTTTAAATGAATCATAAAAACGGTGTTCTCTCAGGTACTCTTTGCCGATAATACCGTCTCTGATCTTTTCCCACAACTCTTCGTTGATATCGTGATATACAGAGTGAAACTCTTCAAAATCTATATGATACTTTGAAGTAATTTCCTGTTTTTCAAAAAGATCTTTGATGGTAAGATAGGCATTTCTGCGGTGATCCCAGAGTGTATTATCCAGGTCAAAAAAAACGTGCTGCATTTTCATACAGCACAAAGTTAATAATTTTAATTTTTTGTAATAGGATAATTTTTGCTCTTGCTTTTCACAACCTCAAGGCTTTTAGAAAAATTAAGCAAAAAATCAATGGTTTGTTTCTTAGGTTTCAAAGTTTTCACTTTTAAGGAGTCATTTTTTTTCATAAGCGAAGTATGTTTTCCTTAAAACGTGAAATTTCAGTAAATATTATCTATCTGGTTAATATTATGTTGTTGTCATCCATGATTTTTCTCAGGTTTATGAGTGCATATCTTACTCTGCCCAAAGTTGTATTAATGCTCATCTCTGTATGATCTGCGATTTCTTTGAAACTCAGACCATCAAAAAATCTCAGTTTAATTACCTCCTGCTGGTTTTGTGGTAAAAACTGTAACATCCTCAGCAAATCTTCCTGGATCTGATTGGTTACCAGCTGATCTTCAATATTTTCTGAAGGCTCTCTGATCAAATCAAAAATAGAATACTCATCTGTTTCAAAAGTAGTTTCTGAAACTTTGATATTCTTTGCTTTTGATCTGAAATGATCAATGATTAAATTATGAGAAATTCTTTTTGCCCAAAGAATAAATTTACCTTCTTCGTTATAGCGCCCTTCTTTTAGCATTACAATAATCTTCATGAATGTATCCTGAAAGATATCATTAGCCAAATCTTCATCATTAATTTTGTAAAAAATGAATGTAAACAGTTCTCTCTGATGTCGATGAATAAGGGTTGACAACGCACCCTCGTCTCCTTTTTGGTAAAGGGAAATTAGTAAACTATCCGATTTTGATTTCATAACTCTTCTCAATATAAATATTTGCAGACAGACATTCTACCAGATATTTCTTCTGGCCTTTGCTGTATAAACAAAACAGTTCTAGAGTAGAGTCTCTTCTATAGGCGTTAGTACAATTATTATGATGTAAATATAATAATTTTTTAATAACTGTTAACCTATTATTAAATTTTATAGAGAAAAATCTAAAAAAAATCACTTAAACATATCATGAATGAAGACTGTAGGAATATTTAATGTAAAATTAACATTAAGCCCTTTCATTTCTTTTCCGTTCAGCCGGGTGTTTCCTATAGGAAAAGCATATCCACCTGTAAGATCCAGCATTCCGAACAAAGTAACTCCTATCTTAGGGGCAACATATTTATTGGTTCCTTCCACTCCGGCTAAAAAGTAATATGAGTGATAGAAATCCACGTTCTTTTCAAAATTAAGAAGTACATCTGCCTGCAGTTTAGGCATAATAGCAAATTTAGAATCTACAGAACCCATCATTGCAGAACCTCCCAATCTGTAAATTACGTCATCATTTTTAAGAAAAAGCAATTTACCTCCTACTTCTCCGAAACTCTGGTTCTGGTAAGTATATCCCACACTAATCATTTTATGCATGGTATATTGAGCTTTTGCTACTGTACTTAGTACAAACAGTGACAGGGCGGCAGCTACAGTCCGAAAATTCATCATCTTTCTATATTATTAAAGTGTAAAATTAAAAAAAACTGCCTTATCCAGAGATAAAGCAGTTCATTTATTATGGTTTAAAGAGAAATTAAATTCCAAAAGCGGTTTTAATCTCCTCTACTTTGTCAAGTTTTTCCCAGGTAAAAAATTCAAGACCTTTCAATGTAAGTTCGTTTTTATGTCCTTTATTGAAAGTTTTATCAGCTATATAATGCTCTTTACCCATGTGTCCGTAAGAAGCCGTTTCCTGATAAATAGGGTTTCTTAATTTTAAGTTCTGTTCGATAGCATAAGGTCTTAAATCAAAAATAGCAGAAACTTTTTTCGCAATATCCCCATCATGAAGATCCACTTTTGCCGTTCCGTAAGTATTGATATATAAACCACAAGGTTCAGCTACCCCAATGGCGTAAGAAACCTGCACTAAAACTTCATCCGCTACTCCCGCAGCTACTAAATTTTTAGCAATATGTCTTGTTGCATATGCAGCACTTCTGTCAACTTTAGAAGGATCTTTTCCAGAGAAAGCACCACCACCGTGAGCTCCTTTACCTCCGTATGTATCAACGATGATTTTTCTACCCGTAAGACCTGTATCTCCGTGAGGTCCTCCGATTACAAATTTCCCGGTAGGATTGATGTGATATTTGATCTGATCGTTAAATAAGGCTTTGATTTCTTCAGTTTGCTGTGCAACCACTCTTGGAACCAGAATATTTTTGATATCCTCACGGATTTTATTCAGCATTTCTTCTTCGCTTCCAAAGTCGTCATGTTGAGTAGAAACTACAATAGAATCAATTCTGATAGGCTTGTGATCATCAGAATACTCAATGGTTACCTGGCTTTTTGCATCCGGACGAAGATAAGTAATCTCCTTATTTTCTCTTCTGATAGCAGAAAGTTCTTTCAGAATCGTGTGGGCAAGATCCAATGCAAGAGGCATATAGTTAGCCGTCTCATTGGTAGCATACCCGAACATCATTCCCTGGTCTCCAGCTCCCTGTGCATTTGCTTTAGCCTCGAAAGACTCGTCATTTACCGCTCTGTCAACTCCTTGGTTGATATCAGGCGACTGTTCATGGATCGCAGAAATAACTCCGCAAGAATCTCCATTGAACATATACTCTCCTTTCGTGTACCCGATTCCGTTGATTACTTCTCTGGCAATAGTCTGTACATCAAGGTAAGCATCTGATTTTACTTCTCCTGCCAATACCACCTGTCCGGTCGTTACAAGAGTTTCACATGCTACTTTTGAATCTTTATCATATGCTAAGAAATGGTCGATTAAAGCATCGGAAATTTGATCGGCAATTTTATCCGGATGTCCTTCTGAAACTGATTCAGATGTAAATAAATAAGACATATAATTCTTTTGTTTTTAAAGATTTAAATAGTGTTTGCGAAAAATATGAATGAAATTGCCCAGAAAAAAGAATACTGTTTTAGCATTTTTTTATAGAGGTTGCAATCAGGTCAAATTTTTCCTCGTAATAAACGTCAGCAAATTTAAGTACTATTTTCCTAATACTCAAAAATTTTGTTTATTAATTATACTTTTATTTAAATTGATGATTTCTATCACTTTAAAGCATTTCCATTACTGAGGCTTAATGCTTACAAATTCTTTCGGACTTTCGTGATAATTCAGCTTAAGTTCTAAAGAAGTTTTGATAGAGTGTGATAATTCATCAATAATTTTTTGTTTAAAAGTGGGTTTATAATAAATAATACTGATTTCTCTATAAGGGAAAGGCTTTTTGAATCTGAAAACATTTTTCTTCTGCTCTTCAGAAAGCTGGCTCAGCGCCAATTCCGGCAGAATACTGATTCCTCCTACTTTATCTACCATGTGTACCAACGTCTGGATATTGGAAGCTAAGAAATCCAGATTTTTAGGCTTCAGGGTATTTTCTTTCAGGTGGCAGATATTTTCAAACTGATTTCTCAGACAGTTTCCTTCTTCAAGCAGCCATACTTTCTCTACATTCAGATCTTCCGGAATGATGTAGGAATTCTTTTTATTAGCTTCAGTATTGGAGCTGTAAATCATCAGCTCTTCATTGAAAAGGAAATCCTGATAGAACTCATCAGCAGTATCGTAAGGAGTGGAAATAATTCCCGCATCCAACTCTCCTGCTTTTAAAGCTTTAATAATATTATCAGTTGTCATTTCTTTTACATTCATCTGAATCTTCGGATTATCCTCCAGAAATTTGAAAATCTCCGTTGGCAGAATGAAAGAAGAAACGGTAGGAATGATTCCCAGATTGATGGTACCTCCTAAAATATTATTCAAAAGGTTCGCTTTGTTCTTCAGCTCATTGACAGATTCGATAATTACCTTTGCCTGATCAATAATCTGAAGCCCTACATCCGTGGTACGAATCGGGTGAGTAGTTCTGTCGAAAACCTTTACATCCAGTTCATCTTCAAATTTCTGTATCATGGCACTTAACGTAGGTTGGGTAATAAAACACGCCTGAGCGGCCTTACCAAAATGTTTATACTTATCAACAGCGATAAGATACTCCAGTTGCTGAATGTTCATTTGATTAATATTATCTATTACAAAGATATAACGTTTTTGCTATTAGCAATTAAAAATTCAAGTAAATTTGATATTCACTACCTTTACATTTGGATTTAGAAAAAAGAAAAACATTTACAAATCATTAATAGATATGGATTCTAAAAAATTAACGTTAAGTAACGGATCACCTTATTATGAACATCAGGATTCACAGACGGTAGGACCAAGAGGACCGGTATTGCTGCAGGACTTTATTCTTCAGGAAAATCTTGCGCATTTCGTTAGGGAAAGAATTCCTGAAAGGATTGTGCATGCCAAAGGAAGCGGAGCGTACGGAACCTTCACCGTAACACATGACATCAGCCAGTACACGAAAGCAAAACTGTTTTCAAAAGTAGGGAACTCATGCAGAATGTTTGCAAGATTTTCTACAGTGGGAGGTGAAAAAGGAAGTGCAGATACTGCGAGAGACCCAAGAGGATTTGCCTTAAAATTTTACACTGAAGACGGGAACTGGGATCTTGTAGGAAACAATACTCCTGTATTCTTTATTAAGGATGCAAAAAAATTTCCGGATTTTATTCATACTCAGAAAAGAGTTCCGAAAACCAATTTAAAAAGCGCCACAATGATGTGGGATTTCTGGAGCTTAAACCCTGAATCACTTCATCAGGTTCTTATATTAATGTCAGACAGAGGAACTCCGTATGGCTACAGACATATGCATGGTTTCGGATCTCACACTTTCTCTATGATCAATGATAAAGATGAAAGAGTATGGGTGAAATTCCATTTTAAAACCAAGCAGGGAGTAAAAAACTTTACAGATGAAGAAGCGGTAAAAATGGCAGGAGAAAACCCGGACTTTGCACAGGAAGATCTTTGCAATGCTATTGAAAGCGGTAACTTCCCGAAATGGACATTATATATACAGGTAATGACGGAGGAACAGGCAAAAGACTTCAGATGGAATCCGTTTGATGTAACCAAAGTATGGTTTCATGATGACTTCCCTCTGATTGAGGTAGGAGAAATGGAACTGAATGAAATACCCGTAAATTATTTTGCCCACGTGGAACAGTCTACCTTTTCACCAAGTAACTTAATTAACGGAATCAGTTTCTCACCGGACAAAATGCTTCAGGGAAGATTATTCTCATATCCTGACGCTCACCGTTACAGAGTAGGTGTCAATGTTCATCAGCTGGAAGTAAACAGATGTCCTTTTGCGGTGAACAATTACCAAAGAGATGGTTTTATGGCAGACTCAAGCCACTATCAGGATAAACCGAATTACCACCCGAACAGTTTTGATGACATCAAGCCGGATTCATCTTATAAAAACTACGAATATGAGCTAGACAGTGCTCATGTTGCCAGTTACAACAGAAATGACAACGACAGTGATCACTATACTCAACCGGGACTTTTATATTCAAAAGCAATGAATGCAGAGGAAAGAGATCATTTGATCAAAAATATTGTAGGCAGCATGAATGGTATAACCGGGCCGAAAAAAGACGAGATTATCAACCGGCAGCTATGTCACTTTTTCCGTGCTAACATTGAACTTGGCATGAAAGTGGCTTCTCAACTAAACGTCAATATTGATGCAAATATGATGAATCATTCCAAATAATCATTTTGAATGATAAATTAAAAAAAAGGAAAAAAAAATAATATTTTTTCCTTTTTTTTGTAAAAAATTCATAATTTGCAAAGGATGATATTTTAAAGTGGAAAAATGAGTTACGAGAACATATTATTAAAAAAAGAAGATAAATTATCTATTATTACCATAAATAGACCTGAGAGTTTAAATGCTTTGAATGCAAAAACAATTCAGGAAATCAGTACCGCGCTTGATGAGCTTAACGCTGACACTTCATGCAGAGTAATTATTCTTACCGGAAGTGGCGAAAAATCTTTTGTCGCGGGAGCTGATATCAAGGAATTCAGTGACTTCGGACAGGAAAAAGCTGAAGAACTTGCAAGAAACGGACAAAATACATTGTTCAACAAAATTGAAAACATGTCTAAACCTGTCATTGCAGCCGTAAATGGTTTTGCATTAGGAGGAGGTTTAGAGCTTGCCATGGCATGCCACATCAGATATGCATCAGAGAATGCCAAATTAGGACTTCCTGAAGTAACTCTTGGATTAATTCCGGGATATGGAGGAACCCAGAGGCTTCCAAAGCTTGTAGGAAAAGGTATTGCCAATGAAATGATCTTCTCTGCCAAAATGATCCCTGCTCAAAAAGCAAAAGAGATCGGACTGGTGAATGAAGTATACCCTATTGAAGAATTATTAACCAAAACAAAAGAATTAGCAAATACGATTGCCAACAACTCACCAATGGCAATATCCAAGGCTATCAACGCCGTGAATTTATCTGACACGGAGAAAGGTTTTGAAACTGAAATCAAATATTTCGGAGAACTTTTTGAAATGGAAGATAAGAAAGAAGGAGTTACCGCGTTTCTAGAGAAGAGAAAGCCTAACTTCTAAATCTTTCTAAAAGATTTTAATCCAAATTATTTCGAAAAAAAAACAATGCTGCGGTATGAATAAGTTTGATAAAGCTTATCTAAAAATGGCTCAGGAATGGGCAAAACTCTCCTACTGTAAGAGAAAACAGGTGGGGGCTCTTATCGTAAAAGATAGGATGATTATTTCAGATGGTTACAACGGAACTCCTTCGGGATTCGAAAACTGCTGTGAAGATGAAGAAGGAAAAACACACTGGTACGTATTGCATGCGGAGGCCAACGCTATATTAAAGCTGGCTGGCTCTACCCAATCTGCAAAAGGAGCAACGTTATATTTAACGCTTTCTCCCTGTAAAGAATGCAGCAAACTGATTCTGCAGGCAGGGATTACGAGACTGGTGTATATTAATGAGTATTCGGATGACGATGGAATATCGTTTCTGAGAAACCATAACATTGAAATAGAACAAATATCAGACTGTGAACTAAAAAAATAAGCACAAATGACTTGGGATGAAAAGATCAAAGATTTTGAAATATTTCTTCGTTTCGAAAGAAATTTTTCAGAAAACACACTCGACGCCTACGTTCGGGACATTAAGAAACTAAAAGATTACGCAGAAGAGGATCTGGAAAACGTCGGTCCAGACTCCATCGGTTACGAAAACCTGCAGGAATACATTTTCAATCTTTCCAAACAGAAATTCAGTGAGAGATCACAGGCAAGGTGGATATCTTCCATTAAAGCTTTCTTTAAATTTCTGCTTGAAGATGAATATCGTGAAGACAATCCTGCGGCGTTACTTGAAGGCCCTAAACTGGGATTATATTTACCTGATACATTAAGCCTCACTGATATTAACAAAATTATTGCGGCTATTGAGGTGAATACAGATATCGGGAAAAGAAACCACTCCATTATAGAGGTACTATATGGGTGCGGACTTCGGGTTTCCGAACTGATAGATCTTAAGATCTCCAATATCAACTTTAAAGAGCAATACATCAAGGTACACGGAAAAGGAAACAAAACCCGTTTTGTCCCTTTAGCTGATTATACCGCAGATTTGCTTGAAAGTTATATCAAAGAGGTACGTTCTAAAGGCAAAATCAATAAAAAATATGAAGATACTCTGTTTTTGAACAGCCGTGGGACATCTATGTCCAGAGTAATCGTATTTCTTATTATTAAAGAACTTACAGATAAAGCAGGGGTTAATAAAAAAATATCACCACACACCTTCAGACATTCATTTGCGACCCATTTATTACAGAATGGAGCAGATTTACGTTATATTCAGGAGATGCTGGGACATTCCAGTATCACAACAACGGAAATCTACACACATCTGAAAACAGAAGAATTAAGGGATGTTATTTTGAGTTATCACCCGAGAAATATTAATATTACTCAATGAAACTATTGAAATATTGCCCAAGCTGTGGCAAAGAGTCCTTACACTGGGATGGTGAAAAGAAATGGAGCTGTCCGGAATGCGGGTTTACTCTGTACAATAATGTGGCGGGCGCTGTAGCGGTTGTCATCAGATGTGGAGACGAAATTTATCTTACCAGAAGAAACAGAGATCCTAAAAAAGGGAAGCTGGATCTTGCGGGAGGATTTGTCGACCCTAAAGAAAGTGCGGAAGAAACCTGTAAAAGAGAACTTTTTGAAGAACTTCAGCTTGATATCGATATTTCTAATCTGAAATACCTTACGAGCCTTCCCAACATCTATCAATTCAAAGAAATTGATTACAATACAATTGATCTCTTTTATGAATACAATGTTTCGGAAAAGTTTGAGGTAAGTCTTGAAATCTCCGAGATCTCGGAAGCGGTCTGGATTCCTTTACGGGATCTGGATCTCGAAGATATCGCTTTCGATTCTCAGAAGAGATTTTTCGAGAGCTATGTAAAGAAATAATTTTTGTAAAATATTCTCCCGTAGATTTTGCATGTTAAGCAGATTGTATAACACAATTATCTGCCTGATTTCCAAAATCTGCGGGAGTTTTTTTATGATAGAAACTAATACGTTTTAGTCTTCAGCATTTCTTCAAAATACTGAATCAGCAATGCTCTTTCTGCTTCTGAAAGATGAGCTTCCTTATGATAAACAATATAACCGGGCATCGGCATTGTTTTGGTCTGAATGGTCTGAATGGATTTAGTCAGCATATTCTCCTTCAAATCCTTATTATAATTTCCCCAGGTAGAAAAATTAAGATGTTCTCTGCCTTCATTCACATGGCTTTTTACGGACCATGAAATTGGTGCTATAAATGCATATTTCGGATAAACCGTTTCATTGGAGTGACAGTCATAACAGGCGTTTTTAAGCAGTGTTCTGATCTTTTCCGGTGATTTCCTTGTATCCACAAAGTTTACCTTCGTATCCACCGGCTGATTGGTTCTATCGATAGGAAAGAACTGAATCAGGGCAAATGCCACCAATGTCCAGAATACTATTTTCTTGGCGATCTTCATCAACTTACTTTACGGGCGTTAAAACAGCATTTTGAGATTTTAATTCTTTTTTAGCTTCTTGTTTCACTTCAGTCGGAGCTGGTGGTGTTTCCACTACAGGAGTTGCTACAGCGGGCGTAGTTCCTTTAGGATTATCAAGAGTTCTGGTATCCTTCAGATCCCAATCCTCTCTTGTTTCCCATAAACCTCTGACAATAACTTTCTTATAGAAAATATAGGCATCTTCAGCAAAAATATCATTGGCAAAATCGGCTTCATCCCAGTATTTATTCCCGTTATTATCCACCAGAATTCTCACGATATATTCTCCCGGTTTAAGGATATCAAATTTCACTTTATCTCCTTTTATGTACCTCTGATATGCAACCTTATCTGAAGAATCCAGCAGCTGAATCCAATAATTTGCCTCTGGTGCATTTGAAATGGAGAACTCAACACTTCCAAACTGGTCTATTTTGGCAACATTAAAATCGAAACGCTTAGATTGTGCATTTTTTGCATAGAAAGAAGATATCGTCTCTTTAGGTACAGTAAGCTCGTAACTTTTACCCATCTCAAAATCTGACTGAACCTGAATCTGATATGGATTTGTTTCTGAAATTTTAGCAGTAAATGGTAAGGTTGTTAAACTATCTCCTTTAATCTTCAGTGTCCATTTTGAAGGATCTATTTTATCAACAATATAGTTGGAAGATATTTTAAAATCTGACTTCGGAGCTAATGATTCGCCCCCATTATCACTGTTGATGTCCATTGCATTCTTTTTATTGTATCTGTAAAATAAAGATACACTGTAAGCACTGTCTTTTTTCGGACCTTTATTATGTGTGAAAATGAGTTTTTCATTGGCTTCCTGCCCTACATTATCTTTTACGGCATCAAACCAGATTCTCACAGAGTCTGATTTCGGATTATGGGTTATTTTTACATCTTTCAGTTTTTCATTCAAAGACTGAACTTTTACATCATCAGGATTTCCTTCGAATGTCATCAAAACTCCTCCTGCAATTTCTTTCATTTCCTGATATTTCACAGGTTTTTTGGAAGGATACACCTTTAAATTCAGTCCTGAAATAGATTTCTCAAAATTGATCGGATCTTTCTGGAATCCAACTTTCTCTTTTCCCGGATCATACATAGAGTTTCCATTCTCGTCTTCAAAAGCAATAATTTTATATTTTCCAGGGGTCAGATAGTTTAATTCGTAATATCCATCTTCATCTACCTTGGTGATGTAGTAAGGCTTTTTCTTGTAATCCATTGTATCTTTTACCTGATACAATCCTACCACAAGTTTATTTTCAGTTGATGTATTTCCTGTTTTCTTTTTAGTATCCAGTGCATCCCTTATTTCACCGCTGATATAAAGGTCATCCAGTTTATCTCCTGTAGAAAAAGCAAAATTGAAATACCTTAATATATTGGATTCATTATTATCAACAATTGAGTTTCCAAAATTGAAGTTATAGGTTGTATTAGCCTGAAGGGTATCTGACCATTGAATGAGAACAAATTTATTAGCAATATTGGAAGGAAGAATCCTAGTTATCCCTTTGATAGGAGGTGAAATAATCAGGTTCTTATTGATATCCTTCAATGTCACATATTCATCAAAATCCAGACGGAGTTCACGAATATCTCTTTTGACATTAATTCTTGTTGTATCAATGTTTGAGCTTAAAAACTTCGGTGCCAGGGTATCCTTAGGCCCACCAACAGGCGATCCTACTCTTGCACACGAATGTACAAGAAAACAGATAACGAATAATAAAAGAAACCTTTTCATGAAAATGTTTAGGCAAAAGTAAACATTATTCTCCAAAAACTTCCTGTCCGGAATTCAAAGTATCTTTATTGTCATGCATAACGGTGTGAAGCTTCTCCTTCTGCAAAGGGAAATCCTCAAATAATCCGGATAATGCAAGCGCTGTATATACTTTGTTTGAGTATTTATTTCCAATAGCTACAATGGTAACCTTAGATTTTAAAAGATGGGCAAATACAGAGTTGGTACCATGCCACCATCCGTTGTGATAAGTAAGCTTTTCACCGTTATCGAATATTTTCATTCTGAATCCCAATCCGTAATTATTCATTCCGGCTTTTTCATTACTATAAGGAGTGAATACCATCTGCATGAGTTCCGGCTTCAGGAAATTTTTAGAAAACATTGCTTTTGAGAAGTTGTACAGATCTCTAGGCGTGGTGTACACATTTTTATCTCCATAAATCAAATCAAGTCTGTCTAAAGGATACAGCTTGTTTCCTCCGTAATAAAAAGACTGTGATGCTGTAGGAATATCTTTTTCCTGGAAGATGTAAGTATTATTCATTTTCAACGGTGTGAAAACCATTTCTTTCATAGCCTGAGGAAAAGGAGTTTTGGTCACTTTCTCAATTAATAAGGCCAATAAAGCAAAGTTCGTATTGCAATACATAAATCCAGTATCCGTATCTCTTGCCAGATCTGGTTTATACTTGATGATCATATTCAATACATCCTCATTCGTAATAAATGGCTTGGAAAGTTCTGCCGGAGCAGGTTGTATCCTGGTAATAAAATATTCATATTTTGGAAGACCGCTTCTTTGATCCAATAAAGTCTGAACGGTAACATTCGGATAGGGAAACCCCGGAAAAAACTGAGTAAGGTGATCAGTCAGTTTTATTTTCCCAGCTTCTATCAGCTTCATCATGGCCATTGCCGTTAAGGTCTTCGAAACTGAAGCAACATGTAAAGGTGTATTTTTATCGATAGGCATCTGGTTTCCTTCTCTTCCGAAACCTCTGTAATTTTCATACAGGATTTCATCACCCTTCGCAACAAGAATTCCACCGCTAAGATCTCCTGCTTCCCATATTTTTTTGTAATACTGATCTATATAGCTAACGGTAGTTTGTCTGTTCAGGAGCTGCCCATCTCCTTTTGTGAAAATATCACCCAGATCTACATTTCCATAGTTGGGCAGGTTGGTTGTATTTTCTGTTGAAACTTCTTTAGCTTCAGCCTTTTTTTTACATGAAAATATCGATAAAAGAACAGTTAAGATAAGTACAAAATTACGCGTCGTCATGAGATTCAAAAATGAGCGGCAATTTAATAAAACTCAAAATAAATAATAAATATGAGGTGGATATTATGAATAATTTAACATAAATGAGTGGAAAGAACAAAAATATGAAAAGCAAATTCACACTTGTGTAATTCTTCTTTTCACTCTTTTATAACTTCTTAATCCAGTCTTAGCAATAAGATGCTACAATTTTATCTACAATAAACTGAGCCAATTTTTCTTTACTCTGATGCGTCCAACCAGCAATATGGGGCGTGACAATCGCTTTTTCTGATTCCAGAAGATATTTTAAATCTTCATTTTCTGATTCAATGTTCTCGAAAGAAGACTTTTCATATTCCAAAACATCCAGACAAGCGCCTTTCACCTTTCCTGATTTCAATCCCTCTACTAAACTTTTAGTTTCAACATTCTTACCTCTCGCTGTATTCACAAAATAGAAATCATTTTTCATTTCCGCAATGAATGTTTCATCAATAAGATAATGGGTTTCTGAAGTTAAAGGAATATGCAGGCTTAGAACCTCAGCAGATTGTTTTAATTCCTGCAATGAAACCTGTGTTGCATATTCATCTGAAAGACCAGGAAGTATATCATGGAAAATCACGTTACATCCGAATCCTGAAAGTCTTTTCGCGGTAGCTTTTCCCATATTTCCATATCCGATAAGCCCTACTGTTTTTCCCAACAATTCATCTCCTCTGTTTTCTTCACGCTTCCAGATCCCGTTTTTCACTTCCTGAGAAGCAATAAAAAGTCTGTTCATGATCACCAGCAGCATTCCCACAACGTGTTCTGCCACAGAATCTCTGTTTCCCTCCGGGGAATTGATCAGCTGAATTCCCAGTTTTTCGGCAACAGGAATGTCAATATTTTCCATTCCGGCACCTACTCTTGCGATGAACTTCAGGTTTTTACCTTTTTCGAGAAAATTCTGGTCTAATGGAATACGGCTTCTGATGATAATTCCGTCATAATTTTCAATTTTCTCACAAACCTCATCATAAGCTGACGTGAAATCCTCTTCCAATATAAAGTTCTTAGCAAGCAGCTGATCAGTGATAAGAGGATGATTTTTATCTAAAAGAAGTATTTTCATTTTTTAATGTAGTGATTTTAGAGATAGGAAACGATTCCTAAATGATTACTATTTTTTTACCGCAAAGTTCGCAAATTTTAAAAAAAACAAATGCTTTTAAGCTCGCAAAGTCGTTAGCACTCAGCAAAGTTTAAAAGCATTTTATTGATAAAGTATATAAGTCTACTTTTTATCTTTCTTAGACTCCTGTGGCTCCTGGAATAGTTTTTTAAGCTCTACAGATTCCAATGGTTTCATTCTTCCGGAAAGGATTAATGAAAGTTCTTTTCTACGGAATGCTGCTGCAAATCTTTCTTTTTCTTCCTCTGTTTCAGGAATCATTTCCGGAATAGGAATCGGACGGTTGAATTCATCCACCGCAACGAAAGTATAAATCCCAGCATTCGTATGAATCTTCTTCTGATTAATCGGGTCATCCAACCATACATCTACGTACACTTCCATGGAAGTAGAGAATGCTCTGGAAACTTTGGATTCCAATACCACGACTCCTCCTTCCGGAATCGGATGGTTGAAAGATACATGGTTTACAGAAGCTGTTACTACTCTTCTCTCACAGTGTCTTGCTGCAGAAATAGACGCACAACGGTCCATTTTTGCCAGAAGTTCACCACCGAAAAGGTTTCTTAAAGAGTTGGTTTCGTTCGGAAGAACGATATTGGTCATAATAGTCAGAGATTCTGACGCTTTTTTTATTTTTGCCATCTAGTCTTAGTGTTGTTTGGAACGGCCGGAGCGGGTTTCATTTCTTTTCCGACAGGTTTTACTAATGAATCTTTTTTCAAGGAATCTGAAACGGGGGTTTCCGGGGTATGTACCATCACTTTCACAGTATCTTTTACAATTCTGTGGGTAGAAGTCTGTACAGAAACATTATTGAAAGATTTTTTACCAAAGAGAAGTTCCTGCTGGGTAAACGCCAGGTATACAATTCCAAGAACAGGAATAATCAGAAGGAAAATCCAAAGAATTGTTTTTTTGAATTTAAAATCTTTTTCACGATTCACCGGGGTCTTCACTTTTTCTCCGTTATTGATATCTGAAAATCTGATTTCTTCCAATCCATAAAAGTCCGGACGTCCGGATTCTATTCTTTTTCCCTTGAAATGAGTGTGTCCTTCTTCAATAAAGACGGTTCCAAGGTTTTGAATTTCAAGAACCTGTTCGGCCTGAAGTCTTTTCTTCCAAAAATCAGTCTGAATTTTAAGATCGCTTCTTGAAGCTTCCAGAGACATCTGTTTTTGTTCTGCTATAAAAGCAGTAAGGTCTTCAGTCCTTACTTCATAATCTATTGCAAATTCAATCTGACTGGCCGGAGGTAAGATACTTCCGTTTTCAGAATTGATAATTGCCTTAGAATTTTTCAGTGAAAACACCCCAAAGCCTGGAACTGTGGCAGTTCCAAATTGTTTTAAGTATTCTAAAATATATGCTGAAATATTCATTTGGCAGCAAATTTATAACTTTTTCGGGACTTTTTGTAATATTTAACGGATATAAAAAAGACTGCCGGAGCAGTCTTTTAATTATTCTGTATTAAAACAGATATACCGTTGTTCAAACTGCTTTTTTTAAGCTTAAAAAGATCAAATCTGCTAAAAAGCAAAAAAGATATATTGGTCAATTATTGAATTTTCCAGCTCACACCAAACATAAAATTGGTTCCTGCCTGCGAAAAATAGTAAGGCTGTCCTTCATAAACAGAACCATTGTTGACGTATTTTTTGTTGAACAGGTTATTCACCAGTAGCTTTAATGCAATTTCGTTGTTAGCAATTTTAAATTGGTACTGCGCATTGAAATCTGTCAGGAAATAATCTTTAAGCTGCAGATTGGCATCCTCTGTGTTATCCAGATATTGTTTTCCAACATACTGATTCATTAAAGCAAACTGGAAATTTTTGGCAGGATTGAATCTCAGGCTTAGATTGGCAATTACATTCGGAGAAAATGAAATCTGGGTATTTCCAAGACTTTTAGGCACATCACCATTCTGAATATTAAAATCCTGATTTCTGTTCTGGCTTAATGTCACATTACCGGAAACTTCCCATTGTTTGGATAGTTTTGCCAAAGCCCCTATCTCAATCCCTCTTCTGTAGCTCTTCCCTGAGTTGGTTCTGATAAATGCTCCTACGTTATTCAATTCTCCATTCAAAACCAATTGATTCACATAATACATATAATAAACATTCGCTGTCAACGAAACAATTCCGAACTGTTTTTCAAAACCGGCTTCAATGTCATGAAGTTTTTCAGCTTTCACATCATTATTGGCCATCAGATCATCTCTGTTAGGTTCACGGTGAGCATGAGCGTATGAAAGAAATATTTTACCACCGTCAATTCTGTAATTCATACCGGCTTTTGGATTAAAGAACAGCCAGTTTTTACTTAAATCTGCTCCTTCATCATCACCAGCCATCAGAATTTTTGTATTGTAGTTTATTTTTCTAAGCTGCAAATCACCAAAGAATTCAAAATTATCCACTCTTAATAAAGCTTTTGCAAAACCCGACACTTCATTCTTTATTGAACGGTTTCTGTAATATTCGCTTTCGGCAATCTGTGGAAAAAACACACCGGTAACATTTCCATAGTGTCTTCCGTAATATTGATTCACAACAGCACCAAAGTTCAGATCCAGATTTTCAAATTTTCCGTACAATGTAGAAACCATTCCGTAGAAATCGTTATTCAGCCATTTTTTTCTGATAAAATCGGAATATTTTATGGTTTGTCCCCCTTCTGTTATATTGGGAAGGTTATATCTTGAAAAAGGATCTCCCTGCTTGTAGTTTTCATAATATCCTTTTCCTTTTGTATAGTGGAACGTGGTTTCCAGATTCCAGCGGTCACTGAATTTCTGTTCCCAAAGCAACTGATAATGATTCTGTCTGTAGTTATCCGTTTCATTATCATAGAAACTTACAATATTCTCCCAATTGGCATCATAGATCGCTCCGGAAATATTGAATTTCGGATCGGTTTCCCAGGTTTTACGGTCAATACCGTTCCATGCCTGATAGGTTTTCTCTTTTCCGCCAAAAGCCATTAAACGCAGCTTCGTATTTCCTTCTTCAAATAAAGCAGTGAAATTATAAGAATGCAAATTGGATGAAGCCCTGTCTATATAACCATCAGAGTGAATATGGGTATATCTTCCCATTACGGAAAGACGGTTTTTCCAGAACTTCCCCGAGCCTATTTCAGCTGAATATTTATAGGTATTAAATGATCCGTAGCTGTCGTCTGTTTTAAAATAAAACTTCTCTTCCGGATCTTTAGAAAGTACATTAATACTGGCTCCGAAGGCAGAAACCCCGTTATTGGAAGTTCCTACTCCTCTTTGGATAACAATCTGTGATGCAGAGCTTGTTAAATCCGGAACGTTGACAAAAAAGGTTCCCTGGCTTTCAGAATCGTTGTATGGAACACCATTCATCATAACATTGATGGCACTTCCCGAAACACCACGGATTCTGAAACCGGTATATCCTACTCCATTTCCGGCATCAGAAGTAGAAATAATGGAGGTTTGGTTTTTCAAAAGAATAGGAAGATCCTGTCCCAGATTTTTACTGTCCAGATCTTTCTGTACATTAATGATTTCCTTTGCTACCGGCAGCCTTTTGGTAAAGCTGACGGCTTCAATTTCCCTGACCTTTAATGAATCTTTATTCTGAGCCTGTATAAAAGCTGCAGCTCCTACCGTAAGCCCTAAAAAAAATAATCCTTTCATTCTATAAATCTTTAACATTTAATGAATAAAAGGGGTGATTACGAGATAATTGATAAATAGCAAATGATAATGAATGTTTATCGATCATTTATCGCTAATCATCTATCAATTATTTAAATGGTTCCCTAAACAGCATTACCTGTTCCAGGTTCATTGGGTATAATCTCAGCTTGTTAAAGCACCCCTTTATTTCAGCCGCAAAATTACAAAAAATATATGAATTGGAATTCGGGTTTCGAGGTACAGGATATTGGGTTACGAGATGCAAGATTCGGGGTCTTAGGTTACGAAGGGCATGGATGGCTACAGGAGGAAAGACACTATGGAAAATAGGAGTTATCAAATGAATCATTCATCATTCATCATTCATCATTCATCATTCATCATTCATCATTCATCATTAATAATTATTTAGTAAGTTTTATTGTTAGCGTCGATATAGTAGTAATTCGAGCCGTCTTTTGTCACTTCAAACATCTTCCCGAGTTTCCAGCTGAAATTTCGTTTAATATTGGAATATTCAAACGGAATGATAATCCTGTTATTAACATCAATGATTCCGAATTTATCATTATTGGAAGCTACAATCATTGGATTAGCGACATCATCACCTTCAAGAATGAACAGATACTGATATTGAGGATAGATCTGAAATTGTCTGTAATCTGCTGCATTTACAAATTTTGATTTTTCAATGATTCCGTAAAAACCATTGAGGATGTAAGCCTGAAATAGCTGTTGCTTATATTCTTCGAATTTACATTTTCCAAAATCGGTTTCTTTGAACTGATATACTCTCTTCCCAGACTGATCTATACGGTAAGAAATCATATTTTTCTCTACCGTGGCATAGTCTTTTGTTCCAAATTTTCTCACTTTTTCATTAGGTGAATTCAGAAGATTGCAGTCTTCATAAAAAAATACGGCAATATGATATTCCGGCTGAATAATAAATTTCCCGTTCTGATTGACATACCCGAACTGATCTCCTTTCTTCTTGGGAATCAAAACAGGAAGTTCTTTATTAATCAATACAAGATCAGCATTAGGTTTGCTGGCTGAAAGTGTTTTTTTAATAGTAGTTTTCGTTCCTTTTTTCGCGGGATCTTTCTTCACAGATTGGGTCTGTGAGAAAACGAAAATCGAAATGAAAACACATAAAACATTCAGGATATTTTTCATATTCTCCATTTGGGTACAAAAATACGACCAAAAATAGATATTATAAAAATCATATTTATAAACAATCTAAATAATTTAATTCTTATAAAATTGTAAAATTTCGTAATTTTGGAAACATTTTGAATTGTTTGATAATTTTAAAAAACTTTTGAAAAAGTGTAGATTATGCTGACTTTATTCGGTTAATGTTGCATCAAAATGCGAGAACTCAAAATGTCATTAATTGTATTTATACACACCGGTAAAGAAAAAGCAGGCCTGCCTTTAATTTTGAAAGACCTTCTATTATGAGTATTTATAAGGATTACATCAAAGAGATTGAAGAAAGAAAAACCCAGGGGCTTCATCCAAAGCCAATTGATAGTGCTGAATTACTAAGCGAAATCATTACGCAAATTAAAGATTCAGGTAATGCTGACCGGACAGATTCTCTTCAATTTTTCATTTATAACACGCTACCCGGAACAACAAGTGCAGCGGGAGTAAAAGCCAAATTTTTAAAAGAAATTATTCTGGGTGAATCCGTAGTAGAAGAAATTTCCCCGGCTTTCGCCTTTGAACTATTGTCTCATATGAAAGGCGGACCTTCCATTGAGGTGCTGCTGGACCTTGCTTTAGGTAGTGATGCAGCTATTGCTCAAGAAGCTGCCAATGTTCTTAAAACTCAGGTTTTCCTTTATGAAGCAGATACTAACCGTCTGAAAGAAGCATTCAACAGCGGTAACGAAATTGCAAAAGAAATCATTGAAAGCTACGCTAAAGCTGAATTCTTCACTAAACTTCCTGAAGTGGCTGAAGAAATCAAAGTAGTTACCTATATCGCTGGTGAAGGAGACATCTCTACAGATTTACTTTCTCCGGGTAACCAGGCTCACTCAAGATCAGACCGCGAACTTCACGGTAAATGTATGATCACTCCTGAGGCTCAGGAAGAGATCAAAGCTTTACAGGCAAAACATCCTGATGCAAGCGTTATGCTTATCGCAGAAAAAGGAACAATGGGAGTAGGCTCATCAAGAATGTCCGGAGTAAACAACGTTGCACTTTGGACAGGAAAGCAGGCTAGTCCATATGTGCCATTCGTAAACATTGCTCCCATTGTAGGAGGAACAAACGGTATTTCTCCAATCTTCCTTACTACAGTAGACGTTACCGGAGGTATTGGTATCGACCTTAAAAACTGGGTAAAGAAAGTTGACGAAAACGGAAATCCAATTCGTAATGAAAATGGTGATATCGTTCTTGAAGAAGCATATTCAGTAGCAACAGGAACTGTTTTAACGATTAATACAAAAGAAAAGAAATTATATAACGGCGATCAAGAATTGATCGACCTTAGCAAATCTTTCACTCCGCAAAAGATGGAATTCATCAAAGCGGGAGGATCTTACGCGATTGTATTTGGTAAGAAACTGCAGACATTTGCCGCTCAGCTTTTAGGAATTGAGACGCCAGCAGTTTTTGCTCCTTCAAAAGAAATTTCTCATGAAGGACAGGGGCTTACCGCTGTAGAAAAGATTTTCAACAGAAATGCTGTAGGAACTACACCAGGAAAAGTTCTGCACGCCGGATCAGACGTTCGTGTAAAAGTTAATATCGTAGGTTCACAGGATACCACAGGTCTTATGACTGCCCAGGAGCTTGAATCTATGGCTGCAACTGTAATCTCCCCTACTGTAGACGGAGCTTACCAGTCAGGATGTCACACGGCTTCAGTTTGGGATAAAAAAGCTCAGGCTAACATTCCTAAGCTAATGAAGTTCATGAACGAGTTCGGTCTGATTACAGCCCGTGACCCGAAAGGTGAATACCACGCCATGACTGACGTTATCCACAAAGTTCTTAATGACATCACTGTAGACGAGTGGGCCATCATCATTGGTGGTGACTCTCACACAAGAATGTCCAAAGGAGTAGCTTTCGGAGCTGACTCAGGAACTGTGGCTCTTGCTTTGGCTACAGGCGAAGCATCAATGCCAATTCCGGAATCTGTAAAAGTAACCTTCAAAGGAAACATGAAAGAACATATGGATTTCCGTGATGTGGTTCATGCAACACAGGCTCAGATGTTGAAGCAGTTTGGAGGAGAAAACGTATTCCAGGGTAGAATCATTGAGGTTCACATCGGAACACTTCCTGCTGACCAGGCATTTACCTTTACAGACTGGACTGCCGAAATGAAAGCAAAAGCTTCTATCAACATTTCTGAAGATAATACACTGATCGAATCACTGGAAATTGCAAAAGGCAGAATCCAGATCATGATCGACAAGGGTATGGATAACCACAATAAAGTTCTTCAGGGATTAATCGACAAAGCCAATAAGAGAATTGAAGAAATCAGATCAGGGGAAAAACCTGCTTTAACTCCGGATTCAAACGCTAAATATTACGCTGAAGTAGTTGTAGATCTCGATGTAATTGTAGAACCTATGATTGCTGACCCGGATGTAAACAATGACGACGTGTCTAAGAGATATACTCACGATACCATCAGAGATCTTTCTTACTATGGTGGTGAGAAAAAAGTAGACCTTGGTTTCGTAGGATCCTGTATGGTCCACAAAGGAGACCTTAAGATTGTTTCTCAGATGCTTAGAAACATTGAAAAACAACAAGGTAAAGTAGAATTCAGCGCTCCTCTTGTAGTAGCAGCCCCTACTTACAACATCATTGATGAGTTAAAGGCAGAAGGAGACTGGGAATTATTAGAAAAATATTCAGCTTTTGAATTTGATGATAACGCTCCAAAAGGAGAAGCTCGTGTTGAATACAAAAACGTAATGTACCTTGAGCGTCCCGGATGTAACCTTTGTATGGGTAACCAGGAAAAAGCAGCTAAAGGAGATACTGTTTTAGCAACATCTACCCGTCTTTTCCAGGGAAGAGTAGTGGAAGATTCTGAACGTAAAAAAGGAGAATCTCTGCTTGCTTCAACTCCGGTGGTTGTTCTTTCTGCAATTATCGGAAGAATTCCTAGCATTGATGAGTACAAAGCTGCAGTTGAAGGAATTGACCTTACTACTTTTGTTCCTTCTATTAAAGAATTGACAAGTACAAGTGCTCACTAAAAGATATTGATAAATACGTCGCAAGACTATTAAAAACTATACAACTGGAAGATTTTGGTCCTTAAGGATTTAAAATCTTCCAGTTTTTTGTTTAGAACGTTTCTATTTTAAGATAGTTACGTTTTTTTTTCGATAAAATCCGGAAAATAAATTCATTTTTTTCTTAAATTGAAAGTTATAAAATCTATTGATTTTGAAGCCTGAAAAATTCCTTTTTATAGATTATAGGAACGTTTTTTGATGCATGGATAAATGATTTTTCTTTTTCAACACAGGGAAAGAAGCATTAACAGAACAAGAACAAAACTAAAATACGATATGACTTTTGATATTGATATGATCAAAAAGGTGTATGAACGTTACCCTGAAAGAATTGCAGCAGCAAGACAAATCGTGGGCAAACCTCTTACCCTTTCAGAAAAAATTCTTTACACCCACCTTTGGGAAGGAAATGCCACACAGGCATATGAAAGAGGAAACTCTTATGTAGACTTTGCACCAGACAGGGTTGCTATGCAGGATGCCACTGCACAGATGGCTCTGTTACAGTTCATGCAGGCAGGAAAAGCTAAAGTAGCGGTTCCATCAACAGCACACGCGGATCACCTGATCCAGGCGAAAGTAGGTGCTGACAAAGATTTACAGGAAGGAATCAACAAAAACTCCGAAGTATTCAACTTCTTAAGTTCTGTATGTGATAAATACGGAATCGGATTCTGGAAACCAGGTGCAGGTATCATTCACCAGGTTGTACTGGAAAATTATGCCTTCCCTGGAGGAATGATGATTGGTACGGACTCTCACACGGTAAACGCAGGAGGACTAGGAATGGTAGCTATTGGCGTAGGAGGAGCTGATGCCGTAGACGTAATGGCAGGAATGGCCTGGGAGCTTAAAATGCCAAAACTTATCGGTATAAAATTAACCGGTAAAATGAACGGATGGACTTCTGCAAAAGACGTTATCTTAAAAGTAGCAGGGATCCTTACGGTAAAAGGAGGTACAGGATGCATCGTAGAATATTTCGGTGAAGGAGCAGAATCTCTTTCTGCAACCGGTAAAGGAACTATCTGCAACATGGGTGCTGAAATCGGAGCTACAACGTCTACTTTCGGATATGATGATTCTATGAGAAGATATCTTTCCGCAACAGGAAGACAGGACGTAGTAGATGCCGCTGATAAAATTGCTGAACATTTAACAGGTGATGCTGAAGTATATGCCAACCCTGAACAATATTTCGATCAATTAATAGAAATCAACCTTTCTGAACTGACTCCTCACCTGAACGGACCTTTTACTCCGGACTTAGCAACTCCGGTTGCTGAATTCAGAGCTAAAGCTGAAGCAAACGGATGGCCGTTAGAAGTGGAATGGGCGCTTATAGGCTCTTGTACCAACTCTTCTTATGAAGATTTATCAAGAGCAGCTTCTATTGTGGAAGATGCAGTATCAAAAGGAGTAAAACCTAAGGCCATTTTAGGTATCAACCCTGGTTCTGAACAGGTAAAATTCACAGCAGAAAGAGACGGTTTCTTAGATTCTTTCAGAAAATTTGAAAACGCAAGAATCTTTACCAATGCTTGTGGACCATGTATCGGGCAATGGGACAGAGAAGGTGCGGAAAAAGGAGAGAAAAACTCTATTATCCATTCTTTCAACAGAAACTTTGCAAAAAGAGCTGACGGTAACCCGAATACTCATGCATTCGTAGCTTCTCCGGAAATGGTAGCTGCTGTAGCAATTTCAGGCAGACTGGACTTTAACCCGATTACGGATACTTTAACGAACGAAGCAGGCGAACAGGTAAAACTTAACGAGCCTAGAGGTTTCGAACTCCCTTCAAAAGGATTTGCGGTAGATGACAACGGATATCAGGCACCATCAGAAGATGGCTCAAGCGTTGTTGTTAACGTAAGCCCTACTTCAGACAGACTTCAGCTATTGGAAGAATTCCCGGCTTGGGACGGTAAAAACATTGAAGGCGCTAAAGTATTGATCAAAGCTTTCGGAAAATGTACTACCGACCACATTTCTATGGCAGGACCATGGTTGAAATACAGAGGACACCTGGATAATATTTCAAACAACATGTTGATCGGAGCGGTGAATGCTTACAACATGGAAACCAATAAAGTTAAAAACGAATTAACCGGTGAATACGGTGAAGTTCCGGCTGTACAAAGAGCTTACAAAGCAGCAGGCATTCCAACAATTGTTGTAGGAGACCAGAACTATGGCGAAGGTTCTTCAAGAGAACACGCTGCCATGGAACCAAGACATCTTGGTGTGAAAGCTGTATTGGTAAAATCATTCGCGAGAATCCATGAAACCAACCTTAAGAAACAAGGAATGCTTGGGATCACTTTCGCTAATGAGGCTGACTATGACAAAATCCAGGAAGATGACACTGTTAACTTCTTAGATCTTGATCAGTTTGCGCCAGGAAAACAACTAACATTAGAGTTCGTTCATGCAGACGGAACAAAAGATATCATCATGGCCAACCACACTTACAACGATCAGCAGATTGACTGGTTTAAGGCTGGTTCTGCTCTGAACCTTATCAAACAACAGGAAAATTAAGATTAATTGTTGGATTAATTAATATAAAGGCGGCTTCAATAGAAGTCGCTTTTTTTTACACGTATTGAAATATTCTTTGCTGAAATTTGATAAACACTCCAAACCTTACAGGTTTTAGAAACCTGTAAGGTTTAGCTCTCAAATGAATATCATGATATTCCATCACTTCAATCTATCCAGAAGACCTGCTCTATAGCTTTCTCCAATGGGAATTTCATACTCGGGAAAGTTCACTTTTTTAGCACCAATGCTTTTTATTTTATCCAAATTGATGATGAAAGATTTATGAACACGTACAAACCTCTCAGAGAGCTGAATTTCCATTGATTTAAGCGTATCCAGCACAATAAATTCCTCATTTTCCGTCCGGATATTGACATAGTCTTTGATACTTTCCACGTACAAAATCTCATGAAAACCAATACGATGTCTTTGTCCTGAGGATTTCACAAAGAAATATGAATTTTCCTCCTGAGGAAAAGAAAACCGTTCCTGCACCTTTAATGCACTCTTTTGAAATCTTTCAAATGAAATAGGTTTCAGCAGGTAATCCACAACATTATGTTCATATCCTTCCAAGGCATATTCTGAATAAGCCGTTGTTAAAATATATTTTTGATCAGGTCCTACAATCTTCATAAAATTGATTCCCGTAAGCTCCGGCATCTGAATATCTAAAAAGATAAGATCTGAATCGTTTTTCTGAAGATATTCCAAAGCCAAAATCGGGTTCTCTGTAGAAAATACCAGCTCAAGAAAAGGGAGTTTTTCTACATAATGCTCAAGAAGAGAGATTGCCAGTGGCTCGTCATCAACAATAATGCATTTTATCTTATTCATAGCGTAAATCAATTTTTAAGTCTACAATAAACTCTGTTTCCGAATCTCTGATCTCCAGCTGATGTTTAGGATACAATATTTCCAGTCTTTTTTTCACATTCTGAATTCCTATTCCGGAGACGGTATCTTTCATTCTCTGTGTTTTAAAATTGAAAAGATAAAAATGCAGCACTTTATCATGATCTGAGATTTTCATTTCAAAACCTTTATCACGAAAATCTCCATGTTTAAAGGCATTTTCAACAAAAGGAACCAACAGCATTGGCGAGATCTTAAGGCGAGGATACTGAATATTTTTTTCTATGAGCAACAGCTCAGGTTTTCTGATTCTAAGTTTCTCCAAGGCAATCAGGCTATCAATATATCCAATTTCCTTATCCAAAGGAATTGAATCTTTTTCAAGATCCTTTGTGCTGTATCTTAACAATTGTACCAGTTCTTCAATTGCTGGCAAGGCTTTGTCTGATTTCTGATAGACAAGAGAGTAGATATTATTTAATGAATTAAAAATAAAATGAGGATTGATCTGGGTTTTTAATGCCTGAAGCTCTGCCTGTTTCTTTTCAATCAGCAGCTGCTTTTTATCATTTTCGGCAACACCATATTTCTCTACGATCCACAGGATTCCTGCAATGAAAACAGTCAATGATGCATTGTAGATATTATCTGTCAAATAATATAAAAGTCCGGTATTTTTATTATAATTTCTGAATCCAAGTGTAATAGGAAGCAGCACTTCTTCTATTCCATACCGAATTACACCAAAGCTTAAAATAGAAATAAAGAAAACTAAAACAGCAGAATAAAGTTTCTCAAGATTTAATACTTTCGGAATAATAGCCAGATACAAAAGATAAAAAGTAGAGATTTCTGTAATAAAATAAGTAAAGTTCAGCACATACGATTCAAACCCTCTTCGCTCAGGAAAAAAGAAATAAGGCGTAATGTTGTTTCCTATAAAATTGAAACTCCAATAAAAAATCTGAAGCCAGATAATTTGCTTTTTATTCATATTCAAATATAAATCTATACACCCACAATTCATCAACCCTTTTCGATAAAAACCTGTTTTTCTCCGACGAAACTATTTTGATATGTATAATCTCAGGTTTCATCTAAACGCTATTTCCAATCGAAGCCTCTTCCTATACTTTTGTCATAGAAATTCAACATAAAGATCATTTAATCTGTCATTGATAACCTATGAAAAAGCATCTTTTATTTATAACCGCTCTTGTTTGCTCTTTTACAGCAGCACAAACAAAAGACACTGCGAACGTCAACAAAATTGAGGAAGTAACAATGAATGGCAAAAAAATTCTGGTACAGCGTAAAGTGGACCGCCTGGTTTATAATGTTCAGAATTCTATGCTTTCACAGGGAAGTTCGGGAACCGAGGTATTGGCTGGCACTCCTTTATTACAGGTGGATGAAAATAAAGGTCTTCTTTCTATTGCCGGAAAAAATGGAGTTTCTGTAATGGTGAATGATCGGATGCTTAATATTTCCGGAGCTGAACTGATCAATTATCTGAGAAACCTTCGTTCTGAAAACATATTGAAAATAGAAGTAATCACCACTCCACCTGCCAAATATGAAGCACAGGGAAACAGCGGAATCATTAATATTATCCTTAAAAAGAATCAGAATCTTGGATGGAACGGTTATCTGACGACCAGTTATGCTCAAAAAACATATGCCGGCTTCAGCAGTGTGGCAGGAGTGAATTATCAGAATGAAAAAATAAAAGCCTCTGTAAAAGTAATGGGCTATGACGGAGATAAAAGATCAGTAGAAAAATATAATATTATTGGCCAAAATTCTTCGGTCAGCAAGGATGACAGAAGGGATATGAATGACGGGCTCGGTCTGAATGCCAATTTTGATTATTCACTTTCTAAAAACTCCAATATCGGATTGGTATACGATATTACAAAGGGGCATACCAATATGGATATCAATTCAACACAAAGTTACTTTACAGATGGTACGCCTACTTTACAAACAGAGACGGATTCAAAGCATCGTTCTCCGTATACAACCCAAATGCTTAATCTGTATTTTGACCAGAAATTTGGAGAACATAAGCTAAGTTTTGGTGCCAATTATTATGGAAACCTTCCTGATACGGAGGTCAATTTTACCACAAGAAATGTTGCAGATAATTCAATGCAGACGGTAAGAAATCTTTCTGGTGTAGACTATAAAATCTATTCAGGGCAGGCTGATCTGACTTTAAATTTTAAAAAAATTCAGTTGGAAACCGGCGCTAAATACAGTCATTTTTCTAATAATTCTGACATCGGATATTTCAATTTCACCCATGGAAATTATATCATAGACCCAGCAAAGAGCAATCTTTTTGATTATAATGAAAAAAATTATGCCGCTTATGTCAGTGCCAGTAAAGATCTTGGTGAAAAATGGTCGGTGAAAGCAGGATTACGTTATGAATATTCACAAACCAATGGATTCTCTCCTACTACCCAGTCTAAATCCGAGAATAATTACGGAAAATTTTTCCCTACAGCCTATGTTTCCTATAAAGCCAGTCAGGATAACCAATTCAGTATTAACTATTCCAGAAGAATCAACCGTCCTTATTTCCGGGCTTTAGATCCGTTCCGATGGTATTCTAATCCCAATACGTATTATGCCGGAAACCCAAGTCTGCAACCTTCTTTTAATCATAATATTGAATTCAATTATATTTTTAAAAATAAATTCTCAGCCACTCTTTATTATCAGAGAACAAAGAATAATTTTGACCAAATTTCCTTCCTGAACGGCATTGATCTTATCAGTACCTATGAAAACTATTACAACCAGAATATTTACGGGATCAATTTCAATTATACAGATACTTTTTTCAAAATCTGGGAAAGTAATATTTCAACCTCGTTCAGTTATAATGAAACACAGATTACAAGATTTAATCTGGTTCCTAAAAACGGTCAGTCATTTTATTATTCTCTCAACAATACATTCCAGCTGAACAAGGCTAAGACCTTCATGCTATTTGTCAATTACTGGCATAATCTTCCCTCGAGAGACGGCTCCGCTTCCATCAAAGGCAGAGCAAGTTTTGATGCGGGACTAAAAATGAGCTTTGTGGAAAAAGCCCTGCAGGTCAATCTTTCAATGAGTGATATTTTTAAACAATCCGGCTTTAAAGCAGATATGTATTTTACAGATAATACACAATCATTCAATAACTATTGGGATGCACGAAGAATGACACTCAGTATCACCTACAATTTTGGGAATCAAAAAGTGAAATCGAACAAAAGAGCGATTAATTTTGAAGAAAAAGATCGAGCACAATAATAACTTATAGCAAGAATTCCTGTTATTACAGGGAATGGCCATTCGGCATTATTAAAAAGGCTTTTTACTTCTTCTGCAGAATATGATTTTATTGAATTTTCTTCATTGAAATAAAAAAATTACTGTGCTGATTGTAACAAAATTTGTTTTTCATCGTCTAACCGAATAGTAGTAAAAACATTATGAAAAAAACTATATTCACTTTATCTCTGGTAAGTTCTACGCTGGTTTTCTCTCAGGAAAAGAGCAATACAACTTCTAAAGAGAAACAAATTGAAGGTATTGTCATCACCAAAACTAAAAAAGCAGTTGAACAAAAGGCAGACCGTACTATTTTTGACTTTTCCGAGCAACCTCAGCTGAATAACGGAAACGTTCTGGAAGGAATTAAAAAACTTCCAGGGCTTGTATCTACGGACATCGCAGGAATGATGTATCAGGGTAAAATGCTGGAAGTGTATTTGAACGGAAGACCTTTGAACATCACATCCAATGAATTAAACTCCTTTCTGGAAGGAATGCCTGCCAATTCTGTAGAAAGAATTGAAGTAATCACCCAGCCAGGTGCTGAGTTTCCGGCAACTTCCGGAGGTGCAATCATGAATATCATCACCAACAAAAACGCTAATAAATATTTAACTGCTACTTATTCTGGAAATTATTCTTTCACGAATTATGATAAATACAGAAGCAGAACCACAAACTCTGTTAACTTAAACGCCAGAAATAAATATTTCGGATGGCAGCTGAATGTGGGACAAAATTACCGTGAAAGTATGCTTAACGGCCAGCAGGATGAGCTTTTGAACAGCCATACTGACAGATACGGCCGTGGATATTTTGCAAAATCCGGATTGACTTTTGATCTTGGTCAGGACAGATTATTATTAAACTACGATATTTATCATAACAATAACGACAACTATACTTTAAGTAATGGCCATGGAGATTTGCCTTTCAAGAGAAATCCGGAGGATTTAAAAGAAGCTTTTTATACTTCTTCCGATGTTGCGCATACCAATAATTTGAGACAGGAAGCCGTTGTAACGTATCAGAAGCGTTTTGCTGACAAATCTCAAAAACTGGACTTTCAGTTTGGCTATACAAGATCAGACAGCAAGTTTTCTCAGGATAATTATTTTCAAGATGGAACATTTGTAGCTTATCCCAATGAACCTCTCGATAGCCCTACCAATGGATTAAAAGATATTCTGAACAATAAATCTGTAATGAATATTGCGAATCTTAAAGTAGATTATGCCCAGCCTATCAAGCTTCTTGATGGCGGAAAGGTAAGCTTTGGAGGATTGTATGAAAGACAGGACTATGACACGGAAAGCTTTGGACTGACTAATCTTGAATATCAGAGACAGACTGCTTCAACCTACTTGGAGTTTCAGGCTAAACTGAAAAAGTTTGATTTCACTTTGGGCACCCGTGCTGAAAACTATGATATATCCGGCGTAACAAGATATATTAAAGATAAAAAGGTGGTTGAAGCTGATTTGATTCCATTCAATAAGTTTAAATTTTTCCCGAATGCAAGTGTACAATATAACATGATGAATCAGGTTTATATTGCTGCGAATTACAACAGGAAAATCAGCCTGCCAAGTATTTCTGCTCTGAATCCAAACAACGTAACATTCTCCGGACCAAGTACGGAAGTAAACGGTAACCCGAATCTACAGCCTACTATTTTTGATAATTATGAGCTGAAAATTTCAGCTTTTGATTATGCATTCATCGGATATAGCGTAAGTTCAGCAAGCAACCAGGTGGCACAGATCATCCGAAAAGACGGAAGAAAACTATTCAACGAGCAAGTGAATATTTCGAATATGAAAATTCACAATTTCAACGTGGGATTACCTGTTCCTTTTATGATTTTCAGCAAGCCGTTTAGTGAAATCATGAAATTTAATTTCAATCCTGATAAAATTAATTTCATGTACCTGTATGCTGGTTATCAGAAACATGAAATCGACAATCTGAATAATAAAGGATTCTGGATCTTCAATATCATGACCCAGATTATTTTACCTAAGGACATCAAACTGACAGCCAACTACAGCTATCTGACTCCAAAGGCCGGATATTTCTACTTTACGGCAGAAAAACCGTTTAACAACTCTCTTGATATTACGCTGACAAAGAAGTTTATGAATAACCGCCTGACACTTTCTGTTTTTGCGAATGATATTTTCAACGGGCAGATGATGCAGGTACGCTCTAATCCGCCGTCAGGAAACCCGGTGATGATCTACAGTAAATATGACACCCGAAATTTCGGGCTTTCCATCAACTATAAAATTCCGACAAGAAATAAACTGGCAAAAGAGGATCCAAATATCCTGAACCAGACTAAAAAAGAAGATACCGGAGGGGTAATGCAGCAGGCACAATAATCCTTTCCAAGATCAATAGAAAGAGGCAGTAATCATTTTTACTGCCTCTTTCTATTGATATTAAAATGGTGTTATTGGTGAAAATATTAGTGATATTAGTGTTTATATTTACATCAAAAATCAATCGTCTGAAACCTCCAGTTCAAAGTATCCACCAAAGTCAGCTGATTGACATTTACCGGAAGATCCGTGATAATTTTTAACGTCTGCAGCGCCATCATACTGCCTATCATTCCGGGAAGAGCTCCCAGTACGCCAAGACTGTCACAATCCGGTACATCCTCATCAAAAGGCGGTTCAGGGAAAATATCCCGTAAGTTTTTACTTCCGTTATGATTAAAAACAGCAGCTTGCCCTGAAAATCCTAAAATACTTCCGTAAACCAGAGTTTTTTTTAATTCTACACAGGTATCATTCACCAGATATCTTGTAGTGAAGTTATCTGAGCCATCAACAATAATATCATACTGAGAAATGATTTCTCCGGCATTATCTTCATTGAGTTTTTCCTCAATTCCTATCAGTTTAACCTGATGATTGAGTTCTTTTACAAATGTTTCTGCGCTTTTCACTTTGGATAATCCTACTCTATTTTCAGTATGAATGATCTGGCGGTTCAGGTTATGAAGTTCTACATGGTCAAAATCGACAATACCTAAAGTTCCTACTCCTGCAGCCGCCAGATATTGAATAACAGGACTTCCCAAGCCTCCTGCTCCTATAACAAGAACTTTAGAAGACATGACTTTCTTTTGTCCTTCCAATCCGATTTCTTCGATAAATATCTGCCGGCTGTATCGTGCAAACTGGTCTTGTTTCATAATTATCATTGAACCATTAAGGTTTTAAAAGTTCTTAATGGTTTAAAATTTTAAAATCCACTGTATACGGAATCCCAATCTTTCATCACAGGATCATAACCTGCTTTTTTAATCATCATTTTAATCTCCTCCATACTTCGTTCATCACTGGTTTCAAACTGTTCCAGAGATTCTTTATCCACAGCATAGCCTCCGGGATTGGTTTTTGAACCTGCACTCATCGCTGTAGCCCCCAGAGATACAATATTATTTCTAAAGGTTTCATTTTCCCTGGTAGAAATGGAGATTTCAAGGTCTTCATTCCAGATTCTGTAGGCACAAATGAGCTGAAGAAGGTCTTTATCTTCCATAATGAAATTCGGTTCAATAATCCCTTCAGCGGGTCTGAGCCTGGGAAATGAAACAGAAAACTTGCTTTTCCAGTACTGTTTCTGGAGATAATCGATGTGTAAGGCATTAAAAAAACTGTCTACTCTCCAATCTTCAAGCCCTAGAAGAACTCCCAGCCCTATTTTATGAATGCCTGCCCTTCCTATTCTATCCGGAGTCTCCAGACGGAAATGAAAGTTTGATTTCTTACCTTTTGGATGATATTCCCTGTAGACATCCTGATGATAGGTTTCCTGATATACTAAAACGGAATGCACTCCTTCTTCATGTAGCAGTTTGTATTCTTCTTCCAGTAATGGCTGAACTTCAATGGATATATTGGAAAAATGGGGCTTTAGCTTACGGACTGCATTCTGAAAATAAGGTACTCCTACAATTTTATTGGCTTCCCCGCTTACCAGTAACACATGATTCACTCCCATAGATTTCAGTACTGATGCTTCAATCATCAGCTCCATATCGGAAAGTGTTTTCCTTTTCAGGTGATTGTCCAGACTGAATCCGCAATAGGTACAGATATTCTGACATTCATTACTAAGATACAGCGGAGCATAGAGCTGAATGATTTTTCCAAATCTTTTTTGGGTAAGTGCCTTCGTCATTCTCGCCATCAGCTCAAGTTCCTGAGAAGCCGCTGGTGAGAGAAGATTAAGGAAATCATCCAGGGTTTTATTCTTTTTCTGAAGACTGTACCTTACATCAGCCAGGCTTACTTTTTCAAGCTTATTCTTTACCTCATCCCACTGATAGTTTTCAAAAACATCTTTAAAGCTTTTCATAAGTCTGATTTATTCAAATAAAAATGAAGTCAGCGGACTTGAAGCTTCAGCATGGTTAGTAATGACACCCAATCCTGATTCAAAGGCTCTTCTTCCGGCAATCACCCCTTCTTTAAAAGCTAAAGCCATATTCAGCGGGTTTCCGGCAACGGCAATGGCAGTATTCACCAAAACGGCGTCTGCTCCCATTTCCATTGCTTTTGCAGCATCTGATGGCGCACCGATACCTGCATCTACTACGACAGGAACATTACTCTGACTGATGATGATTTCCAGAAAGTCTTGTGTTCTTAATCCTTTATTCGTCCCGATGGGTGCTCCCAAAGGCATTACCACTGATGTTCCGGCATCTTCCAGACGTTTGCACAAAACAGGATCGGCATGAATGTAAGGCATTACAACAAATCCTAATTTCGCCAGTTCTTCCGTGGCATATAATGTTTCAATAGGGTCCGGCAGTAAATATTTCGGATCCGGATGAATTTCCAGTTTTACCCAGTTCGTTTCCAGTGCTTCTCTGGCTAATTGTGCAGCCAATACAGCTTCTTTGGCAGTTCTCGCTCCGGAAGTATTCGGCAGAAGATGAACGTTGGTTTCTTTTAATGAATCAAGCAGACTGTCTTCACTGGATTTCGCATCAATTCTTTTTAGCGCCATTGTTACCATATTGGTTTCGGATGCGATAACAGATTGTACCATATCTCCCATACTTCCGAATTTTCCTGTTCCTAAAAACAGTCTTGATTCAAAAATTCTTCCTGCTATTTCTAATTTCTGATGGCTCATATCATTACTTTTTTTAGTTCATTAATAATTGATGGCTGTTTTGTGATCAGCCCGGAAACTGCAATGCCGTAAATTCCAATTTCCTGCAAGGGTAAAATATCTTCAAGGGTAACGCCTCCGATGGCAAATATCTTAGGGACATCTATTGATTTTTCCCTTAATCCATCAATGATATGCTGATATCCTTCAAACCCAAGAACAGGGCTTAGTTTTTCTTTGGTTGTGGTAAACCTCAATGGTCCTAAACCGATATAATCACAGGATTCTTTGATTCTCTGAATGACATCTGAAAGGGTATTAGCCGTTCCGCCAATCATTTTATTTTCGCCCAAGATCAATCTTGCGTCTTTAACGGCACTGTCGTTTAATCCTAAATGAACACCGTCAGCATCTATTTCTCTGGCTATTTGTACATGATCATTGATGATACAAACTGCCTGATATTCTGAACAAAGCTGTTTTGAAATTTCACAGAGTTTGATTAATTCGTTTTCAGGAGCATTTTTCCAGCGAACCTGTACCCATTTAACCCCGTTATCCAGCGCTTTACGGACACAAAGTTCCTGTTCCCGGAAAGTATTTCCTTGTGATATGTATTGTAATTTTTCCATGTTTCTATGAATGCGTTCCCAATAAAGAGGGATTGCTTTTTAAAAATTTTTCGATGTATAATTTCCCATTTCTACAGGCAGTTTCGATGTTTTCACCTTTCGCAAGTTCTGCGGTTATGGCTGATGATAAAACACAGCCGGAACCATGCTTAGGGAAATAAATCGTATTACTTTCGGCCGGAACTAAAAGGGTTTCTTTTCCATTTTCAACTAAAGTATCTGTTCCTAAACGATCTTCCCTATGCCCTCCTTTGATTAATAATGAACATTCATACGTATCCGGTAAAAGATGATACTGCTTTAAAACGTTGTATTCATTATAATTGGGAGTTATTAAACTCAACTTATTAATCATATTTTTCAATTGAGGAAGTGTTTCAGGATCAAAAAATGTGAATTCGGAAGTGCTTTTCAGAACGGGATCCCAAACGATTTTTACTTCAAAATCGCTTTCTTTAACCGTTTCTACAATCTTACTTAGAAATTCTGCATCTTTCACAATTCCAATTTTCACGGCTGAAATGGTATAGTTTTTTATCAACAGCTGAATTGCTTTGGTTACTTCATCTATAGGCCGCCATTCTAAGTTCAAGCATTTGGAAGCGGTTTGCAACGTCAATGCTGTACATACTCCCAGTCCCATTACCTTTGATTGCTCGAAGGTTTTACTGTCTGATAACAAGCCTGCTCCTCCACTTGGGTCGAAGCCTGCGATACTTATGACATAAGGACGTTCCTGCATTTTTTGAATACTTTTAAGGGTTCTTCACTTTCCCAGACAGCACCTAATAAGGCCACTCCATCTGCTCCTGCTTCGAAAACTTCATGGATATTATCCTGATTAATTCCTCCAAGAGCAATCAATTTTGCGTCCTGATTGTTCCGATGCTTTATCTCTTCTTTAATGGTTGAGTTCAATCCATACCCTTTTTTTGATATACTTGGAAAGAACGGACTTATGAAAGCATATTCCCATTCTTTTTCCAAAGTATTGTACGTTGCGATATCGTGTACCGAAGTTGAAATCATATTTTCTTCCGCAAAAGGTTTATATGTTCCTTCCTTTCGATCAATCTCCCTGAAATGAAATCTTGAAATAGTAAATTCCTTCCCCAGGTCGTAATGCGTATGCAGCACTAACTGTGAACGAAAAACTTCATCAATCTGCGTGATGAATTCAGTCATTTCATTCCGGCTGATCCATGGTTTACGGATGTGAAGCAGATCAAGACCTTCCTGAAACATTTGGTTAATACTATCAGTTTCGCTGGGCATAATCAATTCAGAAGTGATAACGATGATCATATATAGATTTCTTTCCCTTTTTCAATAAATTCCTGTGATTTATCCAGCATACCCTGTTCTGCAGATTCACGAATTTCCTGCGTAATTTTCATAGAACAGAATTTCGGTCCGCACATGGAACAGAAATGGGCAATTTTCGCACCTTCCGCCGGTAAGGTCTCATCATGGTAAGCTCTTGCTGTCTCTGGATCTAATGAAAGGTTAAACTGATCTTCCCATCTGAATTCAAACCTGGCTTTACTTAATGCGTTGTCTCTGTACTGTGCGCCCGGATGACCTTTTGCTAAATCCGCTGCGTGGGCAGCCAGTTTATAAGTGATTACCCCAACTTTTACATCATCTTTATTCGGAAGACCTAAATGTTCTTTCGGTGTTACATAGCAAAGCATGGCACAACCAAACCAACCAATCATCGCTGCCCCGATTCCTGAAGTAATATGATCATAACCTGGAGCAATATCCGTTGTTAACGGCCCTAAAGTATAGAAAGGAGCTTCATGGCATTCTTCCAATTGCTTTTCCATATTTTCTTTGATCATGTGCATCGGAACATGGCCTGGTCCTTCAATCATTACCTGTACATTGTGCTTCCATGCAATTTTGGTGAGTTCACCTAAAGTTTCCAGTTCTGCAAACTGAGCGGCATCATTAGCATCTGCAATAGATCCGGGACGGAGACCATCTCCTAAAGAGAAAGCTACATCATACTTCTTCATGATCTCACAAATCTCCTCAAAATGAGTATATAAGAAACTTTCTTTATGATGGAATAAACACCATTTTGCCATAATAGATCCTCCTCTGGAAACAATTCCGGTCACTCTTTTTGCTGTTAAATGGATATATCTCAACAGAACTCCGGCATGGATCGTGAAATAGGAAACTCCCTGCTCTGCCTGTTCAATAAGGGTATCTCTGAAGATTTCCCACGTCAGGTCTTCGGGAACACCTTTCACTTTTTCCAGGGCCTGATAAATAGGAACCGTACCAATAGGAACCGGACTGTTTCTGATGATCCACTCTCTTGTTTCGTGAATATTTTTTCCGGTTGAAAGATCCATAATGGTATCAGCGCCCCATCGGCAGGCCCATACCGCTTTTTCTACTTCTTCTTCAATACTGGATGAAACGGCACTGTTGCCAATATTGGCATTGATTTTCACCAGGAAATTTCTTCCGATGATCATTGGTTCACTTTCCGGGTGGTTGATATTATTGGGAATAATGGCTCTTCCGGCAGCAATTTCGTCCCTTACAAATTCCGGAGTGATCTTGCTTTTCGGAGTATTGGCACCAAAACTGTGTCCCGGATGCTGAAAAGCCATTTCTTTAGATACAGAATCAAGCTGTTCTATTCTTTGATTTTCCCGGATCGCCACATATTCCATTTCCGGAGTAATGATTCCCTGTTTTGCATAATAAAGCTGTGTAACTTCTTTTCCTTGCTGAGCAACTTTAGGTTTATGATCATAAGAGAACCTCAATTCGTCTAGACGAGGATCTGCTAAACGTGCCTTTCCATATTCAGACGTAATTCCATCAAGGATATTTACATCATTTCTGTCCAGAATCCATTGTTCTCTGATTCTCGGAAGTCCTTTCTGAATATCAATAGTTGCATTTTCATCGGTATAAGGTCCTGAAGTGTCGTAAATCGTCACCGGAGCATTATATTCAAAGCCGCCATTGGTCAATTTGGTCGGACTAAGCTGTATTTCACGCATGGCTACATTGATAGGATGTAATGTTCCTTCAACATAGATTTTCTTTGAGTTCGGAAATGGCGAACATGTAATGGAGTGAGCCATAAGTTTTGGGTATTAAATATGAGAATTAACCGCCCTGAGTGGCAGTAATGATTAAAATTGAATCGTTGTTATTGAGGATGGTTTCCGCCCAGACTGAGAGGGGAATAATGCGATTGTTGAGAGCTACAGCAATACCTTTCTTATTTCCGGGTAACTCAATAGCCAATAATGCTTCCAGGTTTTCGGGAAGTACATCAAATGTTTTTCGGGTGTGGTTGATTATAAGTTCCATTCCTAATATTTTACATATACTTTAGGAATGGCCATTATTGTACAATAGAATGTACAGCAAAAGTCATCTACTTTTCCCTACGCTGGTATGATCCAGATCAGGTTCAAAGGGTAAAGTCTCAGTCTGTTGGTAACAGACACCCCTAAAGTTGGCAACGAAGTTAGACATTATTTTGTAATAAGCAAAATTTTTTGAAACTACCTTCGAAATCTGGTATTGTAAAAAGTCTGCCTCAAATTGAGACAGACCTTATTTTATATTGATCGTTTTAAGATTTTTATTATTTATTCTTCACAAGCTCTCCAGATCGCATCATTCTGCGGAACAGGAGCTATGATTTCAATATTTTCTTTGGTTACAGGATGAATAAATTCCAGTTTTCTTGCATGAAGATTGATTCCTCCGTCAGGGTTGGAACGTGGTGCTCCATATTTCAGATCTCCTTTGATCGGAATTCCTGTTTTGGATAATTGCGCTCTTATCTGATGATGTCTTCCGGTTTCAAGATCAATTTCAAGAAGTAGGTAATTATCAAGAGTCTTAATCACATTATAAGTTAAGATCGCTTCTTTTGCTCCTTCGGTAGCTTTAGAAAAAACAATGGCTTTATTATTCTTTTCGTTTTTCTTTAAATAATGAACCAGTCTCTGGCTTTGAGGAATCATTTCTTTTCCCACAACTGCCCAGTATGTCTTTTTCACTTCACGATTTTTCACCATCTGTGTCAAACGGGAAAGCGCTTTGGAAGTTTTTGCATAGATTACCAGCCCGGAGGTTGGGCGGTCTATACGATGAACCAAGCCGAGAAAAACATTTCCCGGCTTAGCATCTCTTATTTTTATAAAATTCTTGATGGATTCTAATAGTGATTCATCGCCGGTCTTATCGCCCTGTACAAGCTGACCCACCTTTTTATTAATCACCAGAAGATGGTTGTCTTCATATATAATCTGCTCCTTCATACTTTTTCAGTCTATCTTCTTCTGTTGGATAATGACAGGATAATTCCCGCCAAAAGCCCCACGGTTTTTACAGCCGAAAGTTTTGAGCCTTCCGGAATAAATGCTCCGAATACACAGATAGCTGCTGCAGCATACATAGCATAAACAAAATTCTTATTCGTAAGCAGCGGAGCCTGAATAAAGAAGCTCGCTCCTATCAGCACATAAAATACTTTTCTTGAAAGTAAATGATTGATTTCCGGAGAGAATAAATTAAACCATCCTACAGCAAGACAAATCAGTGCTGCAATAGATAATATTCCCTGAATAGATTGTTGATTCTGCATAGATTAATAGCTTTCGTTTTCGTTGGGAAACTCTACACTTTTCACATCTTTCACATATTGAGAAACTGCTCCTGTAATTTCTGTATAAAGGTCAAGATATCTTCTTAAGAATTTCGGGCTGAAGCCTTTGTTCATTCCTACCATATCATGATACACCAAAACCTGCCCGTCACACTCTGCTCCGGCACCGATTCCGATAGTAGGAATAGAAATACTTTCAGTTACTTTTTTCGCCAATTCCGCAGGTATTTTTTCCAGTACTACAGAAAAACAGCCTAATTCTTCCAAAAGCTGAGCATCAGCAATCAGTTTTTCAGCTTCTGCCTCTTCCTTTGCTCTTACTTTATACGTTCCGAATTTATAGATAGACTGTGGGGTTAATCCCAAATGTCCCATTACCGGAATTCCAGCATTGATGATCTTTTTGATAGACTTTGAAATTTCTTTTCCACCTTCAATTTTCACCGCATGCGCTCCACCTTCCTTCATCATTCTTACCGCAGATTCCAATGCTTTTTCAGGATTACTCTGATAAGTTCCGAAAGGTAAATCTGCTACCACCAAAGCTCTGTCGGTTCCTCTTACCACACTTTGAGCATGATAGATCATTTGATCCAGCGTAATAGGCAATGTAGTTTCAAAACCAGCCATGACATTCGCTGCAGAGTCTCCAATCAAAATAGCATCTACTCCACCTGCATCTACCATCTTTGCAGTGGTAAAATCATAGGCGGTAAGCATTGTTATTTTTTCCTTGTCGAATTTCATTTTACGCAAGGTTTCAGTCGTAACTTTTTTAATTTCAGAGTGAACAGACATAATTTATCTATTTTTAAAAGTTAAAAAGTCGGCCTTGAGCCGACTTAAGTTTTTTGTATGATTTATAAAACTACGTGACCGAGTTTCATGAGTTTGTCGTGATTTAAAATCTTGATATTTCTTCCGTCAACTTCAATCAGACTGTCCTGTTTGAATTCGGAGATCAGACGGATGGCACTTTCTGTAGCAGTACCGATAATATTAGCAATTTCTTCTCTCGTTAATGAGATCTTAATAAAGCCTTCAGGATCTACACCCAGTTTCTGTTCCAGCAGCAAAAGAATTTCTGCCAGTCTTTCTCTTACCGTTTTCTGAGCAAGGAAAGTAATGGTATTGGAAGATTCTCCTAATTCGTAGGAGATCTTCTGAAGCATTACGAAAGACAGCTGTGGATCTACTTCAAGCAGATACATAAAGATATCAGCAGGTAAGAATACACATTCAATATCTGTCATGGCTTCTGCTTTGGCCTGGAAGTTTTCCCCGCAAAGCAAAGAACGATAGCCGATGATATCTCCTTCTTTGATAAATCTTAAAATCTGATCTTTACCGAACGCACCTGATTTCGAAAGTTTGGCAGCACCTTTCTCCAGAACAAACACTCCTTTCGGAGTTTCGCCATCCTCGAAAATGGTATCATGTTTCTGAAAACTCAGTTTCTTTTTGCCATTAATATATTTTTCAAAATCTGCGCTAGAAAGTCTTTCTTTAAATGATTTATCATTAAAAACTCTGGCGAACCTCTCTTCAATTGCTATCTGTTGTTCCTGCGGCATTTTATATGATATTTATCACAAAAATAGAACTTTTTAACGCGATAAACAAAAAAATTTGTTATAATTTTGTAGTTCAATATTTTATGGGGTGAGCGAGAACTGTTTTCATTGTGGTCAAGGGATAGAAAAAGAGAGAATTTTATTTGATGAAAAGACTTTCTGCTGTAACGGATGTAAGTCTGTTTACGAGATTCTAAATTTAAATCATTTAGGCAACTTCTATGAGCTTAATAAAGGAGCGGGAATTCGTCCGAATGATGAAAATTCTTCTCAATTTGATTACCTGGACACACCGGAAATCTTTGAAAAAGTGACTGATTTTTCTGAAGGAAACACCAGTCTTGTCACCTTTAAAATCCCCGTCATTCACTGTTCTTCGTGTATCTGGCTATTGGAAAGCCTTCATACGTTAAATAAGCATATTAAATATTCGCAGGTTAATTTCACAAGAAAGACCTTACAGATTTCATTCAATCATAACGACATGAAATTAAGCGAACTAGCTAAATTTTTAACGAATCTAGGATATAAGCCCGTTATCAGCCTTGAAACTGCCGATAAAAATGAAGATCATCTCGACAAATCTTTACTGGTAAAGTTTGCCATCGCTGCTTTTGCTTTTGGTAACGGAATGTTCCTTGCCTTTCCTGAGTACATAGGTGGAGAAGATTATTGGATGGACCATTATAAAGGTTTATTCAGAACCTTGATATTCCTTTTGGCAACACCTGTTGTATTTTACTCAGCATCAGATTATTATAAATCCGCATGGTACGGTTTAAAAAATAAGATCGTCAACATTGATGTTCCGATTGTCTTGGGAATTTTTGTTCTCTACGGAAGAAGTATCTACGAAGTGGTAACAGATTATGGCCCAGGATATTTTGATACTCTTTGCGGGTTATTGTTCTTCATGCTTCTTGGGAAAATTTTCCAAAAAAGAACGTACAGCGCCCTATCCTATGACCGGGATTATAAATCTTTCTACCCGATTGCAGTAACGAAAGTTGATTTCGAAGGAAAACAGGACAATATTCTATTGTCTGAAATAAAAGTGGGTGATAGAATCCTGGTAAGAAATCAGGAAATTATCCCCGTAGATGCGATCCTGATCAACGGAGAAGGAAACATCGACAACAGTTTCATCACCGGAGAAAGTGAAAGCATCAGCAAACAGCCTGGTGATAAGATTTTTGCCGGAGGAAAGCAGATAGGATCATCTCTGGAACTGGAAGTTATCAAAGATGTAGACCAGAGTTACCTTACTCAGCTTTGGAATAAAGAAGCATTCAAAAAACATGAAACCGGGCTTGACACGTTAACAAACAACATCAGTAAATATTTCACATTCATCATTTTAGGCATTGCTCTTGTTGCAGGAATTTATTGGGCATTTATTGATTTAGAGAAGATGTTCCAGGTTATTTCTGCCATTCTGATCATTGCATGTCCCTGTGCACTTGCCCTGTCTGCTCCGTTCACTTTTGGACACATTATGAGGATTTTAGGCCGAAATAAGTTTTATGTAAAAGATACTTTAACGATTGAAAAAATCGCGAGACTTGATACAATTGTTTTCGATAAAACAGGAACGATCACTCACAGGAAAAAATCCAATATCAAGTACGAAGGATCTGAGATCAACGAATTTGATACTCTGAACATTAAGACGTTATTGAAGAACTCCAACCACCCGCTTTCAAAATCATTGTACGAATTCATTGAAGTGAAAGATGAGTATTTCCCTGTAGAGAAATTTGTTGAAATTTCAGGGAAAGGATATGAAGCCAGTATAAGAGGAAATCTCTATAAAATCGGATCTGCCCGCTACAACAACCAGGAGCCTAAAAATCTCGAAACAGCAGTTTACATCAGCAAAAATGGAGAATACTTAGGTAAATTTATCTTTAAGAATGAGTATCGTCCGAAACTGAGAGAGCTTTTCACAAAGCTTACCCACTACAAAATATTTATCCTGAGCGGAGACAATTCCTCAGAAGAAAACCAGCTTAAAGAGCTTATTCCAAACTACAAAGGAATGGCCTTTAATCAAAGCCCGGAAGATAAGCTAAACTACATCAAATCCCTTCAGGATCAGCAATTAAAAGTAGCAATGCTTGGAGACGGACTTAATGATGCAGGAGCATTAAAACAAAGTAATGTAGGAATTGCTATTGCTGATGATACAAACAGCTTTACCCCATCTTCTGATGTCATTATGAATGGAGATAAAGTAGTTACTCTTGACAATTATCTGAACGTTTGCAAAGGTTCCATCACGATTGTGAAAATGACATTTATAATCAGTTTTTTATACAATATTGTTGGTTTAAGTTACGCTGTTACAGGACATATGCATCCGCTCTTCGCTGCAATCATTATGCCAATCAGTTCAATTACGGTGGTTACCTTTACCACAGTTTCTACCTGGATTTTAGGTCGTAAATATTTCAAAAAACAGGCGTAAAAGCCCTTATTTAGACTGATTTTAAATTAGCTGAAATCGGCATTTCGTGATGAATGTCATTATTTTTCACTAAATTTGAAACCCGAAAATAGGTTAATTTTGTTGTCCAATGGATATTCTATATTTAATGATCCTCTGCAGTGTTTCTTTGGCTGCGATTTTCTTGGTCGTATTTATAGTGTATGCCCGAAAAGGACAGTTTGAAGATGATGAATCTCCTGCTGTCAGAATCCTTTTTGATGACGAAAAAGTCAAAGAAAAAGATGCAACCGGCGACAAAAATAAAGACGAGAAAGAAATAGGAGAAAATAATAAAAATTGAGAAAAATAGTGAATAGTTGATATGGAAACACAGAAGTTTAGTTATGACAATAGTATTGTCCGTGCGTTCCTTTATGCGACCTTAGTTTTCGGTCTCATTGGATTTACGTTCGGGCTTACGGCGGCATTAATGCTTTTCTACCCGGAATTACCTGAATTCTTTTTCGGGACGGATGACACAACCATTAAAAGTTTGGCATCGGGTAACATTGAAGGGTTAATAAACACTCATGGTGCGTTTGGTTTTGGTAGAATCAGAATGCTGCACACCAACACCGTAATCTTTGCATTCGTTTGTAACATCGTTTACACGGGTATTTATTACTCATTACAGAGATTATTAAAAACAAGAATGTACAGTGACACCCTGTCTTGGTTACATTTCTGGACCTGGCAGTTTATGATCGTTGCTACGTTCGTTACGTTCTTTATGGGAATCAATACCTCTAAGGAATATGCTGAACATGAGTGGCCGATCGACATATTGATCGCATTCTCATGGATCATTTTTGGTATCAATATGTTCCTGACTATTTCTAAGAGAAGAGTGAGACACCTTTACGTAGCCATCTGGTTCTACATTGGTACATGGATTGCAGTAGCAATGCTTCACATCTTCAACAACCTTGAAGTACCTCTATCTTTCACAGGCTGGAAATCTTATTCAGCATACGCAGGGGTAAAAGATGCTATTGTACAGTGGTGGTATGGACACAATGCGGTTGCATTCGTATTGACAACTCCGGTTCTGGGTTTAATGTATTACTTCCTTCCGAAGGCTGCAGACAGACCGGTATTCTCGTATAAATTGTCAATTATTCACTTCTGGTCATTAATTTTCGTATATATCTGGGCTGGTCCTCACCACCTTCAGTATACAGCTCTTCCAGCTTGGGCTCAGGCAGTAGGAACAGGTTTCTCTATCATGCTTATTGCACCATCTTGGGGAGGTATGTTAAATGGTCTTCTTACACTAAGAGGAGCTTGGGATAAAGTAAGAGAAAACCCTATCCTTAAGTTCTTCGTAGTAGCTGTTACCTGTTATGGTATGGCAACGTTTGAAGGACCGCTTTTGGCAACTAAAAACATCAACAAAATTGGTCACTTTACAGACTGGGTTATCGGTCACGTACACTTAGGCGCTCTTGGATGGAATGGTTTCATGGCATTCGGGGTTATCTATTATTTGGTACCAATCATGTGGAGAACAAAACTTTGGTCTGTAAAATTAGCTAACTGGCATTTCTGGTTAGGTACTTTAGGAATTATTTTCTATGCAGTTCCAATGTATATTTCAGGATTTACACAAGGATTAATGTGGAAGCAGTTCAACCCGGACGGAACCTTATTATGGAAAAACTGGCTGGATACGGTAACGGCAATTATTCCTTACTTCAAAATGAGATTCGTAGGAGGTTTATTCTATATCTCAGGATCTATCCTAATGATTGTAAACGTAATCGCTACAGTAAGAAAAGGATCATTCCAGAAAGAAGTTCCTGCTGAAGCTCCTGCGTTGGCCAACATCAGCAAAAACAGAAAAGAAGGAGAAGGCACTCACCTTTGGCTGGAAAGAACTCCGGTATTATTAGGTATCCTATCTTTCATCACGATATCTATCGGTAGTTCAATTGAAATTATCCCTACACTATCTCTTAAGAAAAGTGTACCTACAATTTCTGCAGTGAAGCCTTATTCACCGCTGGAACTTGAAGGTAGAGATATCTATATCCGTGAGGGATGTAACGCTTGTCACTCTCAGATGATCAGACCATTCAGAGATGAGATTACAAGATTCAACGGTAAAAACGGACAATACTCCAAAGCTGGAGAATTCGTATACGACAGACCATTCCTATGGGGTTCTAAGAGAACAGGGCCGGATTTACATAGAGAAGGTGGTAAAAACCCAAGTTCTTGGCACTACAAGCACATGTATAACCCAAGATCAACTTCTGCAGGTTCTATCATGCCTCGTTACCCTTGGTTAATTGCTACTGACTTAGACAGAACCAAGATGGTAGACAAAATGAAGCTGATGAAGAATGTATTCGATGTACCTTATACTAAGGCTGAAATCGACTCTGCAGACAAATGGGCTAATAACCAATCGGCAAAAATTGTGAAAGATATCTTCTCCGAAGCGAATGACCTTAAGCAGGCTTACGCGAAGAGACCTCAGGGAGAATTAGAGAAAAAAGAAATTGTAGCTCTTATTTCTTATCTTCAGAGATTAGGTACGGATATCAAAACAACTGAAATCAAAACAGCAAGTAATAACTAAAAAACATTAAAAAGTTCATACTATGATTCCTCAGAACTTTAAAGATATATTATCCAATACTGAAAATGCTGGCTTCTACCAGACACTGGCTCTGATTTTCTTTATGCTGTTCTTCGTCGCATTAGTAATCTATGTTTTTAGCAGGCCTAAAAAATATTACAAAGAAGAAGAAGAGGCACCGCTTGGGGATGATGAAGATGACGATTTTAATTTAAAAAATTAAACTATTTTTTATGAAACAAAGAACACCTGTTGTTATAAACATCTTAATAATAATCGGACTTTTAATAGTTTTTTATTATTTATTTGTACAGAGCTACGCGTTCCTTTCTTCACCTTACTTCTGGGGAACTGTTGTAATCGCTGGGATCCTTGCTTATATTCATGCAGCTATCGGAGACCTTATTGAGAACAACAAATTCAAGAAATTATCTCCTGAAGAAAAGGCAGCTTATTTAGCTGAAAAGAAAGTACCTTATTTTAAAAGATTGTACCAAAGTGCATTCAAAAAGCAATCTGCTTCTGAAGAAAAGGATATCCTTATCGACCATGGTTTTGACGGGATCATGGAGTTGGATAACCAGTTACCGAAATGGTGGGTAGGCTTATTCTATTTTGGGACCGCTTTTTGTATTGTATATATTGCAGCATACTCTTTCACAGACTTCGCTCACCCGTTAAGCGAATATGAAAAAGAATATAAAGAGCAGCTAGCTAGTATTGAAGAATACCAGAAATCTCAGCCTCCTGTAACAATTGAAACAGCAAAATATTCAGCTGATAACATTGCAGAAGGTAAAGAATTATTCAAAACAAACTGTGCATCTTGTCACAAAGAAGACGGTAGTGGAGGTATCGGACCCAACCTTACTGATAACTACTGGATCAACCAGCCTGAGAAAACGTTATTCAAAAACGTATTCCATATGGACTGGAATGGTTCTCCTACCAACCCTTCGATGAGAGCATTCGGTAAAAACGGAGAAGTTTCAGGTGCAGAGATTGAGAAGATTGCAGCGTATGTATATCACATCAACCAGGAACAACCACCAGTGACTCCGGCTCAGGGAGGAGCAGCTCCTCAGGGAACTGAAGCACATTGGGAAAAAGAATAATTTAAAAAATTAGAAAATATATGAAAAAAACATAATTTGTTATTAGATTAAAATAGTAACGAATTATGTTTTTTCTTTTTTAAAACCTATTACATATGTCAGACATAGAAGAAATAGAAGTACGCGGCGGACAGGGACAGGTTCTGGACCCTGAGACTTACAGAGATTCTATAGGGACAATGGAGCAATCCGGAAAAAGAAGATGGGTCTTTCCAAGAAAACCTAAAGGAAAGTACACCAACTATAGAAACATTGTAAGCTATTTACTATTAATTGTTTATTTTACATTACCATTCATCAAAATCAATGGTAACCCATTATTGATGTTTAATGTTATAGACAGGGAGTTTTTCATCTTTGGACAGCCTTTCTATCCACAGGACTTTTTTATCCTCACTTTAGGTGCTATTGCCTCTTTAATCTTTATTATTGTTTTTACGATTGCGTTCGGAAGAATTTTCTGCGGGTGGATTTGCCCTCAGACAATTTTTATGGAATCTATCTTCCGTAAAATCGAATACCTGATTGAAGGTGACAGAAATAAGCAAATGAAGCTGGACAGACAGGAGTGGAACAGTGAGAAAATCTGGAAAAGAAGCTTAAAATGGTCTGTTTACATTATCATTTCATTAATCATCACTCACTTCATGTTCATGTATATCGTAGGATATGAAGAAGTATTTAAAATTGTTGGTGAAGGGCCATTTGCACACCCTACCAATTTTATTGTAATGATTCTTCTTACCGCAGCATTTTACTTTGTATTTGCATGGTTCAGAGAACAGGTTTGTACATTGGTTTGTCCTTACGGAAGACTTCAGGGTGTATTGATTGATAAAGATACCATCAATGTTTTCTACGATTTCAAAAGAGGAGAAAACAGATCAAAATGGAGAAAAGGAGAAGACAGAAAAGCGGCAGGTAAAGGAGACTGTATAGACTGTCATCAATGCGTCGTAGTTTGCCCTACAGGAATTGATATCAGAGACGGACAGCAGCTGGAATGTATTAACTGTACGGCGTGTATTGATGCTTGTGATGAAGTCATGGAAAAAGTAGGCCTTCCAAAAGGACTGATCCGATATGCTTCTGAAAATGAAATTGAAAAAGAAACTCAGTTCAAGTTTACAGGAAGAATGAAAGGTTTTTCAATATTCCTGTTGCTTCTTGTAGGATTCTTAGGATATCTTCTCTATAGCCGCGGTGAAATGGAGGCCAAGTTCATTAAACCGGCAGGTAGCACTTTTTTTGTAAGAGACGGTAAAATTACCAATACTTATAATTATACTTTCCTTAATAAAACGAACGATAAAAAAATCGTTACCATTAAAGTAATTGATCCGGCACATGGGGAAATTACCTATAGTGCATCCAGTAAGATTCAGGTAGACAGAGATAAAATTTCAAAAGGAACAATCAATATCAGTTTCCCTGAAGGTGATATGAAACTCTCTAAGCAGAATATCACCATTGGTGTTTACGATATGAAAGGTAAACTGATTGATTCATACCAGACTTATTTTGAAGGACCTTTCAAACTGCAATTTTAATTAGAAAAAAATGAAGAACTTTAGTTGGGGACATGGTGTTGTCATTGCATTATTAGCATTTATTATCTTTATATTATCCATGATGTTTCTTTTCCCGAACGGGCAAAAAAACTCTGAAATGGTAACAGATAACTATTACGAAGAAGAGCTGAAATATCAGGATGTAATTGATGCGAAGAAAAAAGCAGATGATCTGCAGGAAAAACCTGTATACAGCCAGGATACCAAGGGAATTAAAATTACTTTTCCAAAAGAATATAACAACTCCAATACTACGGTAAAATTTGTTTTAAACAGAACCGACGACCAGAATTTAGACATTAAAAAATCTGTACAGCTTGATGCCGGCCAGTCTTTTACAATCCCTGCACAGGTATTGAAAATGGGTAATTATACGTTAAGACTAAGTTGGACAAAAGATAAAACAGACTACCGAATGGATTATGATGTGATATGGAAATAGGACTTATTGTATCGGCTATTGCGTTAGGCTTTGCTTCCGGTTTTCATTGTATCGGAATGTGCGGACCTATTGCTTTATCGATGGGATTAACCAAAAAACAGGCTGCCAACTTCTATCTTCAGAACCTTACTTATCAATTCGGAAGAATTTTTACCTATTCCTTATTAGGTGCGCTTCTGGGAATTATCGGGCAGGGATTTGAAATGGCAGGATTTCAGAAATATCTTACCGTTACTGCCGGAGTTCTTCTGATCATTATGGCTGTATTTTCTTTTGGTGGAAAAGATTTTGCTTCAAAAATTCCTTTTCTATCCAGGTTTTTGTACAGTGTAAAAATGAACTTGGGAAAATTACTTCAGAAAGCAGATTACCGTTCAAGATTTACCACTGGGCTTCTTAATGGATTTTTACCTTGCGGAATGGTGTATATGGCGCTTACAGCAAGCCTTGCAGGCGGAGGAATATGGCAGGGAGCTTTATATATGGCGTTATTTGGTCTTGGGACCCTTCCGTTCATGTTCGCCATAGTTTTAGCCGGGAATCTCATGAATCAGGCTTTCAGAGTAAAAGTCTTAAAAGCAGTTCCGGTAATCATGATTATTTTGGGAGGATTATTTATTCTAAGAGGTCTTGAACTCGGAATTCCATATGTTTCTCCCAAAGCAGAAGCTATGAAGATTATTAAAGATCCAAACGGAGCTGTAAACTGTCATTAAATTAGTATTTTAAATAAACCATGAAGAAAACCATCATCTTATTTCTGATAAGCCTTTTCACATTGCAGTCGTGCAGTGTCAATTCTGAAATTGTCTATCATAAAGATGCAGCCTCCTCTTCTATCACCGATATCGATACAAGAGAGTTTATGTCTGAAATGATGGCTATGACACCGGACTCATTAAAGCAGAAGGAATTCAGCGAAATGGATAAGCTTCCGACTGCGTGGACAAGTATGTATGATCTTGCCAAACAGGAAGGAAAATTGAAAACCGAAAATCCGGATTCCATTAGAATTATGAAAAAGGTTTTCATGAAATCAATGAAGGAAGAGCAAAAGCTGGCTGGATTTTCATTCAAAATGGAGCATTTTACCGCAGAGGACTATCAGGTTCTGAAAAATTTCACAAAAACTGAAAAGATTCCTCTGGATCAGAATATTTACAACCATTGGGATGGAAAGACCTTAACAATCAATACGGATAATTTTAATCTTAAAAGTATTGAAGAGGCTATCAAAACCAAAAGTTCAAAGGAAGAAAGTGAAAAAATTGCCGGCATGATGGTCATGTTTTTCAAAAAAATAGGAACTACAATAAAATTTGAAAGCCCAATAAAGTCAATTTCCGGGAAACACGACTGGGTAAAACAGATTGATGACCATTCTATAAGGATAGATTATGATCTGAAAGCTATTTATGATCAAGACACGAAACTCAAAAACGCTGATAAAAAGATCATCATCGTTACTGAGTAAAGCAAAAAGCCACCGGAATCCGGTGGCTTTTTTATGGTAACCAAAGTCGTTTAGTTGATCATTTCAAATCTTGCATATTCTGCGATCTTCTTAGGAAGTTTGATTCCTTCTGCTGTCTGGTTGTTTTCCAGCAAAGCAGCCATAATTCTTGGTAATGCCATTGCTGAACCATTTAAGGTATGAACCAGCTGAGATTTACCGTCTCCTTTATAACGGCATTTCAATCTGTTGGCCTGGAATGTCTCAAAGTTAGACACTGAGCTTACTTCCAGCCACATCTCCTGAGCCGCACTCCAGACTTCGAAGTCATATGTCATTGCAGAGGCAAAGCCTGTATCACCACCACAAAGTCTCAATACTCTGAACGGAAGCTCAAGATCTGTAAGGATCTCTTTGATATGCTCTACCATTTCCTCCAAAACAGCATAAGAGTTTTCAGGTTTTTCAATTCTTACGATTTCAACCTTTTCAAACTGGTGAAGACGGTTCAATCCTCTTACATGGGCACCATAGCTTCCCGCTTCTCTTCTGTAGCACTGAGAGAATGCCGTATTTTTGATAGGAAGATCCTTTTCCTCAAGCAAAACGTCACGGTAAAGATTAGTCACAGGAACTTCTGCCGTAGGAATCAAATATAATTTATCTTCATTGATATAATACATCTGTCCTTCTTTATCCGGCAGCTGTCCGGTTCCAAAACCAGATGCTTCATTCACAACGTGAGGAGGATTTACTTCTGTATATCCTTTTTCTACGTTTTTGTCTAAGAAATACTGAACCAAAGCTCTCTGCAATCTTGCTCCTTTCCCTAAATAAACAGGGAAGCCGGCTCCGGCAATTTTAACTCCCAATTCAAAATCGATGAGATTGTATTTTTTTGCCAGTTCCCAGTGAGGAATAGCCCCGTCACCCAGACCTTCTACCGGATGAGACTGGAAAATAATTTCGTTATCATCCGCAGAAGCACCACTTTTTACCAATTCATTTGGAATGTTGGGAAGCTGGTACAGAATATTCAGCAAGTCGTTTTCTTTAACTTCTAACTGGGATTTCAATTCTGAGCTCGACTCTTTGTATTGTGCTGTTTTAGATTTTGCAGATTCCGCTTCTTCTTTTTTCCCTTCTTTCATCAAAAGACCAATTTCTTTCGAAATTTTGTTGATTTCGGAAAGCTGGGAATCTAGTTCAAACTGGATTCTTTTTCTTTCGTCGTCGGCAGCGATAGCCTCGTCTACCAACTCAAGATTTTTGAATTGTCTTTTTTGAAGACCTTCTAAAACGCGTTCCTTATTGTCGCGCAAAAAATTGACTTGTAACATTTTATTTAGATGTTAAATATTAGATATTTAGCTTAAAATCAGCTAACAATTGTACAAATTTAAAAATTATTTTGTGATCGTAACGGTATTTATCGAAGTTGGTGCATCAGCATTTTTTGAAAACACTTCATTTCCGTCATACAATACCTTTGAAACCTGAAATACAGTAGGAGTATTGCGATATTGAATTTCCAAAATCCCTGTTACATTATCATTTACGTTGGTGCTTTTTGTAAAAGTAATCAACATTTTGGAATGATAGGAAGTTCCTGTCCCAGGATTTTCCGGGCTTATCGAATCCAGCTTTCTTCTTTTAGCTCCTGCCAGATAATCCATATAAAACAATGAATCGGTTGTCATCCTTAATGATATATTTACCGGAGAATTATCTTTATTTCCAAAAATATCATTCACCGAATATCCTGTAAAAGATCCGTTTTTTTTACTGTTCAGAAGATCCTGACCCGCACTGTTTTTCATATAGATATTAAGTGCCTGATCTATTCTCTGCAAAGAATCATCATCATTTTTACAACTGATGAGTGCAAAAAACGCTACAAAAATGCCGCAAAAATATTTCATCATAAATACAAAGGTAAAATATTAATCTATAGACTCCTGCTTTATTTTTCAAAATATTTCTGATACCATAACTCAAATGTAACCAGCTGCCATATTTTTACCCAGTCATACTCATGTTCCTGATGATTCCACCACTGGTCAATTACTTCAGCATTGAAGAAGTTTCTTTTTTTTAAACATTCAAGATTTTCCGTGATAAAGTCTCTTACTCTTTTTTCGTTTTTAATGAAATAATTGACAGGAAATGAGAATCCTTTTTTAGGCATATTCAACACTTCATGAGGGAGATATTTTTCAGCTGTTTTACGCAATAAAGGTTTATTCTGAGTTCCATTAAATCTGATGTTCTGAGGCAGTGATGAAACATAGTCTATTAAACTGTTACTTAAATAGGGATAACGAAATTCAACACTGTATTTCATGGCACTCAGATCATCCCGGAAAACATGATGGGATGAAAGAGAATATTTCATATCATATTCAAAGTATCCGGAATAGTTTTTTGTTTCTGAAAGATGATATTTTGAAAGATTTGAATCAATTTTACTATAAATATCCGGTTTTATAAGACTTTTAGCTTCGAAAGGCATCATACTGATCTGGCTCTGGCGGAAGAAATCAAACATATTATCCTGAGAGAAATAATTTTTAACCCGTTGTGAAAACTTATCTTTTGTAAAGATAAAAGGGCTCATAAAATTAAAATTCCTCATCAGAAGCCATCTGTTCAGCTTCAGCGTATGGGAATAGCCAGCAAAAAGTTCATCGGCACCATTTCCGCTTAATACGACTTTAAAATTCTGATCATGTGCATATTTTGCGGCATTAATCAAGACTTCAAAGCTGCTGTAAGGTTCTTCAAAATGCTGAATATTTTCTTTAAGATCTTTCAGCGCTTCATCATCATTTACTTTTTTTATCTTATGCAGAACTCCAAAATGTCTGGCGGCCAGAGATGCATTATGTACTTCTTCTTCCGAAAACGGATAACTTACTGTGTATGTATTAATATGATCGCTGAAAGACTTTGATTTTGAAGCAATTAACGTTGAATCAATTCCACCACTCATCATTACTGCTACGGGAACATCTGCATACAATTGTTCTGAAATACTTTCGGAAAGCAGCTGATCTATTGTTCTCACAGCCTCTTCTTCAGAAATATTTTTTTCAGACGGCGAAGGCATCTCCCAGAATTTATCTTTGATGATTTTATGATTGTTTAAATCAACAGTCATAAAAGAAGCAGATTCCAGAGAGAAAATATGCTGAAAACAGGTTTGCGGAGCCAACGTTGTCTGAAAAAGAAAATTGGTATAGACTCCATTCCAGTTGATTTCAGGCTTTACCAGTTCATTCTTCAGCAATGCTTTTATTTCTGATGCCCAAACCAGACCGTCCTTGCTGTAATGGTAAAAAAGAGGCTTCATTCCTACCCTGTCTCTTGCCAGTACAAGTCTTTGCGAGAAAAGATCTACAATACAAACGGCAAACATCCCATCTAATTTTGCAAAGGCAGAATTTCCCCATTCCTGATAAGCTTTGAGAATAACTTCAGTATCAGAATTGCTACGGAAGAAATGTCCTAAAGATTCAAGTTCAGTTCTTAACTTTTTAAAATTATAAATCTCTCCGTTAAAGGTAATAATGATCTGTTCATCTTCCGAGAGCATAGGCTGATGCCCTTTTTCAGAAAGATCAATAATAGATAATCTTCGGAAACCTAAAGCAATAGCAGAATTCTCATCTTTTAAAACCGGAAACTGTTCTTTGATCTTTTGCGTGGAATCATTTCCTGAAAAAGAAACCCTCTCTCCGTTATTATATATCCAGAATCCTTCATCATCCGGCCCACGGTGTCTGATTGCCTTATTCATTTCCAGAATATTTTTTGAGGAAATACTTTTATGAAATGAATAGTAACCGCTGATTCCGCACATAGTGATGAGTTAATATATCTGTAAAAATAGGAAAATGACTTTATTTTATAGTGGTGCCGGAAGTAATTATTTCTTCCAAAATTTCTGTTTTAAGAGCTGTATCTCTTCTTTTGTAACCGTATAGTCTTTCAAATTAAAGGGAGTGGAATTATAAAATTTTCTGAATAACAGAAACGCAGAAACAAAATAGGAAGATGTAGTTGCAATACATGCTCCCAAAATTCCCCATCTGGGTATTGCAATGAAGGAAAAAACAACGGTAACCAAAAGACCCGCAATTGATTTGATATTCAATATTTTAAGTTCCCGCATTCCTGAAAAATAATGTCCCGCCATATCACTTACCGCAATGGCAAAAATTCCCGGGGATAAAAGCAGCATTATTTCTTTGGTCTCTCTGAATTCTTTTCCGAAAATCAACTCGTAAACCTGAGACGGTATGATAATGATCCCCAATACAAAACCTATCATCAGAAAAAAAGTCAGTTTCAAAGATTCTTTGGTTTTCCCTATAGATTCTTCCCTGCTTTTACTATTGACAACATCTGAGTATAAAATGACAGCAATACTGCGGGTAATGGTCCATATTGCTTCCGAGAAAGTAACTCCGACGGAGAATATTCCAACACTGGCTATGCCTTCAAAATATTCTAAGAAATAAAACGAAAGCCTGTAATTCAAAAACTGAACAAAAGCACTTAATTGGGTTTTCCAGCCATATTCAAACATATTCCTGGCCACGTCTTTACAGAATGATATCTCAGAAATCTTACATTTTTTAATAATCTGAAAAAAACTGGTCATAAAAAGAAGTGCCAGGCAGCCAATCTGTGCAAGAAAATACACAGTAACATCTTTCTTTCCAAACCCATATACCAATATTCCTATAAAGATAATATGGACCAACTGTTGTAAAACAGTATACACATTAAACTTTCTAATATTTTGTGTTCCAATAAACAAGCTGATATTGGTAGATAAGAGTGAAGAAAAAACAGATATTCCGATCAGATACAATAGATATTCACCCTGAATAGAAGCTATACTGAATAAAAAAGGAATTAAAAGACCAGTCAGAAGAGACCACAGATAGGCATACAATAAAACCTTTTCTATTTTAAACCTTGATGCGAAATATGAAGCACTGCTTCCGGAAAAGATACTGCTGAAAAAACTTACTGCTGCAGCATTGGCCACCACAATAGAAATGGTTCCCTTACCTTCACTTCCCCACATATTCGTAGAATAGATCACCAGTCCGAAACTCAGGATCAGAATAAGAAAACGGGAGACAAAGGTTTTAAGGATAGTAAGCTGCATAGTGATTATTGATCAATAGACTCTTTTACAAAATCAACGAAGGAATCTTTTATAAGTTCCCAATTATATTTTTCTTTAAATTCTTTTCGTGCATTGACGGCATGGGAATGATAGAATTCCGGATCCCTGATATAATGGATGATAATATCCGAAATTGCTTCAGCATCATGAGGGTTAACCAGGCTTCCAAAAGAAAGCTCTCCCATATGCTTCCTGATCCCATTCAAATCTGAATAAATCACAGGTTTTCCTGCTCCCATAAAATAAAACAGTTTTATTGGCAGCGAATGATTGTTTTCAAAATTGATTTCTCTAAGATCAAAACAAAGATCTGCCTCTGCAAATGCTTCTGTAAATGTTTCAAAACTTGTTGGTTTTCTGATTTCAATATCATCAAAAGTATATTTCTGCAGTAATGATGAAAAGTAGAACTTATCGCTTTCCTGTATAGTTGAGCCAATAATCAGAATCCTGATTTGTAGTGCTGGCAGTTTCTGACGAAGCCTATCTATTGCATTGAAAAAATTATCAATTCCTTTATCCTTAGAAATCTGACCGGTATAACATAACTTGATGACGTTTGGATCGAGTTGCTTTACGCTTTCTTTAATGTAAAGATAATCAGGGTAATAAGGAAGCATGATCTGCTTTCTAAATCCAAAGAAATAGGCTAAAGGGAACTTCTTGGTTCTTTCACCAAAAATAAAATGAGTACTTAAAAATCCGGCATACAGCTGAATAAGAGAAAACTTTAAAGCATGAAAAATTTTAGCCGGAAACCTGTACTTCTGAAGCATTGACATAGAAGGATACCATTCTGTAACATCATAGATACAGCTTATCTTATGCTCTTTTACAAATTTCTTTACTGCTACTATGGCCAGAGGTTCAGAGCCAATGATGCAATCCGGATGAAAAGCAAGGCAGACTTTTCTGAAAGTTTCCATTTTTGTTCCTATACTTTCTTCAAGAACGGCGAAAGATTCTATTTCAATCCCATCCATAATACCTTTATAGTCTGTGTATAAACTGCATATTTTTACTTCATACCCGTTATCTCTAAGAGCTTTTGCCTGATGATAAAAAATGCGGTCATCATTATAGCTGTGGGAGGTCGTTAAAAAAAGTACTTTAGGCATTAGTATCTGCTCGAATCTGTACAAATATACATTAAAACAAAAAAGTGGAAATATATTTTCCACTTTATGATTATTTCTTTTGTATCAGCTCTACAGCGATTATTTTATAGAAGCTGCCCAGCTCTTTTCCAAAGGAAGGAGAAAGTGGCTTAAAAAGTCAAGGTAAGTATTTTTGGAGAAGTCAAAAACCTGGATATTGTCTGATAACTCTCCATTTCTAAGTTTTGTTTTAAAATCAATTAATTTTAAAGTCTTTACTTCACCATTCTCTACAAAGCTTGCTTTCATTCTGTCAAAAAGACCCAATTGATATTCTTCATCAATTTCTCTCATCACCTTTCCTAAAGCATCAATGCTGCATCCTGAAGCCATTTCTTTTTCTTCGTCCACGCATACGATGATAAACTGGTTCTTTTCAATTTTAAAAGAAGAAGAAAGCGGTTTTCCATGAGCTGCCCATGTTGCAAGGAAATCAAATAGTTTCTCGGTAACGGCTTTTGCTTCTTTGGTTTCGAAAGGTCTTGAAGCCGGATATATAATGACTCTGTAGTCGTTGGTTTCTACAATATTAGATTCTTCGATTTTCATAATGTAAGTATTTATTTTTCAACACATTGAACAATCAATTTTTATTTTAATTACTATTGAATGTCCGTATCATTGTAAAGACAAAATTACGCAATTTTCCCGAGTTTAAGATCATTGTATTTTATACTCAGTACGTAAAGCATCATAATAAAAACCGGGAAGATAAAAGGGAAGAAGAACCTTAAAGCTGCCGACTGTGGAAAGAAAAAGAATTTGATATAGACATTCACCACAAAAAGAACTGAAATCATCCTCACCCACACGTCTTTGGAACGCCAGAAGATCACTCCGATCATAATGGCTAACGATAAAGTTACTTTTTTAAAATAAATGATTTTGATATAAATAATGCTTAGATAGTCTTTTAAAGTAACATCGATGGGATGTGTTGAAATAATAGGTCTTCGGTCAATAAAAGTATCATAAAACAGATCTTTCCATCCAGGATAATGATAAAACTTAATGATTGCGAGATACATTGCCAGAAGCACTGTTCCCTGAACAATAAAAGAAACATCAATTTTCTTTTCCTGAAAATAATGGAAAAAGAAAACAGCGATAATATAAGTCAGCGTGAATGTAATATAATCCGGCCGAATAAAAGTAATACCGAATAAAAGTACAAACATTCCCCATTTGTTCCATTTTTTAATTAAACCGATAATAAAGATCAGCATAAACTGAAAAATAAACATATCCGGCGTAGAAACCCTCGACATATAAGTCATTGGAGGTAAAAGCATTGCGGCAACCGTTACAATCATCGCAAGCCCATATTTCTTTGGGAACAGAAGTTTCAGGATATAAAAAAGTAATACTCCTGAAAAAAAGTAAGAAATAAGGCTGGTAAACAGAACTGCCATTGGCGCTGTGAAGCCAAGCTTATAAAAAAGAGTTATTACAAGAATATACCCTACTTTGATTTGAAAATAGGGTAATTGTTCTGTAAAAGATTGTGTATTTTTTACGAAATACTGCCTTGGAATGTCCCATTGCTTTATTCCGATGATGTCTGTATAGTGTTCTGCTGGAGCTTCTTTTTTTATGTCTTCGTACGTAATGATCCGGACTTTATCCGGAGAATCCGGGAACTCGGAAGTATACATACATCCCATATAGCCGGGCATATCCCAATCATATACTCTGTTCTTATAATTCCAGAATGTAAGAAGAGCAAGTATAGAAATGATAAACAAAAAGGAGAGCCTCCATTTCAGCTTCATAAACCTGTATAAGATTACAATTATAAGTCTTCTGCTTCAGCAAGAAGTTCTACGATATCTTTTACGGCTACCTCAGTATTTTTATTAAAATGTTTTACTCCATCCGTCATCATGGTATTACAGAAAGGACATCCAGTTGCAATTACCTTAGGTTCAAAAGATAACGCTTCTTCTGTTCTTTCAATGTTGATGTCTTTATTTCCTTTTTCAGGTTCTTTAAACATCTGTGCACCTCCTGCTCCACAGCAAAGTCCGTTGGTTTTGCAGCGTTTCATTTCTACAAGTTCAGCATCCAGTTTTTCAAGAAGCATCCTTGGAGCTTCATATTCATCATTGGCACGTCCCAGATAACATGGATCGTGGAAAGTAATTTTTTTCCCTCTGAATGCTCCACCTTCAATTTTCAGTCTTCCTTCTTCCATTAAGGTTTTAAGGAACTGAGTATGGTGTACTACTTCAAAGTGTCCGCCAAGGCTTGGATATTCATTTTTAAGGGTATTGAAACAGTGTGGGCAAGCCGTTACGATTTTCTTTACTTCGTAAGCATTTAACACTTCGATATTGGTAAGAGCCATCATCTGGAATACGAATTCGTTTCCGGCTCTTTTTGCAGGATCTCCGGTACAGCTTTCTTCCTGACCCAGAACGGCAAATTCTACCCCTATTTTATTTAATATCTTGCAGAATGCTTTTGTAATTTTTTTGGCACGGTCATCAAAACTTCCCGCACATCCCACCCAGAATAAAACTTCTGGTGCTTTTCCTTCGGCAGCATACTCTGCCATTGTTTTTATAGTGAAATCCATTTCTTTTTCAATTTGAAAATGTGAGAATTTGGAAATTTGAAAGTGATATAGACAATAATCAATTTCAAATTTTCAAATTGATTAATTATCTAGTTTTCCGATGCCCAGTTCAGACGGTCAGCCTGATTATACTGCCAAGGAGCTGCGTTGTTTTCCACATTGGTCATCATCAGGTTCAGTTCCTGTGGAGCAGCAGACTGTTCCATCACCAGGAATCTTCTCATTTCAAAAATAATGGAAAGCGGGTCAAGCAATACCGGACAGGCATCTGTACATGCATTACATGTGGTACAAGCCCAAAGTTCTTCTTTGGTAATATAATCGTTCAACAGTTTTTTACCGTCATCAACGAATTTTCCGTTTTGATCGATATTTCTTCCTACTTCTTCCAGTCTGTCTCTGGTTTTCATCAGGATCAGTCTCGGAGAAAGCTTTTTCCCGGTAATATTTGCCGGACAAACAGAAGTACAGCGTCCGCATTCTGTACATGAATATGCATTAAGCAATTGCACCTGATTCAGATCGAAGATATCCTCAGCCCCAAATTTAGAAGGCACGTCCGCTTCTGCTCCTTCAGCTGGTGCAGCGTAAGGATCTGCATTGGGATCCATCATCAATTTGATCTCTTTTGTTACAGATTCAAGGTTGTTGAATTTTCCTTTTTTATCAAGATTTGCATACCATGTACTTGGAAACGCAAGGATAATATGTAAATGTTTTGAGTAATAGAGATAATTCATAAAGAAAAGAATCCCCACGAAGTGGAACCACCATGCAGCTTTCTCTGTGAATATCAAAAACCCGTTATCAAAATTGAAGATTTCTAAGAACGGAACAAAAGTCATCTCACTGATCGGGAAACTTCCATGTTCCGGGAAAATACCTCTGGACTGTAAAATAAAATCTGAAGCATTCATTTTAAAGAAAGCCATCATTAAGGCGAATTCAATAATCAAAATCCAGTTTGCATCATTTTTTGGCCATCCGAAAAGTTCTTTCATCGTCAATCTCTTCACTCCGTAAAAATTTCTACGGATAAAGAAAATGACAACTCCAATCACTACTAAAAGTGCCAGAACTTCTAATGTTGCCGTAAAGAAGTTATAAAATGTGTGACCGAAAATACTTGATAAAAAACGGTGAGTACCAAATATTCCATCAACAACAATTTCTATTAATTCAATATTAATAATCACAAAACCTACATATACAAAAAGGTGTAAAACTCCTGCAACAGGACGTGCTGTCATTTTACTCTGTCCCATGGCTACACGGGCCATCGTTTCCCAACGTTCTCCTTTTCTGTCGTTTCTATTGATTTCGCGACCTAACCTGATATTTCTATAAATTTTCTGCAGGCTTTTGGCAAACAGCCCAAATCCCGCCACTAATAAAATCAGGAAAATAATGTTATCGATGTACTGCATAAGGCGTATTAGTCTTTGTTATTTTTTCCGAAAACCGAGAAGTTGATATATCTCTTCGGATTCGCTTTCATATCTTCAATTAATGAATTCAAATTGGAAGATGCTGAATTCAGGTTGTTGTAAAGCTGTTCATCTTTCATCAGTTTACCTAAACTTCCTTCTCCTTTATCTATCCCTCCAATAACCTGATTTAACTTCCCTACTGTAGCATCCAGATTGGCAATAGTAGCATTTAACTGTTTAGTATCTATGCTCTGCGCCAGATTTCCATATTTATCCAGGGTAACTTTTCCGCTCTGCATGGTAAGGCTTGCATCATCCAGCACCTTTTGCAGTTTTGGATCATTATGTCCTACAAGCGTATTTACACTTCCTGCTGTAGCCTGTAATGCTCCTACTGTTTTATTAAGGTTGGCCAATAAAGCTTTTATTTCAGCTCTGTTCTGAGCATCAAAAACCTGATTGGCATTTGCCATTAAAGAATCGACTCTGTGCAGAACCACCTGTAGCTGATCTTTTACCGGACCCATCTGAGAAGAAAGACTTCCCAGCGTTCCCAGTTTGAAAGCTCCTTTTAAAGTGTCACCGTCTTTTGCAGTAGGCCCTCCATACATAAGGTTCACTCTCATTTCTTTACCAGACATTAATCCGGGTTCAAAGATCTCCAATGATGAGTTTTTTGAAAATTCGAATTTGTTGTCAACTGTAATTTTTACGACAAAATTAATTTTTCCATCTTTTGCGGTAATAGGAATAATCTTGTCTACCTGTCCTACTTTCAAACCATTAATAGAAACTGCAGAAGATTGCGCCAGGCCTTCTACATTGTCATATTTTGCGTAAAATATATTATCGGTAGTAAAAAGGCTTTTCCCTTTCATAAACTGAAACAATACCACAAAGCCTACGATAGCTAGAAGTGCAATCACACCAGCTTTTAATTCTTTACTGAACTTCACTTGCTAATTTTTTTCTAATAAGCAAATATAATACATTTTAAATAAATCTTTTCCTTTATTGTTCTGCGTTAAATACAAAAAAAAGCGACAAAAAAATTTGTCGCTTTTTATATCATTGAAATGATTTTCTTATTGTTGCTGATTTCCCAGCTTGTTCCAGATTTCGATTCTATAATCTTCGATATCTGCGTTATCCTGAAGGCTCTTCATCCAGGCCTGTCCGAACATTCCGGCACTTCTTTGGGTAAGAGATTCTGTAAACTGTTTAAGATCTCCAGGTTGCTTGTTTACAGTTTCTGATTTTTTGATCAAAACATAAACTCCTGTTCCTCCTTCAACAGGGTTAGAAAGTTTACCTTTTGCAACACCGAATGCTGCACCGGCAACTTTAGGTTCCATAGCACCTGCCACTGAAGGATTCAATAAGTTCACCTGAGCAGATTGTTTTGAAGTGGCAAACAATTTAGCAATCTGATCTAAGCTGGAAGCTTTTGCTGCTGTAATCTTATCAGAAATTTGTTTTGCTGCCAATTTATTTTTAACAATAACTTCGATCTGATCTCTCACAGATTCCGGATCAGCAAGACCTGCTTCCTGTTTTCCGTTCAGATACACTACAATTTTATCTCCTGTTCCTTCTACTGTAAATAATTCAGTATCTCCTTTTTCTCTTTTCTTATCAAAAGCCCAGGTAAGGATATCAGCATCTTTTTCAGTTCCTAAGCCCTGAAGCTGACCTTCAAATCTTTTCGCTGCTTTTGGATTAGAGAACTGATAGTTTCCTTTCTTAGCAATATTCACGAAATCATTGAAAGATTTCCCCTGAACCTGCTGAATGAATTTTCTTGAGTTTTTGTCTGTTTCAGCCTCAGTAGCATCTGAAGGTTTGATTGCTTTCACAAGGTTCGCAACTTTATACCCCATTGATCCTGATTTTTTATCTTCAATATTGATGATATGGTAACCGAACTGTGTTTCTACCACCCCTGTAGCTCCTTTAGGATTACTTGCAAGGTAAGCAAGGAATTCCGGAACGAAAGGCGTCTCTGGTGTTGTCCATCCAAGGCTTCCACCCTGAGCGGCAGAATTAGGATCGCTTGAAAGCTTAAGGAATTCTGTGAATTTTGCAGGAGCAGCTTTTACAATAGCACCAATTGAGTCTGCCAGTTTCTTAGCCTGCTCTTTAGTTCTTGTTACCCCTTCACCTGCAGGGCTTCCTTTGAATGCAATAAGGATATGTCTTGATAAGGTAGAATCTGAAGGTCTTTTACCAACCAATTTAGAGACTACATATACATCTTGCTCTTTATAAGGACCAAAAGTCTGACCTACTGCTGCTGTAGTGATCTGATTTTTGATGGTTGGAGGCAATTGAGCAGGATTCAAATACTGAGGATTGAACGGTGCATCAGAATTTGCTGCTACAAACATAGAATCGTTTTTAGTATTCTGGAAGTTTTCAGTTCCTCCACTCGCATCTGTACCTCCTGAATATAATTTTGTAATTTCTTTCAGGGCTGCCGCATCATCTGCTGCACTAGGTTTAGATGGGAAAAATACAATACCAATATTTCTGCTTGGCTCAGCTTTGAACATTACAGGGTGCTTCTTGATGTAATCAGCAAGATCCTGTGTGGTAACATTGATCTTTGTTTTTTGAAGATAAGCTGCATAATCTACTTTTACAAAGTCGATATCTGCAAGCTGATCTCTCTGCTTCATCAATTCTTCAGCTTCTTTCTTACCTGTAGTAATACCTGCTGAAAGATTGGTAAACACCTGTCTTGCCATTAGTCTGTACTCAATTGTCTTTCTTGTTTTCAACCATTGAGTATACCCCTGGGGATTGGTGTTTTGTAATGTTTCAATTTCTTTTTTAAGCTCTTGAGTTTTAAAATTACCTTTCTCATCAAAGAACTGTTGATTCTGAGCAAACATCTGATCATACTGGATTTGATTCCAGAAATAATCATCAGTCATTTCAAAGCCCAATTTCTCAAACTGTTGTTTGATAAGTTTAGATTGTACAAGTAACTGCCATGCCTGCTCTTCAAGACCGTTTTTCGGACGACCCTGCTGTTCAGCCTGCTGCTGCAACACGAAAAGCTGATCATTGAACTCTTCGCGGGTGATTTTCTCACCGTTTACTTTTCCTAAAACGTCAGGATTCTTACCAAAAACCTTGTCGATACTCTCGGGGTTTACCAGGAACGCCAAAAGCGCTAAGGCTATTACTCCCATTAAAAGCCAAGGCTTACTCCTAATCTGTCCTAAAATTGCCATTTTATAAATTATAGTTTTTTATCAGTTTGCGAAAATACACATTTTTAAGAAATTACAGAAACAGAACTGCTTTATTTTGATTTTTAATGCAAAGATTAACTAAAAAAGGAAATTTTGACCGTATTTTTAAGTAAAAAACAAATGGCATAAGTATTGTGCATTTTTAAAACATTATAATATGCCACACGTTTTCAGAGTATATTATAAAAATTCCCTTTAATGATAAAAAACGAAAATGACAATTTGTCATTCGATTGACTATGACAGAATTTGAAGATATTAGTTTAGAAGAAATGATCAGTGACGGATTTGATATCGTAACTGAAGAAATCAATCTTTCCGACTTCGCAGAGACTGATAAAAATTCCGAACAGAAAATATTCCCTATACTTCCAGTAAGAAATATGGTTATGTTCCCTAATGTTGTAATTCCTATTACTGCAGGAAGAAAAACCTCCATACAGCTTCTTGAAGAGGCACAGAAGAACGGAGATTTTATTGGAATTGTAAGCCAGAAAAACTCGGATATGGAACAACCTTCCGAAAAAGATATATATACCACCGGTACACTGGCAAAGATCATTAAGATCATTAAGCTTCCGGAAGGCAATATTACAGCTATTACCAAAGGATTCCACAGGTTTAAGATTAAAAAAATCATCGATAACCAACCCTATTTTAAAGCGGAAATATCGAAATTAAAAGATAGCCGACCTAAAGATCAGGAAGAGTATGAAGCATTATTGGAGAACATCAAGGATCTTGCTTTAAAGATTATTGAGCTTGATCCCAATATACCAAATGCGGCAAACTTCGCAATCAAAAACATTAACAATAATGATGATCTTCTGAATTTCATCTGCACGAATGCTAATTTTTCTTCAATAGCAAAACAAAAACTGCTTGAAGAAAAAAGTCTGATGACAAGAGCCAACCAGTGCTATGAAATGATGCATGAAGATTTCAGAAAACTGGAACTGAGAAATCAGATTCATCAGAAAACATCGAAAGATCTTGATAAACAGCAGAGAGAATATTTTCTTAATCAACAGATCAGAACGATCCAGGAAGAGCTGGGTGGCGGACCTGAAAGTGATGTGGAAGACCTTATTGCTAAGGCTAAAACAAAAAAATGGAATCAGGAGGTAGAAGACCATTTCCAGAAGGAAATCGGCAGGCTTCAACGTCAGAACCCTAATTCCCCGGACTATAATGTACAGAGAAATTATCTTGATTTCTTTACAGATCTACCTTGGGAAACCTATACGAAAGATATTTTCGATATTGCTAAAGCTGAAAAAGTACTTGACAAAGCACACTTCGGATTGGAAGATATCAAGAAAAGAATTCTGGAGCACATGGCTGTTTTAAAGCTAAAAAACAATATGAAGTCTCCCATCCTATTATTGGTAGGACCTCCGGGTGTTGGTAAAACATCTTTAGGAAAGTCTATCGCTGATGCATTGGGAAGAAAATATGTAAGATTATCATTAGGTGGTCTTCATGACGAGAGTGAGATCCGCGGGCATAGAAAAACGTATATTGGTGCTATGGCGGGAAGAATTTTACAGTCTATCAAAAAATCAGGTACTTCTAACCCGGTAATTGTTCTTGATGAGATTGATAAAATCGGACAGGGTCTTCATGGGGACCCAAGCTCAGCACTCTTGGAAGTTCTTGATCCAGAGCAGAATAAGTCTTTCTATGATAATTTCCTGGAGATGGGCTATGACCTTTCAAAGGTGATGTTTATTGCTACTGCCAACTCACTTTCAACAATACAGACTCCTCTTTTGGACAGAACGGAGATCATTCAGATTGCCGGTTATACATTGGAAGAAAAGATTGAGATAGCCAAAAGACATTTGATCAGGAAACAGCAGGAAGAAAATGGTCTGGATGCAAAATCATTCAAACTCGGAAATGCAGAACTTAAGCATATTATAGAAGCTCATACTTCAGAAAGTGGAGTAAGAACTTTGGAGAAAAGAATTGCAGCCATTGGGAGATGGGTAGCTCTTCAGACTGCTTTGGTAAAGGAGTATGACCCCAAAATTTCATTGGAAAAAGTGGATGAAATTCTTGGCGTTCCAAGACCGAAGAGTTTATCTGAGATTACGGGAGTTCCTGGTGTGGTAACAGGTCTTGCCTGGACAAGCGTAGGAGGAGATATTCTTTATATTGAAAGTATTTTGAGCAACGGAAAAGGAACTTTAACAATGACCGGAAATCTTGGAACGGTGATGAAAGAGTCTGCAACTATTGCTTTGGAATACATTAAGGCTAAGTATGATGAACTGGGAATTTCCCAGGAAGATATTGAAAAGAAAAACATCCACGTACACGTTCCTGAAGGAGCAACCCCTAAAGATGGACCGTCTGCAGGTATTGCCATGCTGACTTCAATGGTTTCTTCGTTTAAAAACAAGAAGGTAAAACCTCACCTTGCGATGACGGGAGAGATTACTTTAAGAGGAAAAGTGCTTCCGGTGGGAGGAATCAAAGAAAAACTTCTTGCAGCAACAAGAGCAGGAATCAAAGACGTAATTCTTTGCGAAGCTAACAGAAAAGATGTGGAAGAGATCAAAAAAGATTATCTGAAAAATCTGAGAGTACATTATGTCAACAGAATGGAAGAAGTCATTGACATTGCCATTGAAGAATAAAAACAATTTATAACATATTAACTTCTCAATAATGAAACACGTTCTGATATTCAGTGCGTGTTTTTATTTTTACAAAAAAGCAGATTGTTCTGCCAGGTGGAATAAAATTTGCTGAACACTAGATAATTCCGAAGGATTGAATAATTTTTTTTCAATTCAGACGGGTTTTCTTATTTTTATTCCACACCGCATATTTATAGATTATGAATTTTCTTAGACTTCCTTTCCTTGTCAAGCTTACCCTCGTGGTGATTTCCATCATTGGACTTGGCTATCTTCTGGCATTAGGACAGAGTATTTTAGCTCCGTTTTTCCTGGCATTCCTGATGGCTATGCTTTTTTTGCCTGCGGCAACTTTTATGGAAAGAAAGCTGAGATTTCCAAGATCAATGTCCACAATGACCTCAGTCTTCATTATGCTGATGATTTTAGGCGGAATTATTTACTTCTTTACCAATCAGCTCTCTGACTTTAGCAAAGATCTTCCACATCTCAAAGAACAGTTCACCACTGTTTTCAATGGTCTTCAGCATTGGGTTTCCAAAACATTCAATGTGAAAGTAGATGAACAGGTAGATTATATCAATCAGGGATTGAATAAGCTTCTGTCTTCATCAGGGGTGATTTTAGGGTTTACATTTGGGATATTCTCAACAGGATTTGGATTTATTATATTTTTCACTCTGTTTTTTATCTTTATTCTAAATTACAGAAGACTATTAAACAATTTTATCGTTACAGTTTTCAACGAAAGACATAAAGCCAGTGTACAGGAAGCTGTAAGTGAAATCAGGGTTATGACCAAGAAATATATTTTTGGTCTTTTCCTTCAGGTGATTATTGTATCTGTTCTTACTTCAATCCTTCTTACTATTCTGGGAGTGAAATATGCTATTCTTCTGGGAGTTCTCACGGGATTATTAAACGTCATTCCTTATCTGGGAATTTTTATTTCTCTTCTGATTTCCTGTTTTATAGCGTTTGCCACTTCTACGCCTTCAACATGTATTTATGTTGCTTTGGGCTATATCGCTATTCATGCTGTAGATGGCAATATTGTTCTTCCATTTGTAGTGGGTTCTAAAGTAAAGATCAATGCTTTATTTTCTTTTATTGGAATCCTTTTAGGAGAACACCTTTGGGGAATTGCGGGCATGTTCCTGTGTATCCCAGCAATTGCTATTATAAAAATTATCTGTGAAAGAGTAGACGATCTCAAACCTTGGGGAAGATTACTCGGCGAAGAGCCAAAACCTCATAAGAAGAAAAAAAGCTATAAGATTTCCAAGAATATTACGTTGAAGGAAATGGATTAGGCAATGAGTAATAATTGACATAACCCAACTTTAATGTAGAATAAAAAGACTGCCTTTTTCAAGACAGTCTTTTATATTTTTATGAAAGAGGACACAACGGACTTGTTCCATTGGGACAAGTTTCCGTACAAAGAATATAAGATTGGCTATCCGGACAATATCCATAAGCAGGCCCTTCCGGATCTCCTCCCGGACCTCCTAAACAAGAATCTCCAGGTGGAATTTTACAGGGACATCCTATAGGCCCTATATCACATTTTCCAATACCTCCTCCTCCTTGGATTTCTCTTAAATCCGTACGGTTTAATTTTTTAAGATTTTTTAGCATGATTTTTATATTAGTTTACCTCTGTAAGGTACAGAATAAAAATCACATAAAAACATCAATTAACGCATATTAACAACTAATTTTACATTTTATATCAAATTAAATACAGAATATACCATTTTTATTTTACATTTGATATAAAATAACCAATCATGAAATTAATAAAACTCATCTTATGTCTGCTTTTCGGGCTTATGTTTATTAATGCCGGATTAAACAAGTTTTTTAATTATATGCCTATGGAAAAACCTACTCCTGAGCAGATGAAACTTTTCGCTGCTTTTGGAGAAATCAGCTGGTTGATGCCTTTAGTAGGTATTGCAGAAATCATTGGCGGATTATTATTTATTTTCCCAAAAACAAGAGCGTTGGGAGCTATTGTTATTTTACCTGTCATGGTAGGAATTGTTACCCATGTATTCACAATGGATAAATCTCCTATGGGAATGGGTATTGCAGGGGTAATGTTTCTGATCAACCTTTGGATGATTATTGACAATAAGGAAAAATATAAGCATTTAGTTTCATAAGACTGCAGATAATAGGCTGCAGGTTGCAGTTTTTATAGCGTTCAATTAAAATTTACTGTTGTGAATCACATTGGCACAGCCCATAAACTATAACCTATCATCTGCTACCTGTATCATACAAAAGCACTGAAACCTGTAATTGATCGTCCTACGATGAGCGAATTAATTTCTTTTGTTCCTTCGTAAGAATATATAGCTTCCGCATCGGCAACAAATCTGGCCACATCATATTCCAGCAGAATTCCGTTTCCTCCCATTACTTCTCTTGCTCGGGAAACAATATCCCTTGTTCTGAGGGTACAGAAAACTTTAGCTAAAGAAGCGTGTTCATCTTTTAAAATGCCTTCATCCTGCATTTCAGACAGTCTGAAAACCATTGTCTGCATGGCAGTAAGATTAGATAGCATTTCTACCAGATGTCCCTGAATCATTTGGAATGAAGCAATAGGCCTTCCAAACTGCTCTCTTTTGCGGGTATAATCCAATGCGCTTTCATAAGCTCCGCGGGCACAGCCTGTAGCCATCCATGCTACTCCTGCTCTGGTCATTCTCAGTACTTTCCCGGTATCTTTAAAGGAATTGGCATTCTGCAGACGGTTTTGTTCGGTTACAAGACAGTCTTTTAAGGTAATCAATCCGTTCTGGACAATCCTTAAAGCCATTTTTCCTTTAATTTTCTCTACGGAATATCCCGGATTATCTTTTTCAACAATAAATCCTTTCACCTCTCCGCTGTCCAGATCTCTTGCCCAGATAATAACCAGATCAGCAAAAGTAGCATTCCCAATCCATTTTTTCTGACCATTAAGAATCCAGCCTTCCGGTGTTTTTTTACAGGTTACTGTAAGTCCGCCCGCAGCTCCTGATCCAACTTCCGGCTCTGTAAGCCCAAAAGCTCCTATTTTTTCAAATTTCTGCATCTGCGGAAGCCACTTTTGTTTCTGTTCTTCAGATCCGCAGATATAAATAGAACCCATTGCCAGCCCGGATTGTACTCCGAAAAATGTGGCAATAGAAGCATCTACTCTTGCCATTTCCATCGCAATAACACCTTCCATCAGGAAAGGCATTCCCGGGCAGCCATATCCTTCATAAGTAACGCCGCAGATATGCAGTTTCTGGAATTTTGGAATCAGTTCAAAAGGAAATTCATCTCTGAGCCAATAGTGATTAACCAGAGGCTTGACTTCTTTTTCCATGAACGCTCTTACTTTAAGCTGAATTTCACGCTGTTCTGGAGTAAGGGTATGGTATATATCATAAAAGTCGCCATCAATAGGTGGTAATTCTTTCTTTTTCTTTTCCGGATCAAGCATTTTCATAAGTCCGGAAAGCTGTTTATCATCCAGTTTTGAGAAATTTTGCATCAGTTTTGGCAGATCTACCTTTTGAGAAATGGTACTCAACTGATCGAAATCTATGGATCTAAATAATTCTATTGCGTTTCTGATTTTGGAAAAAGTATTTGACATAGTGATAGATTGTAGTTTTGGTTTGTAAATGATAAGCAAAAACTGCTCCGAAAGCAATCACTAAAGCCCAAGCATATTTTACAAAACACTACATTTCAACCCATTACAACTGAAATTTTATTTACAAGATTTTTACTTTTGATTTTCAAATGTTACAAAAGATCCTGACTGAACTTTGACTCAAGCAAAACAACAAAAATCAACGCTATGAAAACCACTTACATTACATTATCTCTGTCAGCCGTTCTTTTATTAGGAATTTATTCATGTAAAAAAGGAGAAGTAGCTTCCACAGACCTTGAAGCATACGCTACAACAGACTCTGTCTCTGCTATTGCTTCCGACAGTATTTCATCTGTTGCAGAAATGAAAGTAAAAGACAAGCAGTTTATCAAGACTGCGGATGTGAATATGGAAGTAAAAGATGTATATAATGCAACGATTGCTATTGAAAAATCTGTGCAGGAACTCGGAGGTTTTGTTACCAATAGTAATCTGCAAAGCAATGTAGTTTCCGAAAACACCTACAATACTTCTGACGAAGAGGCTATGCTGATTAAGAAATACCAGACAGAGAACAGAATGCAGGTGCGTATTCCGACGGAAAAACTTGGGGAACTTTTAACAGCAATCAATACAAACAAGTTATTTCTTAATTCAAGATCCATTAATGCAGAAGATGTAACAGCCAACATCAAATACTCTGAACTGGAAGGAAAAAGGAATCAAAAGACTTCTGAGAACATCAGCAAGCTGAAAACAAATAAAGATAAGGTAACACTGGATGATGAAAATATGTCTGAAGGAAATCTTCAAAAACTCTCCAGCATGAACATGACAGATGATTTGAAATACAGTACGATTGACATTTACATCAAAGAACCTCAATTGCGTATTGCTGAAATTGCTGTTACCAATACAACAAGCATTGACAATAAATATAAATACAATTTCATTTATGATGCTAAAGATGGATTTGTGTACGGCTTTTATCTGATTCAGAGAATTATAGTGGGCCTTATCAATGTGTGGCCTCTGGTATTGATTGCTGCTGCAATCCTCTATTTTTTAAGAAAAAGAAAAATTTCAAAACCTGAACATTCAAAAATCCAGGAATAAAAAAGCTATCCTAACCAATTGGTTATCATCATAATTTTAGATTTTACAACCTCCTGTTTACGGGAGGTTTTTATTTTTTTGAAAAAAACTGTAACGATTAAAACAACTGTCTTACCTACTGTTTAAAAGAACAGAAAATCAAAAAATTAATACAATGAAAAATTTAATACAACTTGGATTCGCGGCATTATTGTCATTGAATTCTATAACAGCCAACGCACAAAGTAAAAACAAAGACAACAGCCTGCTTTGGGAAGTATCCGGGAACGGTCTTTCTAAGCCTTCTTATATTACCGGGACTTTTCATATCTTATGCAGTAAAGATTTTGAGATTAAACCTAAGGTACTGAAAGCTCTTGAGAAATCTGAAAACTTTGTCATGGAAATCAACTATACAGATGCTGCTGAAATGATGTCACTTCAAAAAATGTTTAAAGCAGATAAAAAAATATCGGATCAGCTTTCACCTGAAGAAGCCAGGGAACTTAATACAGTTCTTGCCAATTACGGAACTGATTTGAAAAGTATAGATTCTTCAAGCCCTCAGGCATTGTATGCTCTTCTTTCTACCAAAGCAATTCCCTGCCCTCAGAACGAAGTTAAACTTTACGAAATGGAACTTCTTCAGAAAGCAATGAAAGATAAAAAAAGCATCAAAGGACTTGAAAAAGTAGAAGATCAGATGAAATCGATCAATGAAGCTTATGATCTGAAGAGCATCATTACTCAATTGAAAATGGATAAAGAATACCAAATATTGTTCACACAGATGATTGAAGCTTTTAAAAATGAAAATGTACAATCCCTTTACAGTCTTTTTAAGGATGAAAGATTCATGAATGATCACCAGGAAAAGGCTATGCTTACCAATAGAAATCAAAACTGGGTAAAAATAATGCCGGATATGATGAAAAAAGAAAGCTCTTTATTTGCTGTCGGAGGGTCTCATCTTATGGGTGAAAACGGAATTATCCCTCTCCTTCAGGCAAAGGGGTTTACCGTAAAACCTGTATCAGGCTTGTAACCATAACCAAACCATGAAACAATTGTGAGCAGTTTAAACGAAACCACTTTTTTAAAGCTTGTCAATCAGCACAAGGGCATTCTATACAAAGCCTCACGGATTTATGCAGATTCCGTAGAGGACAGGGAAGACCTTCAGCAGGAAATTCTTATCCAGCTTTGGAAATCTTATCAGAATTTTAAGGGAAACAGTGAATTCTCTACCTGGATGTATCGGGTTGCAATTAATACCGCCATTACCTTTTTAAAAAAGGAAAAACAGAGATCCAATAACCATACGGATGCTCCTTCTCATTTTGAGGTGCAGCAGGAGGATTACAACCCTGCAAAGGACAGGCAGCTGGAAATTTTCTACAGTGCCGTTCAGGAGCTGAACTCTCTGGAAAAAGCCGTCATATTTTATTTCATGGAAGGAATGTCACACAAAGAAATAGGAAATAACTTGGGACTCAGTGAAGGTAATGCCCGCGTAAAGCTTAACAGAACAAAAGATAAAATACAGCAAATCATAAAAAAATCAGGTTATGAATTTTGATCAATTAAAAGAACAGTGGAATAAAGAAGACAGTGACGTCCATATTCCTGACACCATAAAGCAATTAAAGGAAAGCAAACACCCTATAGAAAAGATTCAGAAAAATATGAAAAGAGAATTTCCCATGCAGATTCTTGCTATTATTCTTATCGCTTTTTTTCCTCTCCAGTTTCAGTTTCCATCTTCACAGTATATTATTTATTATGTTTCCTATACCATGATGGTCGTTATCTCATCATACTATCTGCTAGGATTTTATAAATTTTATAAACAGACGGAACTTTACACAGGAAACACCAAAAACAGTCTTTGGAAAATATATCATGAGCTTCGTCTGAATATGGAACGATATCAGTCTTTCGGATTTTTATTACTTCCCCATTTCCTGATAACAGTAGGATTGGTTATTTATAACACGATGGAAAAACAGGGAAAATCTCTTACAGAACTTACCACTTCTCACCAACAGGGATTAATTATCACAGTACTCATCGGAACTTTAGCAATCATAACGAGTATCGTTTTATGGACAAAGTATATCTACGGAAAGAGTGCCAAAGAACTTGAAAACATTCTTAAAGAAATGGATGAATAACATTGAAAATTCATGTCACAAAACACATTTTATCAAACCTCAGATCTGTTCTGAGGTTTTGTTTTTTTTAAAAAATCGTTATTTATTATCTTCAAATTTATCTGAGGTTTTATTTTTCCGTAAATTTGCAAATCAGAAATAAATCATTATGGATGATGGGCTATTCTCATCCAATATATGATCTTATGAGCGATAAAAATTCTGTAATATGCTATCAAAAATAAATCCAACACAAACTAGCAGCTGGAAAGCACTTGATGAACACTTCGGTGGAAATGACTTTGATCTTAGAACTCTTTTCCAGTATAATCCGAACCGTTTTAATGAATTTTCTCTACACAAGGACAACTATCTTTTTGATTATTCTAAAAACCTGATCGACTCCAGAACAAAAGATCTTTTATTGCAGTTGGCCGAGGAAAGCCAGTTAAAAGATGCTATTTCCAAAATGTTCTCTGGTGACAAAATCAATGAAACAGAAGGAAGAGCAGTTCTTCATACGGCATTAAGAGATTTCTCCGGCCGTGAAGTTATCGTAGATGGAGAAAACATCAAACCACAGATCAAGAGAGTTCTTGAGCATATGAAGTCTTTTTCTGAGAAGATTATTTCAGGAGAACATAAAGGTTTCAGCGGAAAAGAAATTACAGATGTAGTCAACATCGGGATCGGAGGATCAGATTTGGGTCCTGTAATGGTTTGTTCGGCTTTAAAGCATTTTAAAACAAGATTAAACGTTCACTTTGTTTCCAACGTAGACGGAAATCATATCGCAGAAGTGGTGAAAGATTTAAATCCTGAAACCACTTTATTTATCATTGCTTCCAAAACTTTCACGACTCAGGAAACAATGACGAATGCCAATTCAGCTAAAGACTGGTTCCTGAAAGCAGGAAAACAGGAAGATGTAGCGAAACACTTCGTTGCTTTATCTACTAATATTGAAGAAGTTAAGAAGTTCGGAATTGCAGAAGAAAATATTTTTGAGTTCTGGGACTGGGTAGGCGGAAGATATTCCCTTTGGAGCGCCATTGGATTAAGTATTGTGCTTTCCGTAGGATATGAAAATTTCGAACAGCTTCTAAAAGGGGCTTATGATACGGATCAGCACTTCCAAACGGCAGAATTCTCTGAAAATGTTCCTGTTTTAATGGGACTTTTGGGAATCTGGTATCGTAATTTCTATGCTGCTACAACGTATGCAATCCTGCCTTATTCTCAATATCTGGACAGATTTGCAGCTTATCTTCAGCAGGGAGATATGGAAAGTAACGGAAAATGTGTAGACAGAAGCGGTGAATTCGTAGAATATGAAACCGGACCAATCATCTGGGGAGAACCAGGTACAAACGGCCAGCATGCGTTTTATCAATTAATCCACCAGGGAACAGAATTGATTCCTGCAGATTTTATTGCCTATGCAAAAAGCCCTAACCATGTTTCTGATCACCAGGATAAATTATTAGCCAACTTTTTCGCTCAGACTGAAGCACTTGCCTTTGGAAAACTGGAAGAAGAAGTGGAAGAAGAATTGAGAAATTCCGGAAAATCTGACGAAGAAATAGACCGACTGATCAATTTCAAAGTCTTCCACGGAAACACTCCAACTAACTCCATATTATTCAAGGAATTAACTCCTTTTTCACTAGGACAGCTGATTGCTCTGTATGAACATAAAATTTTTGTTCAGGGTGTCATCTGGAATATTTTCAGCTTTGACCAGTTTGGAGTGGAATTAGGAAAAGTATTAGCCAATAAAATCCTTCCTGAGCTTGAAAATAATGAAGCTATAAGCTCTCATGACAGCTCTACCAACGGATTGATCAATTACTATAAAGAAAATAAATAGTAAGTAAAAAGAAAGTAAAAGTAAATCTATAAAGTAAAAAAGTAAAAATGGCAGAAATTCTTGACGGACTTAAAGTATCCAAGGAAATAAAAGCAGAGATCAAGGTTGAAGTAGAAAAGATTCTCGCAAGCAAAAGAAGAGCTCCACACTTGGTGGCTATTCTTGTAGGAAATAATGGAGCAAGCAAGGCCTATGTAAATTCTAAAGTGAAAGACTGTGAGGAAGTAGGATTTCAATCCAGCTTAATCAAGTTTCCAAGCACTGTTTCTGAATCTGAACTGTTGGAAAAAATTGATGAGCTTAATAAATCTAAAGCAGTAGACGGATTTATCGTTCAGCTGCCTTTACCTGATCAGATTGATCAGGAGAAGATCATCAACGCTATTGATCCTAGAAAAGATGTAGATGGTTTCCACCCTGAAAACTTCGGAAAAATGGCTCTTGAAATGGATACTTTCTTACCGGCAACTCCTTTCGGGATTTTAACATTATTGGAAAGATACAATATTGAAACAAAAGGAAAAGACTGTGTCATTATCGGAAGAAGTAAAATTGTAGGAAGACCGATGAGTATCCTTATGGGGAGAAAAGATTTCCCTGGAAATTCTACCGTTACCCTTACGCACTCATACACAAAAGACATTGAAGAATATACAAGAAAAGCAGACATCGTCATTACCGCTTTGGGAGATCCTCACTTCTTAAAAGGAGATATGATCAAAGAAGGAGCAGTAATCGTGGACGTGGGTATTACAAGAGTAGATAATGACTCTCCGAAAGGATATTACCTTGCAGGTGATGTAGATTTTGACAGCTGTGCTGCAAAAGCAAGCTGGATCACTCCGGTACCTGGAGGTGTAGGCCCAATGACAAGAGCAATGTTGATGAAAAACACCATCATTGCTTATAAAACTTCGGTCTATAACGACTAATTTTAAAATGAATAAAGAAGAAGATATTTTATTAAAAGAAGGTAAAATGCTCCCTGTGATGGAGCATTTTTATACTTTACAGGGAGAAGGAGCACACACCGGAAAAGCAGCATACTTTATCAGGCTGGGAGGTTGTGATGTAGGATGTCACTGGTGTGATGTAAAAGAAAGCTGGGATCCGGAACTTCATCCCCTGATGAATGCTGAGGAAATTGCAGAAACTGCGGCTAAACACTGTAAAACAATAGTGTTGACTGGCGGTGAACCTTTAATGTGGAATTTAGATATCCTGACCTCCAGACTGAAAGAATTGGGCTGTATAGTACATATCGAAACTTCAGGAGCTTATCCTATGAGCGGACAGCTTGACTGGATTACTCTTTCACCAAAGAAAACCGGGCTTCCTAAAGAAGAAATTTATCAAAAGGCTAATGAGCTTAAAGTAATCATTTTCAATCAGCATGACTTTACTTTTGCTCAGGAACAGGCTGCAAAAGTTTCTGAAAACTGTAAGCTTTATCTTCAGAGTGAATGGAGCAAAAGAAATGATATGTATCCTAAGATTACAGATTTCATCCTGGAAAACCCTGAATGGCAAGCTTCTGTTCAGACTCACAAATATCTGAATATACCGTAAAAAAATGTAAATTAGCCAAGCTTATCCGCTATAATACCGATAGATGCAGAGAATTCGATACTCCAGATACCTGAAATCAATCATTATGTTGCTTGACCTCATGGTTATTGCATCTATCTTCATATTCTTTTTTATAAGCAGAAACGAAAGTTTAAAATATAATGAAGAAACCTGGTATCAGAATAGTTTCTCTCTCATGCTGTTGTTTTTGTTCTGGGTGCTGCTGAGCGGTAGAACAAAAATATATAATATTCCGAGGAATCTTACTTATACCCTGTTTCTTGAACGCCTCTTAATCCATTTCCTTTTTTTTATACTGGGTGTGCTGCTTATAGGAAAGGTAAGTAATAATGTATTTTTCAATTCGGATATTTACTGGCTTTCTCTTTACCTTTTTATTTCCATCTTCCTTGTGAAATCATTAGTGTATTTCGCAATCAAGTATTTACGATCCCTTGGAGCGAATTACAGGAATGTCATGTTTTTGGGAGACAGCCACTCCACAGAAATTCTTAAAAATATCTTTACAGAACGTAAAGACTATGGATACAGAATATTCGAATACGAATATTCAGGCGTCAGGATCAATGAACTGGTTTCTTTCTGGAAAAAAAACGGAATTCATACCTTATTTTTATCTATGGAAAACTCCTATGATGAAACTCTAGAAAATGAAATTTTCAGACTGGCTGAGGATAATAAGATTCATATTTCATTAATCCCAAGCATTACACAAAGCGATTTTTTCCTTTATGACCTTGGATATATACAAACCCAGCCAGTACTTAATCAGGCCAGATATCCATTAGATTATTATTCTAATTTCCTGATGAAAAGAACATTTGATATTTTCTTTTCTATTATTATATTGGTTTTAATCTGCTCATGGGTATTTCCAATCATTGCGATTTTGATCAAAACAACTTCCAAAGGCCCTGTTTTTTTCCTTCAGAAAAGATATGGTTTTCATGAAGAGGTTTTTAATTGTATTAAATTCAGAACAATGGTTGTCAATGATGAATCTACCACCAAAACCACATCCGTAAATGACTCCAGAATTACCAAAGTGGGTAAGTTTTTAAGAAAAACCAGTCTTGATGAACTTCCTCAATTTATTAATGTTTTGAAAGGTGAGATGTCTGTAGTAGGGCCACGCCCCCATATGCTGGCGGTTGACAATTATTACAAACCCAAAATCGGAAGATACAGCTTAAGAAGCAGGGTTAATCCGGGTATTACAGGATTAGCACAGGCCAATGGACTGCGTGGTGACTTCGGAGATGTAGAAGTAGAAATGAAAAAAAGAGTTCTGGCTGATGCTTTCTATGTAAGGAACTGGAGTTTCGTGCTCGATCTGGTCATTATTTTAAAAACCGTTTTATTAGTCATTGGAGGAGATAAAAATGCGAAATAAAAAGCGGGACAGGATAAACATCGAAATAATTTTAACACAAAACTAAGCTTTGGTCTTATTCTTGACTCTAGCCCAATTAAATAAAAAAGTCTAATTTAGCAGTATGTTAAAAAAGTTTTTCACAGCGATAGGGGAATACATTATCCTCTTGGGAAAATCCCTGCAGAAACCTCAGAAAATGAGGGTTTTCTGGAAGCTGTTTATGAGAGAAATTAATGATTTGGGAGTAAATTCTTTCGGGCTCGTAGTCTTCACTTCAATTTTCGTGGGGGCTGTAGTTGCTATTCAGATGTTCAACAACTTTGATGCTTCTTCATTCCCTATTCCGCCGTCATTTGTAGGATATGCTACAAAAGCGGTATTGGTATTGGAATTTGCGCCTACCATTATCAGCCTTATTCTGGCCGGTAAAGTAGGATCCTATATTGCTTCCAGTATCGGAACGATGAGAGTTTCAGAACAAATTGACGCACTGGATATTATGGGAGTAAACTCACCCAACTTCCTGATCTTTCCGAAAATCATCGCCTGTATGCTTTTTAATCCTCTCCTTATTGCCATCAGTATTGTATTTGGTATTCTTGGAGGGTATATTGCCGGAATTTTAACAGGAAACTGGACGGAGAACGACTATATTACGGGTATTCAAATGTATATGCCTAATTTGTTTATTTACTATGCATTTACCAAAACAACAGTCTTCGCCTTTATTATTGCAACAGTACCTTCTTATTTCGGATATTTTGTGAAAGGAGGATCTTTGGAAGTAGGTAGAGCCAGTACGCAGGCAGTGGTGTGGACAATGGTATTCATTATCATTTCTGAATTAATTTTAACCCAATTAATATTAAGCTGATGATTGAGGTAAAAGATCTTAAGAAAAGTTTTGATGAAGTTGAAGTACTTAAGGGAATTTCAACCTCATTTGATAAAGGAAAGGTAAACTTAATCATTGGGCAGAGTGGTTCCGGGAAAACTGTTTTTTTAAAAAGTTTGTTGAATGTTTACATGCCGTCTTCCGGAGAAATCCTGTTTGATGGTAAGGATATCAATACCATGACCAGAGATGAAAAACAGCATCTACGTTCAGAAATCGGGACCGTATTCCAGGGAAGTGCTTTATTTGACTCCTTAACTGTGGAAGAAAATATCATGTTTCCTCTTGACATGTTTACCAATCTTACCTACAGAGAAAAAAAGAAAAGGGTTTTTGAGGTAATAGGAAGAGTACATCTTGATAAAGCCGACAAAAAATACCCTTCTGAAATTTCGGGAGGAATGCAGAAAAGGGTCGCTATTGCGAGAGCTATTGTGAACAATCCCAAATATCTGTTTTGTGATGAGCCCAATTCTGGACTTGATCCCTATACTTCAAAAGTAATCGATGATCTTCTTTACGAAATCACAAAAGAATACAACACCACCACCATCATCAATACCCACGATATGAACTCTGTAATGACGATTGGTGAGAAAATTGTATACCTAAGGCTGGGAATTAAAGAATGGGAAGGAAACAAAGACATTCTTATTACTGCAGGCAATAAAAATCTGATTGACTTCGTTTATTCTTCAGAACTTTTTAAAGAGCTGAGAGAATATTTACTTGAGAATAATAAAACGATTGAAACGACAAATACAAAAATAGACGATAATGAAAAAGGTACTTAGTATAGCGTTATTAGGGTTTTCAATGTGGGCTTCTGCACAGATTTCACTGGCAGGTAAAGCCAACTTAATTTTTCCGATAGGCTCACCTTCCTGGTCCAATATTAAAGGAACAGTGAATGATGCGATTGCCGGAACAGGTAAAAATAATGTAGGTTTCAACGTTGGGCTTTCATTAAAAGTAGGTCTTCCTACTTCATTGTTTGTGATGCCGGAGATCTATTATACTCACTTTAAAAATGAGTTTACTACGGAAAATACTACATTTGATGTAAAAAGCAACCGTATTGATGTTCCTGTTCTTTTAGGATATAACCTTCTGGGGAATATGCTTGGGGTTTTTGTAGGACCTGTAGGAAGTTTTAACTTAAACAAAGACAATACTTACAACGATTTCAAAGAAAATGCTAAAAATGATTTTACCGTAGGCTATCAGTTTGGAGCACAGCTTGAAATTAAAAAGCTTATTGTAAATGCAAGATATGAAGGCGCTTTCAGTAAAGACGAAAGAAACTTCATCAACAAAGTTTCCGGTTCGGAAATCAGATATGACAACAGACCTAACCTTTTTATGGTAGGTTTAGGATATAAATTCTAATAAATTATCGAAAATAACAACTGTAAACCCTCAAATTTAAATTTGAGGGTTTCTATTTTGCTCTTCAAGCTCAGCCTGGCGTTTTGCAATTTCTGCAGCCTGTTTTTCAAGCTCTTCTTTGTCTTTCTGCAACTGTTTGAATTCTTTTTTCTTCTGTTCCGCTTTCATAGCACTTCCTTTGCTTAGATACCCTACCATTCCTCCAATGATAAGACCTATTCCAACTCCTGCCATTATTCCCATAATGTGGGAAATTTTTATTTGTTCTACGGCAAAATCAGTTGTAAGATAAAAAAGCAATGCAGAAACTGCTAAAAGTATAAGTCCGGTAATTGATAAACTCTTCATAATATTGTGTTTAGGTGATTTATAAAAAAGCCTTACCAAATTTACTAAAAATTTAATAAGGCCTTACTCAAGATTAAAATTCTAATTATATTTTACCTCCCGCAGCCTTATAATATTGCAATGCTTTCGGAAGATCCTTATTGATATCTGAAATTCTTGTTTCCGGATTCGGGTGGGTAGATAAGAACTCAGGCTGCCTTGCTCCTGTAGATGCTGCTTCCATTCTGTTCCAGAAAGGAATGGCCGCTCTCGGATCATATCCTGCCATAGACATCAGGTAAAGACCCATTTCATCGGCTTCAGATTCCTGACCTCTTCCATATTTCAATAAAGCAACCTGTGAACCGATAGGATACACCTTCTGGAAAACACTTGCCCATTGTGAATTTGATATTGTTCCTCCCAGGATTGCACCTCCATACTGAGCTACCATTGCCTGAGAGATTCTTTCGTTTCCGTGGCCTGCCAGTGCGTGAGAAACTTCATGTCCCATTACTACGGCAAGTCCGTTATCATCTTTTGTTACCGGTAATATTCCGGTATAAACTGCTACTTTTCCACCAGGCATACACCAGGCGTTCAGCTCATTGCTTTGCAAAAGATTGAATTCCCAGCTATAACTTGCAAGATCCGCTGATCTTCCAATACTCTGATAATATCTTTCTGCTGCATTTTTAATTCTGTTTCCTACATTTACCACTCTCTTTGCATCTGCCGTACCGGTAATTACTTTACCTTTAGACAATGTCGTTCTGTATTCCTGTGAAGACATTGTTAAAATTTCCGAATTGTTGGCCAGCTGTAAAGAAGACCTGCCCGTAATAGGGTTTGTAGTACAGGCAACAGCCGACAGAGCAATAGCTCCCATTCCTAATAGATGTGTAACTTTCATATTTTGAGTGTTAATAATTCAACATTAACAATTTTTATTCCAAAATATTTCAGAAAGAATATATTTGCATACATTTTGCTGTTTAAATTTAATAATTATATCATTATGAAAAAGTATATTTCTTTACTGATGATTTTTGGATTCCTGTTCTTATTTCAGAGCTGTGCTTCACAAGGTTCATTAGATCCGAAAACAGTAGACACTTTGGTGAATTCCCAGGAGTTTACCTTCTATGCACAAAGAGCCAATCCTACGAATTATGATGTTATTAATGTCATGAACTCAATGCCTAATTCTACTGCAACAAGAATGCTGAATCTGAATGGAGACTATACCATTGATGTCAGTAAAAATACACTGGATGTGGTATTACCCTATTTTGGAAGACTTTTCAATCCAACTTACGGAAACACAAGTGATAACAGCTACCGATTTACTTCAAAAGATTTTACCGTAACTAAAACTCAGAATAAAAAGGGAACCTGGACTTTAAAATTCAAGCCTAAAGATGCAAGAAATGTAGATGAAGTAAATATAGAAATTTTTAAAAACGGTAAGGCTTTCGTTTCTATGAGAAGTAACGACAGACAACCAATTACTTATGACGGATATGTTTCAAAAACGGAGATAAAGCAGGAAAAAGAGAAACCTTAATCCCTGTTTTCGTTAGATAAGAACTTCTCAACAAATAATTTTGCTTCAGTACTTGGATTGGAAATCATAGCTGAAGCATTTTTTTTATGCATGTGATAAGCTTCTTCTAATGCATCACTCTTTTTCATCAGGGATAAAATATATTCCTGAACCCAATATTCAAATCGTTTTTCAGCCTGCTGAACGCGGATTTCTTCAAAACGGCCGCTTTTCTTTTTGAGGTCAATAAATTCGAATATTGTATCATAGACTTCCTGTAATCCTTCGTTATGAAGAGCAGATCCTAATAGCACAGGGATCTTCCAGCCTTTTTCTTTAGGGGGAATGAAATCTAAAGCTCTTTTCAGTTCAAGTCTTGTATTTTTCGCTTTCTGAAGGTTATCCTGATCCACTTTATTGATAAAAATAAGGTCAACCATTTCCATAATTCCTCGTTTAATACCCTGAAGTTCGTCTCCTCCCCCAATGATTTTAAGGAATAAAAAAACATCAGTAATATCAGCTACCAGTACTTCAGACTGCCCTACTCCTACGGTTTCTATTAAAATATAATCGTATCCTGCAGCCTCGCAGATCATCATGGTTTCAAAAGTAGTATTGGCTACTCCTCCAAGAAATCCTGAGCTGGGAGAAGGACGGATGAATGCGTTTTCTTCTTTGGCAAGCTCCTCCATTCTGGTTTTATCTCCCAAAATACTTCCTTTGTTGATGGCCGAACTAGGATCAATAGCGAGAACAGCCACTTTCTTGCCTTGTGCAATTACGAGGCGTCCGAAGTTTTCTATAAAAGTAGATTTTCCTGCTCCGGGAACTCCCGTTACTCCTACTCTCACAGAGTTTCCGGTAAGAGGCATAATTTTCTTCAAAAGTTCTTCCGCCTGTACTCTGTGTTCTGCTTTTTTACTTTCAACCAATGTAATAGCTTTTGCAATCAGGCGTTTGTTTCCTGACTGTATTCCCTCTATTAACTCTTCTGTAGAAAATTTCATTGATTCAAAATTAACAATTAAAATGCGAATGGTCAATACCCGGCTTATATTGATCGGCTAAAAGACTAAAATTGTTTGATTTAATATTGCAATTTTTCATTGATTTAATTTTTATTTCTTCTAAATTAAAACTAGAACAGCTTGTATCAAAGGCTGAAGGAATTTATTACATTTGTTATATATCAAAAAAGAAACATGAAAAAACTCATCGCTGCGGCATCGTTTACTGCAATTTTGCTGGTTTCCTGTACGCCGAAAGCTGCTACATCCAGTGCTGCTCCAGGTACTTCAACATCTACTGCGGAACAGATTGCACAGGGGAAAACAATCTTTGAAAACTCTTGTGGAAGATGTCATAAATTACCTGATCCTGCTTCACACAATCCTGTACAGTGGGTAGGAATCATGAATTCTATGGCTCCAAAAGCAAAATTAACGGATGAACAGCATCAATGGGTTTATGATTATATTGTTTCTGTGAAGAAATAATCATCAAACAAAATCATAGGATATGAAAAAATTCATTTTAACAGGTATTGCAGCATCCGCATTACTGGTATCGTGCGGACCAAAAAGTGTGGCTGTTACAGGGCCCAAATATACCTCATCTGAGCAGCTGGCACAAGGAAAAACGATTTTCGAAAATTCCTGTGCAAAATGTCATAAGCTGCCGGAACCTACCAAGCATGATGACAAAGGATGGATCAACACTTTAAGCAGAATGGCTCCAAAGGCTAAGCTTACTGATGACCAGCATCAAATGGTGTATGATTATCTTATCTCCGTTAATAAGAAATAAGACTGCCTCAAAATTGTCATTCTGAATGAAATAAAATGGAGTAAAGAATCTCATGTTTATTGTTATCAATGGGATTCTTTCTTCGTCAGAATGACAAAAATCAAATGATTTAGCTTTTGAGGCAGTCACACTATTTCTATTATAAGTCAAAAGCCAGATTATTCTGCCTTTTTTACGGTTCGTGTTCTGGTAACCTTTCCTTTGACTAATTTTTCTCTGTCTTCAATCACTTCAAGTGCAGCGCGGGTGTAAGCAAATTTTTTGGCTTCTTTAAGAATTCCTAAAGCCTGCTTGTATTCAAAGTTTCTTTCATGAAGAAGAGACATGCAGTTCAGAATTTCCGACTTATCTATTCCTTTTAATTTCAGAGCGAATTCAATCAGTTTTTCTGCTTCTTTGTAATCTTCATTATTCAAAAGACATTCAATATAATATTTGGGAATATTGATATTTGAAATGTTACTCTGCATGGCTTCATCAAAGTATTTCTTTGCTGTTTCATAATCCTTCAGTTCTTCGGAATATATTCTTCCCATCAGACACAGGCTGTCTGCATCTTCAGGCTCATAAGACAGTGCGTAGTTCAGCGCATCCAGGCATTCAGAAAGATTGAATGGAAAATAGTCTAATGCTTCAAAATAATATTTGCTTTTAGTTAAGGTCATTTTTGTAGTTTTTAAGGTCATTTTTCAAGGCATTCCTTTGTTTTTTGAATGTCTTGTCTTCATAATTCTTTTTAAAATCTGTTCCTGAAAATGTACGAACCGGATTTCCGCGTTCTACCTGCATTTGAAGTGCCCAGGTTTCTTTCAGCTTTCTTTCCAGCTGTTGGATATAAACTGCCGTTACCTTTTCTTTTAATCTGCTAATGGATAGTTTTTTATTCTCAAGCTGTGAACGGGAATCCTGTACAAAAACAGTTTCTTTAGTGGGAATATGAGTGGCACGCACTGCAGTATTCACTTTGTTTACGTTTTGTCCTCCGCTTCCCTGGCTTCTCGCTGTTTGAAACCGGATATCTTTTTCATTGAAATCAATCATTTTTACATTTTCCAGTTCAAAAATTCCGATGAACCAGTTGCTTCTTTTATGCAGCTTCCTGAAGGTACTTTTTCCAATCCAGCAGACGCTTCCCAGCCAGTTTTTTAAGAATGGGGTTAGGTCTTTTCCTGTTAAAAGCACAGTCACTGATTTCAAAGTGAGATTTTCATCACCGTTTTCACGATGAATGATTTCGTATTCTATTGTATTTTGTTTTGCCTCTTCAAGAAAAGTCTTCAGAACCCTGGCTACTACCCACTGGCATTCTAAAGGACCTCTTCCTGAAGTGATCTGTATTAATTTTTCCATTTTTTATGTTGGCATTTTGCTTAATAAAGGGTTTCCTACCGGATTTATTCCCTTTTGTAATAGTTCTTTTGCGGCCATCACTGCCCAGCATTTATCACTGGAGTGAATATTTCTGTAAAAAGAAAGTAAAATATCAGGCCTCACAACGGTAAAACCATTGGTTTCTAATGTCTCTAGATCATCTCTTTCAAAGAAATCTATGGTAATTCTGTAAAGTTTTTCATTTTCCAGCTCAACCGTTTTTTCATACCTGCGAAAGTTTTCTTCACTTGGCAGATGGTCATATCGGGTCCAGACTTTCTGGAATCCTTTCTGCTGAAGAATGATAACTACTTCTGCTACATTTTCTTTTTTTACAAAAACATCAATATCCTTGTGGTCATGGGCATGTTTGTATTCCGTATGTCCTTTTTCCGACATAAAATGCCACGCCCAGCCCCCTGATATAATGACTTTATCTTTTAATTGATTTAAAATTTCGAGTCCGAACCGAATTCTGAATTCCGGCCAGACTTCACCGTATCTTTTTATGTTATGTGGTGCTCCCATTTTTTTTGTTTTTAAATGTTTCCTGATTAAACCTTACATTGAAACCTATAAGGTTGTAAGGTATCAGGCTAATTATTTGTCCATTCTCACAATTCTCGGCTGGAATGTTCCCAGAATATCTACCAGCTCACTTTGTGCATTCATCACTTCATTAATATCTTTGTAAGCCATAGGAGCTTCTTCAGCATTTCCGCCCATCAGTGTGACATTCTTAAGCTTCAATTCTTTTTTGATATCATGCTGAGTGAAAAGGCTTCTGCATTCTCCTCTGGAATGTGCTCTTCCTGCACCATGAGATGCGGAGTTCAGAGATCCCGGATTTCCTTTTCCGCGAACAATGAATCCTTTTGCTGTCATTGATCCAGGAATCATTCCTAATTCATTTTCATTGGCAGGCGTAGCACCCTTTCGGTGAACAATCACTTCTTTACCGTTATGGATTTCTTTCCAGGCAAAGTTGTGATGGTTCTCAATTCTGGCTTTTACTCTTCCACCAACGGCTTTTACCAGCCTTCTGTGAATATCATCATGACAGGCTGAAGCATAATCTCCGGCCAGATTCATTGCTGTCCAGTATTCCAATCCAAGATGGGTACTCAAATCCAGCCATGCGAAGTTTTGTGCTTCTTTCGGTAACGGACATTGCTCTGTAGCCATTCTTGAATAATACTGTGCGATTTCCGCCCCCAGGCCTCTTGAACCGCTGTGAGAAAGTATTCCCAGATATTTTCCTTTAGGCAGGCCAATCTGTTCGTCTTCTTCAGTGATTTCCACTTCTCCGAATTCCACAAAGTGATTTCCTCCGCCTGAGGATCCCATCTGTTTGATGGCTTTTCCCTTTAATCTCCTTAAGATCGGGATCATATCGAATGTATCTCTTTCAAATATCTCATGGTCTATGTGAGATTTATGAGTCTCATACATTCCGAATTTTGTGTGTTCGGCAAGCGCTTTTTCATATTTATCTCTTGCTCCTTCAAGATATGAAACGGGTGTATCCAAAATACTGAGGCTCATTCTGCAGCCTATATCCATTCCTACTCCGTAAGGGATTACTGCATTTTCCACCGCCAAGACACCTCCGATGGGAAGTCCATAGCCGCTGTGGGCATCGGGCATTAATGCTCCCTGAGTAGAAATTGGCAGTTTCAAAGCAGTGTATAACTGATTTTTTGCCTCTTCTGAAATGTTGGTACCAAAAATCTGAAAGGAAGCACGCTGTGAATTCAGCATTCTTTTTTCTGTTTTTTTGGATGAAAGCAAGGTTTCTGCAATTTGTCCGAAGGTGAGATCTTTTTCAAATTCTTCCGGATTCAGCAGGATTTCCTTTAAAAGAGATTTTACGTGGTGAATATTCTTCGTTGCAAAATTTCTTTTCATAACTTCCAGGGCTACGTTTACGCTTTGGTTATTTGGATAGCCCAGTTTTAATATATCTTTTTCTTTTAGTTTTAAATTTCCCATTGTTTTTGTTTTAAATAACAGTTGGACTTATAAGTCCTCTAAGCTTTCTGCAATCTCTGTTGCAGACATTGTGCAGGTAACATATTTCCTGCTTTTGATAAGTTTTCTTTGATACGTTTCTTTCCATGGATTCGACTTACATAAAATAGTCTTGTGAATAATCCCTATTACCTTATGCTGTCCCAAATAGGAATCCAGCGCCGCATATTCTTTTTCCAGCTCCAAATCCAGGGGTTTGTAATGGGTAATCATATTGGGTTTTACCCTCAGAGTAAATCTCCGTGGTTCAGTAAATTGGTAGTAGGTTCCGAATATCTTACGGACAGGGTAATAATCTTCTTTCTTTTCAAAGTATTGTCTTTCTCTATCGGTAAGTTCTAATTTTGGATAATTCCAGGAAAATGAAGTAATATACCTGAGCTTCTGCTCTCTTTCTACATATATTTTCCTTCCAAATTTTCTTTTCTTTTTTAGAAATTTTCGGTTATCAGAATACATATAGGTATTGATCTTCTTTAAAATTCCTTCGAAAAAATCTCTGTCTTTGGATTGTTTTACATCATTTCTTACTACAAAGAATCTTACAAATCCTTTTTGATAGGGTTTATCCAATGGCATCAACGGAAGATTTTTTCTTATTTTCCAGAGTTCTCTACTACGTTCGTATTTTGCTCTTATCTGCCTTTCTACATCTTTTCTAATTGTTCTTTTTCTGCTTCTCACGCTTCTCAGGCGGGAGAACAGAAGGTTATCATTTTCCATTGTTCACAGAAGTATGATGTGAGATCATAAATGTTTTTATTTTATCTCACACAACTTTCAATCAACTAAAACACTAGTTGAATGGATTAATAATAGACAATAATAGTTCTGAGTAATATACTTCATCCTATTTTGTCTTTAATGACACTAAAAAAGATTTCGGGGAAACTTGAAGTTTGAAATATTGCGCAATAAAAAACCCGAAATCTCTACGACTTCGGGTTTTGATATTTCATTGTACTGTTATTCTAAGAATGTACCAAACCGCGAAGCCCTACCACCATAAGTGGCAATCCAACTGTAGAATTCTGTTTTGTTCTGAACATTGCTTCGTTGTTTTTTATTGGTTAAACTTGATTTTCAGGTGCAAATATATACATTTTTCTGAAAATCAAAATATTTTTTTTCACTTAAGGTGAATAATGCTGAGAAAAATGGCATCAACAACCTTTGTCATTCTCTTTGTATCGAGGGTTTCCAGAGTGTCTGTGGGTTCATGATAATTTTTATTTCTGAAAAAGGATGAATCAGTGATCATGAGTGCGGGGAAATCAAAACTCCAATAGTTAAGATGATCGGAAAAGTCTATTCCTGCAACAAATTTGGGGGCTGAAAATGTTTCGGTTTTAATCTGCCCTGAACCTTTAAAATTGTTGATAAAGTTTTTTACAAATGGGCCTGCCCCACTGAACTTTTTAACCAGAGTAATAAAATCTCCTTTATCTCCATAAAACCACGAAAGGATTCCTAAAGGAAAGCTCTGCGATCCTTTCTCATCTCTGAAATAGCCGATCATTTCCACGCTGGCCATTCCATACACATCGATATTGTTGTCTTTTAAGTATTTTGCATGGACATAACTTCCCATGTTTTCGGTCCTGAAATAAGGAGGTTCTTCCAATGTGTAGGCTACAAGATCTACTCTGTACTTCAATTTTTGCTCTTTCAACATTCTTGCCAGCTCCAAAAGCGCTGTAACTCCGGTGGCGTTATCATCTGCACCCTGCTGATCTCCACAGACATCGTAATGAGCCCCTATGATAATTCTTTTTTTATTTTCTGTTCCAAAGGAAGTGATTACGTTTTTATATATTTTTCCATCTACTTTATATTCCTGGTAAGCGGTGCTGTCACCATACGTATTAAAAGTCTGATGGATATAGTCTGCAACCGCATTTAGCTGGTCTATATTTTTATAGTTTCTAAATTGCGGTGTTTGGGTAAGAGCTGTTAAATGTTTTCTTACCAAAGAAGTATCTGCCACAATTTTTGAGTCTTGTATGGATATACTTTCGTTTCCAGACGCTAACAGGACAACACCAGCGATAATAAATAAGCCTACAAGAAGAAACAGTTTTTTCCTTGCAGGCTTTATTATATTTTTCAGATTCATAGGTTGCATTTTAATTTCAACCTGAAATTAAAGCTTTTCTGATTATTTTTCTAAAAATCTTTCTAAAATTTCCACTGCGCATTTCGGAAGATTGGTTCCTGGTCCGAAAATAAAATCTGCCCCATTGGCATACAGGAATTCATAATCCTGCTGCGGAATTACTCCTCCCACAACGATGGTAATATCATCTGCTCCCAGTTTGGATAATTCTTCAACAACCTGCGGAACTAATGTTTTGTGTCCGGCGGCTAATGAAGAAACACCTAAAATGTGGATATCATTTTCTACAGCCTGTTTCGCCACTTCTTCAGGGGTCTGGAATAATGGAGCAACATCCACGTCAAATCCCATATCTGCAAATGCTGTGGCTACAACTTTAGCACCTCTGTCGTGACCATCCTGTCCCATTTTAGCGACCATAAGTCTTGGGCGGCGTCCTTCTTCTTCTTCAAATTTCTGAGTCAGATGAAGGGCTTTTTCAAAGTATTCATTTTTACCGGCATTCATTGCGTATACACCAGAGATTGTTTTAATATTTGCTTTATATCTTCCGAATGTTTCTTCCATGGCATCGCTCATCTCACCAAGGGTAACTCTTCTTCTGGCTGCTTCGATGCATAATGCCAGCAGGTTTCCTTTTCCTGTCTTAGCGCTTTCGCGGATTTCGTTCAGGATTTGCTCTACAGCTTCAGTATTTCTTTCTGCTTTGATTGTATTCAGTCTTTCAATCTGTTTTCTGCGAACTTCGGTATTGTCAATGTCTAAGATTTCAATCTGATCCTGCTTCAGTGAGGATTTGAATGAATTGACTCCGATAATGAATTCCTCACCACTGTCGATTTTAGCCTGTTTTTTCGCGGCAGCTTCTTCAATTCTCATTTTTGGAATTCCGGCTTCGATGGCTTTGGTCATTCCTCCTTCCTGCTCTACCTCATCAATATACCTCATCGCCTCTTCAATCATTTGCTGAGTAAGGCTTTCCACGAGGTTGCTTCCACCCATCGGATCTACCACATCACATATTCCGCTTTCCTGCTGAAGAATGATCTGTGTATTTCTTGCAATTTTTGCCGAATAATCTGTAGGAAGGGCGATGGCTTCATCCAGTGCGTTGGTATGAAGAGACTGCGTTCCTCCTAATGCTGAAGATAAGGCTTCAATAGCTGTTCTTGTAATATTATTGAAAGGCTCCTGCTCTGTTAAAGACCATCCTGAAGTCTGTGAATGGGTTCTTAACGCCAGAGATTTTGGATTCTGAGGATTAAACTGTTTTAAAAGGGTTGCCCAGATATATCTTGCAGCACGCATTTTCGCAATTTCCATGAAATGATTCATCCCGATTGCCCAGAAGAAAGAAAGCCTTGGAGCGAAATCGTCTACGTTCATTCCTGCTTTTATTCCTGTTCTTACATACTCAAGACCATCTGCCAGCGTGTAAGCCATTTCAAGTACCGGTGTAGCACCTGCTTCCTGCATATGGTATCCGGAAATGGAAATAGAGTTGAATTTCGGAATGTTTTGAGAAGTATATTCAAAAATATCTGCGATGATCTTCATAGAAGGTGCCGGCGGATAGATGTAAGTATTTCTCACCATGAATTCTTTCAAAATATCATTCTGAATAGTTCCTGAAAGCAGTTCCTGTTTTACCCCCTGCTCTTCTGCCGCTACGATGTAGAAAGACAGAATAGGAAGTACAGCACCGTTCATGGTCATGGATACTGAAATCTGATCCAGTGGAATTTCATTGAAAAGGATCTTCATGTCTTCCACAGAGTCGATGGCTACTCCTGCTTTTCCTACATCTCCTACCACCCTTGAATGGTCGGAATCATATCCTCTGTGTGTTGCAAGGTCAAATGCAACTGAAAGGCCTTTCTGACCTGCGGCAAGGTTTCTCCTATAGAAGGCATTGGATTCTTCGGCAGTGGAAAATCCCGCATACTGACGGATGGTCCATGGCTTCTGAACATACATGGTAGAATACGGCCCTCTCAGATAGGGAGCAATTCCTGGAGAAGTCTGCGTTAATGATTCATCTTTTACATCTTTTTTTTCATAGGATGATTTGAGTTCAAGACCATCTTTTTCAAAATTGTAAATCTCTCTTTCATGAGATGATACACTAAAATCCGGTTTTTTCACAGAAATTGTCTTTCGCATTCCAATTATTTTTGTCCCCGTAAAGTTAATTTTTTTGAACGAAACATGAAACTTATGTTAATATTCTGTTTTACTTTAATTTAGCAAAAGAAAATGGCCGGGCAAATGCCCGGCCATTCTTATTGGTATATCGTCTGCTTATTTTTTGATAAGCTTCGTATTGTAAGTATTTTTATCATCTTTGATAGTGATCACATACATCCCTTTGATTAATGAAGCAACATTAATTCTTTGTCCATCAATCTGTCCTTCCTGAGCTAATCTTCCATCAGCAGTGTAGATTTTATAATCTGCTTTTCCTTTCAGATTTTTAACTTCTACGAAAGTATCTGCAGGGTTCGGGTAAATCGAAATTTCAGATGATTTTACATCTTTTGTTTCGTTTACAGCAAGAGTACCTGTAATTTTCACAGGCAGATCCATTACTGAACCACCTCCTGTTGTAATGTCTCCACATGCACTAGCTAAAGCACCAGTGTTATACTTGGTAACAATTCTCATTCTTAAAAGTTTGTCTCCAGCATATGTTGTTGAAGGTACTGTAAAGTTTTGCGCTCCAAAGCTCACACTTCCTGGAGGGACAAGTCCTGAAACAGTAACTACTCTTTCAGATAGTTCAAATACTCCATTTCTATTGTAATCAATCCAAACAGAAACATTTAAAGGTACATTTGAGCTACTAAACGCTTGTCTTACCACAGGTGTAATGGTGTAGGCTGTTCCCTGAACCAGGTTAACAATCTTACTAGGATCCTCAGATAGATCTTTATATGATCTTAATGAAGGGTCGTCGTAAACAAGGTTAGATACTGTTATTTTTCTGATTGCTCCTACATAAGATGTTCCTGAGTTCATTAAACAGTAATCAATTCCAGTCTTTAAGCCGTTTGTCTTAAATATATAATTATTAGAGAATGTTCCAGGAACACTGTTTACAACAGCAGCAACCTGTACTTCATAATTTGTTTCATCTTCAAGACCTGTTAATATAACCGAATTTGTTGTACTTGTTGTATTTGACCAGTTTGAAGTTCCTTGTTTTCTATAGTTAACAGAATAAGATGCTCCAGGTACACTGTTCCATGAAACTCTTGCTGTTGTTTTAAATACTTCTGTATTTATTGTAGTAAGCCCTGTTGGTGCTGCAGTGGTAGAAGTAGGTGCATCTGCAACAGTAACCTGAGGAGAAACAGCATAGAAAACGTTACCAATAGATGATATTCTCAACTTAATTGGTGTTGTAATGGTGTTTGGCATCTGCACTGTAAAGCTACCTGTATTAGGAGTAGAAGCAACCAAATCTGTCCAGGTTGTACCGTTATCAGAAGTGTAATCTATCTTTACAGTAGGTGAATTGTAAGGAGCTGCATTTGTATTAGCTACTTCCCACTGAATAATGTTATTAGCATTTTTATAAAGTACTGATGATGAGGTAAGTCCGTTAAATTTAAAAGGCCCATCATTACCAATAACCGTATTAACTTCTGAAGAAGACAACATTGGTCTTTGTGCATTTTGATCTCTAACGGTTACAGCATAGCTCAAAGTCCTAGGAACATAAGATACAGTTTCCCAGTTTGGATTTGGATTATTTGCTGCGTCTGTTTTATTGGTAAGAATTCCATTCATCACTAGAGGAAGGCTTGGGAAATACCTTCTTCCACTAGCTGTTCCAAAACGGGATCTAGTCAAAGCACCCTGTGTATTGTATCCCCATCCTGTGTCTCCGGAAATTGAAGCTAGTCCGGTAACACTATTTGTTTGTTCCCAAGTATAATTAACTGCATCTCCTTCTGCATCTGTTGCTGATGCATCAAGATAATAAGCGGTTCCTTTAGGAACTGTATATGATGTAAGCGCTGCTATTACAGGAGGTGTATTATTAGTAATATTTTCTGATGTACCACATGTAGCAGGCTTACCTTCCAAATTTGTTAAAATCTGATCTACGGATTTGTAATGGAAATAGGCATCCGAAGACATTTGAACATTATCGCTTGTAATCCCTGCATATCCCATTATTGTAGTTCCTCCTCCTGGTTCTACATTAACATTACTTCCTTCCGATTTATTTGAAAATGTATGATTTCCTCCTAACTGATGCCCCATTTCGTGAGCAACATAATCGATATCAAAAGAATCGCCACTTGGAACGTTATTAGATGGCGAAGTAAATCCTGATCCCTTACCCGCAGGTACACTAGTGGTTGGATCGACACATATACAACCGATACATCCAGCATTTCCACCTCCTCCTGAAGCACCAAATAAGTGTCCGATATCATAGTTGGCATTGGTTACCTGAGCCGTCATAGCATTCTGAAGTTCCAGATTCCAAGCTCCATCTACACCATCATCAGCAATTGAATAAGGGTCTGTATTTGGATCTGTATAGATAATATTTGGGAAATTCTGAACCAATAATTTTATTCCAAAGTCTTTTTGAAATACTCCGTTCACACGGCTCATCGTATTGTTAATTGCAACCAATGCCGGAGCTCTCTTTTGATCATCTGTAGCTGTGGCTGGTACACCTGCCAAATTCATAAAGTATTGGGTATATTCTCCTGTAACAGAAATTGCTAATCTGTACGTTCTGAATTTTGTACTTGACGGTCGGCTTGTGATTCCTACATTAGAAAGAGTCTTTTTTCCATTGGCTTCTAATGACTTTATGTCTTTTAAGTTCTTTTCGTCCGTAGAGCATTCAAATCCGTGCTCGCTTTCTGTTCTTTTCGTTTTATAGAAAACACCATAAACCTGCTTATCTGTAGTAATAGGTTCTATAAACTGAAATTTCCCGTCTTTGATAATCATCGACTGCATTTCAGTAGGTGCAGTACTGAATCTTACATATTTACCAGGATCATCTACTCCTACACCAACGTAAGAACCCAACTGGTATCTTTCTGCCATAGATTTTTCCATAACAGGATCACTATAAACAGCAAATTTTTCAATTTTTCCCTCCGCAGTTGGTAGAGATACAATAACCGCCTGAGCTCCTTTTCCAGTTTCTACAGCGTCTTTCAGAATATTCCTAAGAGACTGCAAATCAAACCTGTAAGAATACTGAACTTCTACTTCTTTTCTGATCTCTGATGTTCTTTGCGAGGCCGGTTCCCACCTCTGCGCATTAAAGCTGGACAGCCCAGCAGCCAATGCACAAACCAGTAAAATTCTTTTTTTCATAATTACCTAATTAATTTAGAATTAATAAACTTTAAATATCCGGCATAAAAATAAGAATTATAAACAATAACTCCATAAAAAAACCGGTTAATTTTAAAAAAAATAGCCGGTTTGATAAATATTATTCTTTTTTAGAATTATTTCTTTATTCCCATCTCAAATAAAGCAAATGATATAAGATCTGCATTTTCACTAATTACCTGATCTGTTGATCTTCCGGCTCCATGACCTGCATTTTTCTCAATTCTCAGTAGAATAGGATTTTTACATGCCTGTTTCTCCTGAAGTTCTGCTCCGAATTTGAACGAGTGTGCCGGAACTACTCTGTCATCATGATCACTGGTGATGATCATTGTAGATGGATAGCATGTTCCTGCTTTTACATTGTGTACAGGAGAGTAGGACTTAAGGTATTCAAACATTTCTTTGCTGTCCTCTGCAGTACCATAGTCGTAAGACCATCCTGCTCCGGCAGTAAATTTATTATACCTCAGCATATCCAAAACTCCAACTCCAGGGAAGGCAACTCTTGCCAGATCCGGTCTCATGGTCATTGTTGCCCCTACCAGCAATCCTCCGTTTGATCTTCCTGACAACGCCATGTATTCTTTTGAAGTATATCCTTTACTCTGAAGGTATTCTCCGGCAGCGATAAAGTCTTCAAAAACGTTTTTCTTCTGCTGTTTTGTTCCTGCATCATGCCATTTCTTACCATATTCTCCTCCTCCACGGATGTTTGGAACAGCATAGATGCCGCCATTTTCCATCCAGATAGCGTTTACTACAGAGAATGAAGGCTGCAGACTGATATTGAAACCTCCGTAAGAGTATAGAATAGTAGGATTTTTACCATCCAGCTTTGTTCCTTTCTTATAGTTGATCATCATAGGAACTTTTGTCCCGTCTTTTGACGTGTAAAATACCTGTTCTGAAACATAATCATCCGGATTAAACTTCACTTTAGGCTTTTGATAGACTTCAGATTTTCCTGAGTCTACATTAAATTTATAAGTAGTTCCTGGTGTAATATAATTGCTGAAAGAGAAATAAACATCTTTCTCTTTTTCTTTTCCTCCGAATCCTGAAATATTTCCTTTACCGGGAAGTGTAATTTCTCTAACCAGTTTTCCTGTTTTATCAAACTGCTTTACCTGATCGATGGCATCAATCATATAAGTTGCAAAGAAATAGCCTCCCCCGGAAGAGATTCCCAGTACATTTTCTGTCTGTGGAATTACATCTTTCCATGTTGCAGGAGCCGGATTAGCGATTGTAGTTTTTACAAGACGCATATTCGGGGCATCTTTATCGGTAAAAATGAAAAGGTCATCACCTTGTGTATCTACAATGTCAGCATTGATATCAAATCCGCTTACAATTTGTACAAAGTCTCCTCCTTTTTTCAGGTCTTTGATATATAATTCATTACCATTGGTTGCATTAGCTGCAGAAATGATAAGGTATCTCTGGTCTTCAGAAACACCAGCGCTCAGGTATCTTCTTGGTGTCTTTTCACCTCCGAAAATCAGTTTATCCTCAGACTGTTTTGTTCCCAATTTGTGAAAGTATACTTTATGCTTATCCGTCATTCCGGAAAGTACAGTTCCTTCTTTCGGTTTATCATAGCTTGAATAATAGAAACCTTCGTCTCCCTGCCATGAAATTCCACTGAATTTCACATCCAGTAAAGTCTCGTCAATTTGTTTCTTGGTAACAGCATCAATGATGATGATCTTATTCCAGTCACTTCCGCCTTCAGAAATAGAATACGCCGCAAGATTTCCTTTTTTGTTGAATGAAAGATTGGAAAGTGAAGTAGTTCCTTTTTCTGAAAATTTATTAGGATCTAAAAATACTTCTGTAGCATTGGTCTTATTGTTTGTTCTGTACAAAACAGATTGCGCCTGCAGACCGTCATTTTTATAATAATAGGTATAATCTCCTTCTTTGAAAGGTGCTGAAATCTTTTCATAGTTCCAGATTTCCTTCAACTGATTTTTAATTTTATCCCTGAACGGAATTTTAGAAAGGTAATTCTGGCTGTAAGCTACTTCTTCGTCCACCCATTTTTTGGTAGGCTCGGAATCATTTTCCAGATCTCTGAAGGGATCAGAAACGGCGGTACCAAAATAGGTATCTGTCTGGCTTCCTTTTAACGCTTTAGGATAATTCATTTTCTGAGAATAAAAAGATGCTGAAAATAGTACTCCAGCCGTTAACAATATAGGTTTAAAATTCATACTGATCGGTTTTTCTCAAAAATACGTAAAGTATATGAAATAAAAAAAGTCCCGTTATATCGGGACTTTCTATTCTTTATAATCTTATATGGTTATTCATTGGCTCCGAAGCTTTCAAAATAAAAATCGGTAAGGTTGGAAACAATCTCATCCGGGCTTCCGTTCCAGTAATATATTTTATCACCTTCTTTCAGTTCGTATAAGCTGAATTTCTGATCTGTCGTAACGGTTTTATCAGCCTTTTTAAAGTCCTGAACTGCCTGAATTAAATATTTTTTAAGGTCTTCCGTTTTTATTTTTTTCAGATCTCCTTTGGGCCCCGAAGTCAGTTTTGATGGCACCAGGAAGCTTACGGAATAGTTTATTTCTGCAATTTTTTGCCCTTCAACATATTCATTCGGAACTACTTTTACGTCTTTAACGGTAAGTTTTCCGGTTTTAAAGTTTCCAAACATAGCTTTGAAATAATCTTCAGCTTCTTTTTTACAATCTGCGGCCGTAGATTTAGGGAAAGCAGCGAGAAAATTATCTACACTGCCATTGATCATTTCCTGTGAAGTTTCTTTAAAATCCACCTGATAGGCAGTCTGTCCGTCTACTGTAGGTTTTAAATAATCATTAAGTTTATTCAATGCTGTGTCATCATTATTCACAAAAGTTCCAAAGAAGAGTTCAAAGGCTTCTTTAGGTTTTTTTACTTCTGTCTGCGCCATCAGCTGCTGTCCCATCACGGTAAGCAGCAGCAGGAAAATAATTTTGTAGTTTTTCATAGTTAATATTTTGTTTTGTTATTGGAAAAAACAAAGCCCCTGAAAAGTCAGAGGCTTTGTTTTTATTGATTGTAATTTTAATAATTCTCTTCTTCCCCTTTCATCTTCTCTGCATTTTCTGCCATGATTACTGCATCAATCATTTCAGAAATATCACCATTCATATAGGCGTCAAGGTTGTACATAGACTTATTGATTCTGTGATCTGTAACTCTACCTTGCGGGTAATTGTAGGTTTTAATTTTTGCAGAACGGTCTCCTGTAGACACCATAGACTTACGCTGTGCTGCAATATCTCCCTGTACTTTTTGCAATTCGATATCGTATAATTTTGTTCTCAGCATTTCCATTGCCAACTCACGGTTAGCGAGCTGAGAACGAGCCTGCTGGCAAACCACAACAAGTCCTGAAGGCTTGTGGGTAAGCTGAACTTTCGTTTCAACTTTGTTTACGTTCTGACCTCCGGCACCTCCTGAACGGGAAGTCTGCATTTCAATATCTGCAGGATTCAGTTCGAAATCTACTTCTTCAGCTTCAGGAAGAACAGCAACGGTAATGGCGGAAGTGTGTACTCTTCCCTGAGATTCTGTTTCAGGTACACGCTGCACACGGTGAACTCCTGATTCAAACTTCATGATTCCGTAAACACCCTCTCCTTCCACTTTCATGATCAGTTCTTTGTACCCTTTTGCAGCTTCATTAGAATCTGTCACTTCATGTCTCCATCCTTTTGTTTTGAAATACATGGTATACATTCTGTAGATATCTTCCACGAAGATAGCTGCCTCATCACCTCCTGTTCCGGCACGTAATTCTACGATAACGTTTTTGTCATCGGCAGGATCTTTAGGGATCAGCAATACTTTCAGCTCTTCTTCCAATCCCGGAAGTTTAGCCTGAGCTTCCATTTTTTCTTCTTTAGCCAGATCTACCAGATCTCTGTCTGAACCATCTGCAATGATTTCTTCAGATTCTGCGATACTGTCCAAAGCGCCTTTGTACTGGTCATAAACTCTTACAATTTTTCCCAAATCACTATATTCTTTGTTCAAAGAAGAATATCTTTTTTGGTCTGAAATGACATCAGGCTGTATAATAAGGTCTGCCACCTCATTATATCTTTGTTTTATAGCTTCTAATTTTGGAATTAATGATTTAGACATTGTAGAAATTTTGTGGGTGCAAAGATAAGGATTATTAATTCAAAATTAAAATTCCGAATCATCATAAATTTTTGAGCATTAGGGGTAAAAGGACAAACAGTCAAAAAAACTTTCTGACTTATCCTTTTAATCAATACTAGAGATTAATGATTAACAAAGGTTTTCTTATTGAAAACCCTTCCAGAGGCTCAGGGTGACAAGCCGAATACCAACCCAAATTTTTGAGCATTGTCAGACTGAGCCTGTCGAAGCTATTATCAATAAAAGGGATAGGCGAAAAACTTAATTATAAAATGGTGTATGATATTGAATTCAGACTCTAAGATCTTTTGGAGAGTCTTCTGTCTATTACATATAAAATAATTCCTACTGCAATAATTCCTAATCCTATCAGGCTTTCTTTAGGATTATGAATGAATGTAAAATAAAGGATATACATACTGAATAACAGAAAAACAGCCGGAAAAATATGAAAAGCATTAGATTTAAAGATTTTCCTGTCTTTTTTCTTCAGGAAGAAAACCGTTGAGATTGCAAGACTTGCGAAAAGCTGTAAAATAAAAGCAGTATACACAAAAATTTCTTTAAAGCTTCCCGTTAAAATAATGATGGCTGCAATCACGGCATGGGTAAAAACAGCTTTTACCGGAATTCCTTTTTCGTTTCCTGCAGATAAGGGTTCCCAGATGTTGGTATGTTTTGCAAAAGCCTGTGTTAATCTTGAGCCTACCCACAAGTATCCGCTTATGGTTGCCACCAGCTGCAGGGCAATAAAAATATTGACAATCTTTCCGAAAGCCGGCCCCAGCATATTGACCGCTGCTTCTCCCATCACATCTTCTTTTCCTGCCAGCTGATTGACAGGTGCGTGTTTCAGCATAATATAATTCACCAGAATATAGCTTACCGTCACAAAAACAGTTCCTATGATGAGTGATTTGGGGAGGTTTTTCTGAACATCTTTTATTTCTCCGGCGATATAGGATGCGGAATTCCAGCCAGTGTAGGAATAGGTCACAAATACCAGGGAAGTCGCAAAGGCAGGAAGCATAATCTCATTCTGCCAGCTGTCACTGAAATTAAGACTATTGCCCATCTGTGGTGAATTTGAAATCCCTACTCCAAGAATAACCAGTACAATAATAAAAGCTATCTTAATGAAGGTAAAAAAGTTATGAAACCTGCTGGATGTTTTCAAGCTAAATGAAAGTGCGGCCGCAACCAGAAAGATCACAGCTATCGCAAAACCGTTTCCGAAGCTATAATCAAATACCGAAAGATATTTTGACATAGCCAAAGCTGCCAGCGCTACGGGAGAGGAAAATCCTATGATGAGTGAAATCCAGCTTATGAGATATCCGAATATGGGATGATAGGTTTCTTTGAGATAAATAAAATCGCCTCCGTTTCCTTTAAAATGGGAACCCAGTTCTGCGTAACAAAAAGCTCCGAACAAAGCGAGTACTCCTCCGATACTCCACAGCAGGAAAATGCTGTAGGTATTGGTAATATCAGAAAGCTGAAATCCCAGGGTGGTAAAAATTCCGGTTCCGATCATATTGGAAACGACAATGGCTGCGGCTGTTTTCCAGCCAATCTGATGTGAGGCAGTACTCATTTAATGATTAAAAGTTAAAATTAAGCCTTCCGAAGAAATAATTCCCCAAAGTTCCCATCTGCACCGGCGCATATTTGAATACTCCATAATATGAATTTTTATAAATCTGACGGTCCGGGAAGACATCAAATACATTGTTGGCACCTACGGTAAAATTGATATTTTTGTTGATATCATACCCAACGCTGATGTCTGTTACAACTTTTGGAGAAAACTCCTGCACGTCTCCAAAAGGATAACCATCTCTTATTACTTTACCAAAATAGGTATTTCTTACGAGAAAACTGAATTTCCCGATTCCATAATTTAATACTAATGAAGCTTTTGTTTTTGGAGACAGAGTTTCAATGATATTGATCTGATCCGGGCCAAAAAACTGATCCTGAGGTGTTCCTAAGTTTTCAGGAAAATGAAAGTCTGTAATTTTAGTTTCCGTATAGTTTCCGGCAAGATTCATATTTAATTTTCCATTCCCGAGAATCCAGTCATAGGATAGCACTATATCTACTCCTTTCGTTTCTGTATCAATAGCATTGGCGAAGAACCTTCCGCTTTCTACCTTAAACTGATCTAATCTTGGATCTGTAATATTGCTGGTGATCACAATTCTGTCCTTTACTTTGATCCAGTATCCATCTATGGAAACAGTCAACTTATTAAATGGCTTCAGAGTAAATCCTGCACTTGCATTGACTGAGGTTTCCTGTTTGAGTTTATCAAATCCCAGAATTTTAGCGGCTTCGCTATCGTTGCTGAATATTCCTTTGGTCACAATCTTTGAACCGGAAGTAGAAATATCCGCATAGGAATTATTGAAATACTGCTGCTGAAGGGAAGGCGCTCTGAAGCCTGTTCCTACCGCTGCCCTTATTGCATAATTTTTTACAAACTCATATCGTAGCGCAAGTTTTCCATTCAAGGTATTTCCGAAATCCGAATAATTTTCAAACCTGGCAGCGGCATCAATATTGAGTTTTTTATCTAAATCATAAGAAATATCTGCATATACCGCGGTGGAATGTCTGTCTTTTTTTAGTGCATTGTTGGGAGAAAATCCGATAAAGGATTGAGATCCGCCTGCTCCCAACACTGTAGATCCTTCAGTGGCAACGTTTCCACTGACGTCATATTGAGTATAAGATGCTTCGTCACCCGCTTTGATCTGGTATTGCTCAAACCTGAATTCACCACCGAAAGCAATATTGAAGCGGTTTATATTTTTGGAAACATCAAGATTCACCGTATTCTGAAGGAAGCTGTGTGCTCCGGCATAAAAATCTGTTGGTGATTTTGCTCCCAGAGAAGCATTATTGGTATGGCTTACATTATAATTGAAGGTATTGCTCCCGAATGTATTACTTACATCGAATAGCCAGTCATTAACATTATATTTTGCTCCTACAGCATAAGAAATATCATATACCTGAGATCCAAGAATTGCCTGAAAACCATTCGGGTAAATGGATGAAGCCACATTAGACTTTTCACTGGGAAGTCTTCTGAAACCAAACCCTTCTCCTTCTTTAATACTGAAACCTCCGAAAGAATAGAGTTTAAAATTATCATTAAAAGGGTATTCTGAATTGAAAAACAACTGTCCCTGTCTGATCTGGGCATCTCCGATCTGAAAATTAAAATCGTCGCGCGTTAATCCTCTTTTTTCAATTTCTGCATCATCTGCAGCCCTGGCAGCTTTTACGGCTTCAGCGTCACCTGCAAATTCATAAGCGAAATTATCTCCGAAAATATCCAGATCGTGATTTTGCGTTCTTGTGGTTTTTCCTCTGTGGCTTAATTGCAGGGAAAGATTAATATAACCGTCTTTTTTTCCTAATGAAGTTCCATAGTTAACTCCTGCCTGGTAAGTATCTCCATCATTTCTTCCGGTTAATCCGTAGGTAAGACTTGCCGAAGCTCCTGCATTTTTCTTAAGAATAATATTGATGACTCCCGCAATAGCATCAGAGCCATATTGTGCGGCGGCTCCGTCTCTCAGGACTTCAATCCGGTCAATAGCAATAACCGGAATAGTGCTCAAATCTGTTCCTACAGAGCCATTTCCGACGGTATTCTGATAATTCACCAAAGAAGTAGTATGTCTTCTTTTTCCGTTAAGCAATACTAAAACCTGATCAGGACCCATCCCTCTTAAAGTAACAGGGTCAATATGTTCGGTACCATCAGAAGCAGACTGTCTCACTGCATTAAATGAAGGGATCACATAATTCAGGAGATCCTGGGCGGTCATTTGCGGAGAACTTCTCTGGATCTTGTCGATATTGATAACATCTACAGGAACCGGCGTTTCCAGCTTTGTTCTTTTAACATTTCGGTTTCCGACGATGATGATATCTTCGATCTGTTTTCCTTTTTCCTCACTTTCCTGAGCAGCTACGAGAATTGCTCCAAGCAATAGTACAGCTGTGATTAATTTTTTCATGTTATTCCTGCCAATTAATAATACGTACCTGACGGATCTTTCCGCAGATACACAAGACTTCAAGAAATGGAATTCATATAGAGTATTGACTTCACTTATCTCCCCCAAAGGGTTGGAATTAGCACCTTTACACTCTGGAACCGTGCAGGTTGCTAAGGTTTCTCCGGGCCAAATCCCTCCACCTTTCTTGATAAATCTACTGCAAAAGTAGACTATTTTTCTGAACTTACAAAAAAAGGCAAATCTGCTGATCTGCAAATTTGCCTTTATTATTATTCTATGTTTTAGCTTATTGAATCATCATCTTTTGAATGGCTATTCCTGTATCTGATTTCAGCTGTACAAGATACGTTCCTGCCGGATAATTAACCTTCATATTATAAGCTCCATTCTCTTTATCCAGTTTGAAAGTATCCAGTTTTTTACCCGTCATATCAAAAATTGAAATCTCTCCGTTTTTTGCTTTACTGAAAATGAGTTTAGCGATTCCGTTCCGAACCGGATTATCTGCAATCTGAAGGGATAGCTTGTTGACTGCATTGGTATCTACAGTTGACAAAGCGCCCGCATAATTTCCAAAGATTCTGAATTCTCCAGGTTGTAAAGTGATTGGAGCTGTTGTGGAGGCTACATTTGAAATACTGTTGTCCATCAGATTCTGCCATTGACCTGTGTAAGGAAAATAAGGCACGACATTCTGTGCGGAAGTAGTATAATTAGCCAATACGACAACATTCTTTATTCCTGTAGTAATAGCTGCATCGTACACATAAATTCTTGTAATGAGACCATTAGGATCATTCGTAAGGTTATTGGATTCTATACTGTAGGTTTTAGATTTAAAAACCGGATAGGTATTTCTGATATTGATGATTTTAGCCCATGTATCATAAACAGCCTTTCTGTTCGCATTGGTATCATATCCTAAAGTGAATGCCACGGGTTTTTCATCGGTTCTGCATCCGTTGTCTATGGTACCGTTTGCGCATCTGTTGATGCTGAATTCATATCCTAATTCTCCAAACTGCCAGATCATTTTCGGACCTGGAATAGTAAAGAAAGTTGCCCCGAAGGTTTTCATTCTTTCAAGAGCGGTATTCAGGTCTTTCACATTGTAACTTCCGTTTATAGCACCATAGGCAAGATTTTTAAACATCAGTCTCTCTTCATCATGGCTTTCTCCATAACCTACGGCACTCATATTGGTGAAGCCGTGAAGACTGTGATTCATACGGTCGTAGTTGCTGTTTTCCTTATATCCCATCGTATTCTGATTGTAAGGATCTGTCTGCTTATTCCAAAGCATAACACCTTTTCCTTCTGCTATTCTGTAGTTGGCCCATTGCTGTTCTTCCGCATCTGTTCCCAAATGTTCAAAGATCATATAAGAGTTGGGATCAATAGCCCATTGCCTGTCTGCGTAATGCTTCATAATATCCACTCTGTCCTGCTGATAGGCATTGGTACAGGCTTCATCATTTTCGGAACAGCTTTGTGTAAATCCTTTTGTCAAATCCCAGCGGAATCCGTCTATGTGATATTCAGTCAGCCATTGCTCAAGACATCTCTCAACGTAATATTGCGTTGAAAGGCTTGTATGGTTAAAATCATTAAATACGTTGTATGAATGTTTCGGAACCTGATTGAAGTAAGGATTGTTGGCCGCAACATCGCCATAGCCATCGCCATCCGGATCTACATTCCAGAGTCTTACCAGAGGAGAACGTCCTGTAGCGTGATTAAATGCTACATCCAGAATGACTGCAATTCCGTTCTGATGGCATAGATCTACAAATTCTTTGAATTTTTCGGGAGTACCATAGGCTTTGTCCAATGCATAATGGAAGGAAGTATTGTATCCCCATGAAAGATTTCCATCAAATTCCATGATGGGCATTAATTCTATGGCATTGATTTTTAAGTTTTTTAAATAAGCAATTTTATCGATCAATGACTGCCAGTTCTTTTCCTGTGTAAAGTCTCTCAATAGTAATTCATAGACTACAAGATCCTGTTTCGCAGGTCTTTGAAAATTGGTAACCTGCCAGTTATAAGCGGTCTGACCTGTTTTAAATGTTGACACTTCAAAGCCCTGTCCGGCAGGAAATGCAGGCAAGTTTGGATAGGTAGAAGCCGAAATCCATGGATCATCATAGGAAGATAAGATTTGCGGCGAATAGGGGTCTGCTACTTTTCTTAAATCATTGGTTCTGTATTGGAAAGTATTGAGCTGCTGAGGGGTAATTCCATTGAGCTCAATCCAGTACAGATCAGGATTTGTGGTATCTTTATTCATCAGATATGTATCATTCACCGTCCAGTTATTGAAACTTCCTATAACATGTACAAAACTTTTCCCCGGAGCATATAAAGCCAATCCCACCCTGGTAGGATCTGCCGGATCATAATTAATTCCCTGCCTTATCCAGTTTGGTATTGACTGGGACACTACATTTCTTGGAACCTGCACAATGAATGCCGCAGCCTTGGAATTGGTTCCCTGTGTTGCCACAAGTTCCATACTGGCATCCTGAGTGACTGTATAACTGTAAGAATAAGATTGTGAAGGAGTTGTTGTAGAATTGATAACAGTTCCGTTTGCTTTTAACTGAAATGTTGCATTGGTACTGGTTGTAGCAGTAATAGTAATGGAATTTCCTACAGGAACCGAAGTGAGGCTGTTTACTAATGGATTTGTAAGCGTTAAGCTTAAAGTACCTACGTTTACAAAAATATCAGGTAAAGTCTGGTGTGATCCCGTCTTATCTTTTAATAAAAAACCAAACCTTCCGATCCCTGTTCTTCCAAAAAAAGCTGTGGGAGTAAAAGTAAGTGAATAACTGTCTGTTACCGCATTATAATTCAGCTTATTCAGGTCATTGGAATTGTTCCAGCTTCCATTGGTAGGACAATCCTGACTATTCTGATAATTGGTATCAAACGACCATGTCCAGATGTAAATGGCATTATTGGAAACTCCCCATGCAGATTCGTCAATCTGATCTCCCGGAACCGTAAGCGTAACAGCATCAGATTCATTGAATGGATTGGGAGAAATCGTATAATTGATCTGCCCGAAAACACTCAATGTAATCAGCAGAAAAACAACAGAATAAAACTTTTTCATTTATTATTTTTTATCGAATATAGTATAAATTTTTCTTCATAACGAGTATTTTCATCGCTGTACATCAAATATTTCATTTACAGAAGAAAAAAAACTTTACGCGGCCCTTCAAAAACAAATTCGAATATCTCCGGAAAGTCTGAGAAATAATAAATAGAAAAACCGCTTAATTGCTTAAGCGGTTTATATATGTTGTTTTGCTTTGATATTACTTTTTCAGAATTCAGGTGAAAAAGCAATGACAATCAATTAATGATGATGTCCGTGATCGTGAAGGAAAGGTCCGTTTCCTTTAGGCTCGCTATAGATAACTTCTACACCTTCCTGCTCAGAAATAAGCTTTCTTCTGATATCTTCAGGGTCGAAAGGCTTTACTTTTCCGAAATACTCTTTCAAACCTTCAGTTAGCCACATTGGGATTACTAATCCGAAGAACATGAAAATACACCAGAATCCTACTAAGAACATAGTAATGAAGAATATAGTCCAAAGGAACTGGTAGAACGGCCAAAATGCTGATAATATCGTTATCATTCTCTTAAAGATTTTAGGCAAAAATAGAACTTTTTTCCTTTTTACACAAAAGATCAGCGTTCTATTTTGTTATTTATTTTAATTTTAAACTAATTAGTGGGCAAGATCTGCGAAGAAATCGTTGCCTTTATCATCGGTAATGATGAATGCAGGGAAGTCTTTTACTTCAATTTTTCTTACGGCTTCCATTCCTAATTCAGGGAAGTCTACAACATCTACAGATACAATATTGTCTTTGGCAAGGATAGCGGCCGGCCCTCCGATAGATCCAAGATAGAAACCTCCGTATTTTCCGCAGGCATTGGTAACATCTTTACTTCTGTTTCCTTTTGCCAGCATGATCATACTTCCGCCATGGCTTTGGAATTCGTCTACGTAAACATCCATTCTTCCGGCAGTAGTAGGTCCGAAACTTCCTGAAGCCATTCCTTCCGGAGTTTTTGCAGGCCCTGCGTAATAAATTGGGTGGTTTTTGAAATATTCCGGCATTGGTTTCCCGCTGTCGATAATTTCTTTAATTTTTGCGTGAGCGATATCTCTTGCTACGATTAATGTTCCGTTCAGTTTTAATCTTGTTTTGATCGGATATTTGGAAAGTTCAGCAAGAATTTCCGGCATTGGCTTGTTAAGGTTAATTTCAACAGCTTCTTCCAGGTGTGGAGGAGTATCAGGTAAGAATCTTTTCGGATTCTGTTCCAATTGCTCAAGGAAAATCCCTTCTTTTGTGATTTTCCCTTTGATATTTCTGTCTGCAGAACAAGAAACTCCCATTCCTACAGGACAGGATGCTGCGTGTCTTGGAAGTCTGATTACTCTTACGTCATGCGTAAGATATTTTCCTCCAAACTGTGCTCCGATGGCACTTTCCTGGCAGATTTTCTGAACTTTTGCTTCCCATTCAAGGTCTCTGAAAGCCTGTCCGGCTTCATTTCCTTCTGTAGGAAGATTGTCATAATATTTTGCTGATGCTTTTTTAACAGCTGCAAGATTGGCTTCTGCTGAAGTTCCTCCGATTACCAATGCTAAGTGGTAAGGCGGGCATGCAGCCGTACCAAGGTCTGAAATCTTTTCTTTGATGAATTCTTCAAGAGATTTTTCGTTCAGTAAAGATTTTGTCTTTTGATACAAAAATGTTTTGTTGGCAGAACCTCCACCTTTTGTTAAGAATAAAAATTCGTAGTAATCTCCTTTTTTAGCATAGATATCAATCTGTGCAGGAAGGTTAGATCCTGAATTTTTCTCATCAAACATCGTCAAAGGAACCACCTGGGAATATCTTAGGTTTCTTTTCTGATAGGTATTGAAGATCCCCTTACTTAGATATTCACCATCATCTACTCCTGTATAAACATTTTCTCCTTTTTTTCCCATTACAATAGCTGTACCTGTATCCTGACATGAAGGAAGAGCTCCCTCTACAGCTACTGCAGCATTCTGCAAAAGGTTATAGGCAACAAATCTGTCATTATCGGTAGCCTCAGGATCATCAATGATTCTTCTAAGGCTTTCCAGGTGTGAAGAACGAAGCATGAAAGAAACATCTGCCATCGCTTCTTCAGCCAATAACTCCAACCCTTTCGGATCAATTGTTAAAATTTCTCTGTCACCCAGTTTATCCACCTTTACATAGTCTGATGTAAGTTTTTTGTACACCGTATCATCTTTCTGAATAGGATACGGATCCTGATATCTAAAATCCATTCAATTTTTTTGTTTGTGCAAAATTAAGAATTATACTACTAAGAATCATTTTAGATTAGAACTTCTTTATTGCTGTTTTAATATCTTTAATATAGTCAGGCTTTAAATTGTACGACATTCCAAAGATACTTTCAGAGTAGATAATTTTTCCTGTTTTTGCTTCTACTATATTTAAAAATTTCCCGTTATTCATTCTCACATAACGGAAATAATAAATATCTTCATTATTCAAAATCTTTTCACTCAATGCATTGTCATCTATGTATTCATATTTAAATTCATATTTTGAAAATAAATCTGCCTTATCCTCTTCGCTCCGCTCCTTATCCTCAAGTTTATATAGATTGGGATTAAATTTGATTCCAATATAATTGGGCACATATAAAGTTGCTGTTTGAAGTTTTTTTAATTCAGGAGTTTTAAAAACATCGTACACACTACTCGCCGCTTTATCACTGATCCCTTTTTGAACAGATTGAAAATAATTTTTCAAAAACCCTGGTTTAAAATTAAAAAATATGTCTTCAGACTGTGCCAATTTAGAGGTTTCTTTAATTGAATTAGCGTATGATGACTGTACTAATTCCCCTTTTTGAAACAAATAAAATCCCCCTACATACTGTCTATACTTTTCAAATAAATCATAGTCCTCCTTCTTTTTGCTTTTGCTTAAAAATTTCTCAATTTCTTTCGTTTTTTCTTTCATATCGAATGTAAAAAAAGAAAAATAAGTATAGATAGATGTTGAGATATTTTTCTCCACTATCTTCCCATCCACCGTTGCAAATGAGTATTTATCACTCATGAAATCGGTAAGATCAGCTTCTCCGTAGAGAAATACTTTGTAAGGTGTGATCGTCCAGGTATCTTTTAAAATCTTTTCATAAACAGATTTATCATAAACAGGGGGGAAAACAAAAATCGTTTCAGAATTCAGGAATTGTGTAAAGTTTTTAGTTTCTACTTTACCCTTGTGATCTGTTACAGAGCTTCCTATTGCGACTTGCGCATTAAAAAAGATTGAGTAAACTAAAAATAGTAAACAAAGAAAATTTTTCATGTTATATAGTTTTTATTATGAAGTACCTCCATACTATTCCCTGCAAAAAATTTAGGATTTAAAATTTCTTACCTTTTGGGAAAATCCAAAAATACAATAAAAAACCATTATGAATACAGATATATTACCCATTTTAAGAACATGAGTAATATCAGTCTTCATTATTAATATTTATAATGGTTATAAATTGCATGATCCTGAGTTTATAAGTATCTTTATAGAAGCCAAATAAAATCAAACCGTTTTTTATTTCATTAAAGATTAATAATGTCAACAATTTTTAAGGCTTTAAAAATAAAAGATCATACAAATTTCAACCACTATGAATTACAGAATAGAAAAAGACACCATGGGAGAAGTGCAGGTACCTGCAGATAAATTTTGGGGAGCACAGACGGAACGTTCAAGAAACAATTTCAAAATAGGACCTGAAGGTTCAATGCCGCACGAAATCATTGAAGCATTTGCTTATCTGAAGAAGGCAGCAGCTTATGCCAACACGGATCTTGGAGTGCTTCCTGTGGAAAAAAGAGATATGATCGCGAAAGTATGTGATGAAATTCTGGAGGGAAAACTTAACGACCAATTTCCTTTGGTGATCTGGCAGACGGGCTCCGGAACACAGTCGAACATGAATGTAAATGAAGTTATTTCCAACAGAGCCCATGTCAATAATGGCGGAACATTAGGTGAAAAATCTGAAATTCATCCGAATGATGATGTGAATAAATCCCAGTCTTCGAACGATACTTATCCTACTGCCATGCATATTGCTGCATATACCAAAGTGGTGGAAGTAACCATTCCGGCTGTTGAAAAACTAAAAAATACACTGGCTGAAAAGTCGAAAGCCTTCAAAGATGTGGTAAAAATCGGTAGAACCCATTTGATGGATGCTACTCCGCTTACTCTTGGACAGGAATTTTCGGGTTATGCAGCTCAATTGGAATTCGGATTGAGAGCTTTAAAAAATACATTGCCTCATCTTTCTGAACTGGCTTTAGGAGGAACTGCTGTAGGAACAGGTTTGAATACTCCTAAAGGCTATGATGTAAAAGTAGCGGAATATATCGCCCAATTTACAAAACATCCTTTCATTACCGCAGAAAATAAATTTGAAGCTCTTGCTGCACATGATGCCATTGTTGAATCTCACGGAGCGTTAAAGCAGCTTGCTGTTTCTTTATACAAAATTGCTCAGGATATAAGATTACTGGCATCAGGTCCACGTTCCGGAATCGGGGAAATTCATATCCCAGAGAATGAGCCGGGATCTTCCATTATGCCCGGAAAAGTAAATCCGACACAGAATGAGGCTATGACGATGGTTTGTGCCCAGGTTTTAGGAAACGATACTACCATTTCATTTGCGGGGACTCAGGGAAACTATGAGCTGAATGTTTTCAAACCGGTAATGGCGTACAATTTCCTACAGTCTGCCCAATTGATTGCCGATGCATGCATTTCTTTCAACGATCATTGTGCAGTAGGTATTGAACCGAATCATGAGAGAATTAAAGAACTGGTAGACAAATCTTTAATGCTTGTAACGGCTTTAAATACCCATATCGGATATGAAAATGCAGCTAAAATTGCAAAAACGGCCCATAAAAACGGGACAACATTAAAAGAAGAGGCTATTAATCTTGGTTTGTTAACTGCAGAACAGTTTGACGAATGGGTAAAACCTGAAGATATGGTAGGAAGCTTAAAATAATGATTCTATAACTGATACAATGCAAAAACTCCGGGAGCCTTTCCCGGAGTTTTTCATTTTGCTGTAAAAATCTATTTAATCTAATCCAATAGCCAGCCCGAATATCAGCGCTTTATCATTTTTGAAATAACTGTCTTTAAAGAAGTTGCTGAAATCTTTTTTCACAAACAGACTGAAGCTGTTGTATGAAAACGTAATCTGCGCTCCATAGACAAAAGGATTTACCTGATAATTTCCGCGGTCTCTTGTTTCGCCATCATTTCCTTTTACAATATTATTGGTGGACATTTTTACACCACCGTAAACATTCGCTCCCACCTTAAATCCGGTATAATAACTGCGGTATTGGATATCCATTCCGGCATTTTTAAGTTGAGAAAAATTATACTGCACTCCAAGAGGAACCATGATATATCCTGTTCTCAGCTTGCTTTTCTCAAGGTTTCCATTGTATTGTCCCAAAGCAACTCCCTGATCTGCACTTCTTGTAAACAACATATTATTATCTGCTCTTACCGTTCTCCATGAAAACCCTAATCCGGAAACAATGGCCCATGGGCTTGTTCTGCTGAGCTGGTAGTTCAGTTTCAGTCCAAATTCCAGATTATTGGCGTATCCTATATTTTTATCGAGTTCATTATCCGGTGAGCTGTTTGTTAAAGTCATAATTCCGTAAGAGAAATATCCTGTAAAGCTTCTGCTGGGACGGAATTTTTTAAGCAATTTTTCTTTAAGCTCTTCTTTGGAAGTCACATCTGTGTTCAGGAGAGAATATCTTACCTGCTTCTGAATAACATCATCCAGATCGAATCCCAGCTCTTCAATTCTCTTATCCATTTTTTCGGAATAACGATCTGCGATCTTAGCTTTTTCTCTGTCAAAATCTGCTTTATCCAGGTTTTTCGCCCGTAGAACCAACAGTTCATCTTCCATCAGTTTTTTCTCTTCCTGAATAATGGTATTGATTTTTGCTGCATATTCTTCTACTTTTTCTTTTACAATGGGGCTTACCTCTGTATCTTTTTTAGAAGACAGATTAATATTGAAGGTCTTTTGTGCATAAAATGATGCTGAAAAAGAACATAGTAATCCCATTACGATTAATTTCTTGATCATAATATTAATTTTTAAATTTTTACGGATACATTATCTGGCATTCAGATCAATAGTAGTTGCCACATTACTTCCATCTTTTGTTTTTTCAATGACATCTTTATGCTCTACTGAGAAAAGAAGCGTGGATGGGTCTACATATTTTTTCTTTTTAACCGGAGTTTTTAAAGAATCGGCCTTTGCCATAAGTTTAGGATTGGAAATCTGGGTGATATCCAATTTCTTCAAAGGAAGAGTTTCTTTAGGAATAGGTTGAGTCTGACCGATTGCCACCGGAGAAATCACTTCTTGTTTATCCTGGGAAAGTGTTTGTTTTCCTTCCTTTTTATTATTCTGAACTGCCAAAGGAACAATATTCTGAGCGGGAACTTTTATTATTTCTTCTGTTGTATTTTCTCCTGTTTCTTTTACAATTACCGGGCTGGTTTCTGAAGGTTGATTAAGAAAAAAAAGAGCGCTTCCCAAACTGAATGTCAAAATCAGACAAACCGCTATTAAAAGCCAGTTCATTTTTGATCCGGAATGTGGATTATTGTTATTCTGAAGCTCAATTTCGGACCACAGATCGCGTGATGGAGTGATCTCTCTTTCCTCAATCTTCTTTTTGATCTGAAATTCAATAGTATCTTTAGACGTTTTCATTTTTCACTTTTTTTTGTTGTTGAAAATAGATCTTTCTTAATTTTTCTTTTGCTCTGAAGAGCTGTGTCTTGCTCACTGCAATTGAAATCTGCAAAGTATCCGCAATTTCCTGATGAGAATATCCTTCCAGCACATAGAGGTTAAAAACCATTCTGTAGGCATCAGGCAGCTGATCCAAAAGATCCTGCGCATTAAAATCACAATCAATCTCTGTATCATATACGTCTTCATGAAAAGACGGGTTGATCTCGTCCAGATAGAAAACTGTTTTATGACTTTTGATAAAGTTCAGGCATTCATTCACAACAATTTTTCTTGCCCAGCTATCCAGATTTGATTCTCCTCTGAAGCTTTCTATATGTTTAAAAATTTTACAGAATGCTTTTATGAGACAATCTTCCGCCTGATACAAATCGCTCACATAGCTTTTGCTTACACTCAGAAATTTCCTGACATTCTGTTCATAGAAAATCTTCTGTGCAGCCGGATCCTGTTTCTTCAGGAGGCTCAATAAATCATTCTTTTTATTACCGAACAAAAGTTTCATGCTTATATTGTTTCTATACTAAAGACAATCAAAACAAAAAAAGGTTACAAGTTTTGAAAAAAATTTTCGTTGAAGTATTTAATTAAAGAAAAAGCTGTCTTAGAATGAGACAGCCTTACATTTTATCCTGAAAATTCATCAAGCATATTTCTGGTAGGAACAAAGAAAAGCGTTCCTGTCACTGCTGTACTGAAATCTAAAATTCTGTCATAATTTCCCGGAGGATCACCAATAAACATATGGGTCAACATTTTTTTTGTTGTTGCAAATGTACTTGAATAGGCAATAAAATAGGTCCCGAACTCATTTGTAGAGGGATTTCCGAAAGGCATGTTATCTCTGACTATTTTCAGTTCTTCACCATTTTCACCCTCGATATTCGCCAATGCAATATGCGAATTTGATGGTTTTACAGCATCAGACATTTCAATATCATTTTCCTTTGATCTTCCGATTACCTTTTCCTGATCTTCTGTGGAAAGACTTTTCCAGGCATCCATCTTGTGAAGGTATTTCTGAACGAAAAGATAACTTCCTCCTATATATTGAGGGTCTTCATCTCCTATTTTTCCAAAATAATCACGGTCGTCTCCATGCGGATTTTCCGTTCCGTCTACAAAACCAAGAATGGAACGTGCATCCCAATATTTGAATCCGTGAACCTCCAGAATACTTTCTGCCACTGAGCTTAATAATTGGGAGATCTCAACAGCCATATCAAAAATCAGGCTTCTATTATCCGCTCTCAGGTGAAAATGAAGGTCTCCGGGAGTGGAAACAGCCGTATGTTTTATCCCTTTTATTTCTTCAAAATTCACTAATTCCTTTGGTGGAGGGGTTGGAAGTTCCAGTTTTTTCCATGCTTCTGCACCAATTCCCATGACACAGCTTGCCCTGCTGTCCGGAAAACGGTTAAACACTGAATTATTAAGATTTAAAACCAAAGCGCATAGTTCCTGAAAAACGCCTTTCAGCTGCGGGCTGTCATTAAGTTTCCAGACCATGAAAATGGTATTGCTGTTAGGATAATCTGTTACATTCTGTGATTCTATCGTATTCATACCTGTTTTTTTGTGGTATTAAATATCCGAAACTGCCACCTGATCTGCAAAATACTGTTCCAGATCTTTCAATGTTTCCGGATTGGTCTGAATATCTTTTACCACAAGCCCTTTGTTCACCACCACGATTCTGTTGCAGACTTCTGTGGTATGGGAAAGATCATGGCTGGAAATAAGAAAAGTAACACCATCCTGTTTTGATAATTCCTTGATCAGGTTTTTAAGTTTGATCTGGGTAGACGGATCGAGGTTGGCAAAGGGTTCATCAAGAATAATAATCTCAGGATTTCCAATAATAGCTCCCACAATCCCTACTTTTTTCTGATTCCCTTTTGAAAGATCGCGGACATATTTCCCGGATTTCAGGATTTCACCATTGAAAAAATCATGGAAAGGCTTCAGGAATTCATCTACAGAAGACTTGTTCTGGCCTCTCAGCTCTCCGACGAAGTAAAAATATTCTTCCGGTGTAAGGTAGCCAATAAGAAAGGTGTCGTCTACAAAGGCTGAGACTTTATTTTTCCAGGCTTCGGATTCATTGACTTTAATTCCATCAATGCTTACAAATCCTGTGGTAGCCTGAATCAGATCCAGCATGAGGCTGAAAAGCGTTGTTTTTCCTGCTCCGTTATTTCCTACGAGACCAAATGTTTCCCCATTGGGAATTTCAAGGTGTTCAATATTAAGAACGGTTGCTGTTCCGTATGTTTTGGATAAATTTTGTATGTTGATCATGGCTTAACTTATATTTTTAAATGCATCCAGTGTGCTGTATTTTTCTTTTTTGTAAAGTTTTACGATAATATCGAAGATTTTCTCTCTCAGGAAAAATCCTATAATCCCGATAATGGCAATACTGATTACTCCTCCGGTAATTCCCCACATATATTTTGTTAAGGCAAACACGCCCATCGGAAGAAGCATTTTAGGAATCAGCAGAAGCATGGCGATCATATTGAAGCTTCCTTTCTGTCCCAATCTTTTTTCTTTTGTATTAAGATCAATCTGAGTTTTATTGAAGGCTCCGGACCACAAGGTAAATTGAGAATTCACCCCTATATTGTATAATCCTGCTGCAAAAAATGTAACGTAGACTTCCCACCCGAAATAGGCATAACAAACAGCTATAATCACAGAAGCTCCTGTTACAATATTCATCAGCCACCATTTTGCTTTCAGATATTCTTTGTAGGGAACATTCAGGGTCATCATCAACGGATAATAGGAACTGTCAAAAGCAGGAACTCTCTGGCCAAAAAGAAACTGAAAGCCTCCTGTTACAAAAAGCCCCATAAACATCATCATTGCCGGTGTTTTGTACATTGAAGAAGTAAACATCAGCAATCCGTAGAACAGAAACATAAAGCTGCCCAGCAAAATTCCTTTGGGTACTTTATTGCGTCTCAACATTTTAATATCATTATTGATGAATGTCCCGATAACGCCGTATTTATTCAGGAAGGCAATGTTTTCTGTTTTCCCGACTGTTTTCTTCGCTTCAAGCCCCTGATCCAGATAAAACTCATTACGAAGGTAACGGAAACAGATCCACCATAGTATCACGAACAAAACAACAGGGATCAGTACAAAGTATGGCTTTTCATAGAAACTAAAGAAAACCGACTCAGAATATGATAAAACCGGAACGATATTGTAATATGCCAAAGCTCCTATGCCAAGAAAACATACTCCTATCATCACTGCCAGGGTTTCTTTACCGTTGAAAATAATGTTGATAAAATTATTCAGGTATAACAATGAAATCACTCCTGTAAGCCATAATAACACTCCCAAAATACTATATCCATTGAACACAGCAATCAGTGAAAATGTAATAAAGAATAACGAACTCAGCCAGCTGAATGCGGAAAGAAAAGTTTTGGCCAGCATATAATTGACCAAGGTACTCTTCCGGATATTCATCGTTAGAAATGGTTTAATGTTCTGTGTGGGAATTTCCTGCCAGAGATATTTAAGGACAAGGTCTATAATCCAGGCGGCGATCATGAATTTTGAAACTACTTGTAAAGGATTTTGATGCATTTCCTCCTGAATGTAGAAAAAGGCAATAAACGCTCCCCCAACAAGGCATCCTATAAAGTAGAGAATTCCTATGAAACGGAGAATCTTCATGGTCAGATTGATCCCTAAAGATGTACCACGAAAAAAGCTTTTGATTTCAAGCCTAAGGAACTTTAGAAACATATGTTAGTTTTTTACATTAGTCAATATAATGCAAAATATGTTACAGATTTAATCGGAAGTAAAATAAATTTTCATAAAAGATAAAGATATCTTATGTTTTTTGTACTATCAATATAGGAGAACAAAACTTTCACAATAGATTTTTACATTCATAAAGAGCTGTTTATTTTATAAAAATAGAAAGAGCAACCGTTATAGTTACTCTTTCTCTGAATATTTAATGGAGATTTCCTTTTATAATTTCCATGGATATTGCGTGCCAACATATCTGAAACATTGCCGGACTGGTGGAAGCATATATTTCAGACAACTGATCCATACCGTTCCATTTGCCTGTTTCCTTAAACTCTTCATCATTATATTTTAAAATTAGAGTATTGGTTTCCAATACTCTAATTTATTACCAATATATCTGAAACATTACCTAGCTTTACCATTTCCAAAAATCTTAACCAAAATTGGTGAAAGACCTGCTGAAACTACTAAGAATAGACCAAAATTAGATAGTTTTAACTTTTCTGGATATACAAACATCATAGCTATCCACAAAACCATAATAAATACAGTTATATATCCATATATTCTTGCAGGTTTTGTTTTATACCAGTTAAATTCATCAATTTTTTTGTTATTTTGTTTATTGTGTGTATTTATTAATTTTAAGATATCATCCTTTATTTTTTGATATTCTAAATTTTTATTATGAAAGAGACTTAATTTTATCTTTTTATTAATAAAACTAAGTGTAATAGTTCCAACATAATTTGTTTCATTAAAACTATAATATTGTAAATCTGATAAGAAGTAATAATTATCATTAATGAATATTTTATTTTCTGTAATGTAAAAATCAATTCTTTTTTGCAAACTCTTTCGACAAACAATATAAACTAATACTATACCAACTAAAAAGGCTATTGCAGGATAAATAGTTTTCGCAATATAAACATAAGTAAGTATTGCTAATAAATTAGGTACAATAACTAAGAGTAATACGAAAAAAACTACTCTAGTTCTTAAAATTATTTTAATCTTTCTTTGATTATTCATAATTAATTTACAATGTGTGTATTCCAAAATATTGACCCTCTTCCAAATTCGCTATCCAATTTGTCACCAATACCAAATGTATAATCTGCTATTCCATAAATTGCTATTCCCGTAAGAACAGCTGGTGCTCCAAAAACTGTAGCTGCCAATGTTCCTGCTAATAAAGCAGTATTTACAACTGTATGAGCAGTCCATTCATTATTATAGTATTCAGAGAAAGTAACTCCAACCGTTAAAGCTGTTCCTATTGCACCTGCTCTACCTACAACTTTAGAAAATTTGGACAATCCTTTTATTTTATCAAGATATTTTAAACCTCCCGGCAGTTTACTTTGTCCACTAATAGCGGCCGAAATCAGCCCTACTCCACCATTAAGATGTTTTTCAGCATCTTTAAAAAAATCTTCAGTCTGGTAACGCATCAAATCACGACTATAGCCATCAATATTATTTGTAAAGCCCATAAGCCCATCTCCAACAAGCTTCATCATATGCGCAATCATTTCCTGAGCTGTATTAGCATCTCCTAAAGCTCCTCCTGTCCACCAGCTCATAAAGCCGTTATTAACTTTAAGCGAAAAGTCTCCTCCATTTTTAAAAGAAGCCATCAGATCTGCATACGCTCTCGTATCCCCAAAAGCAAGATAATTGCCACCAGCTCCGCCTTCTCCAGGATTTCGCCCCATAAACTGAGTCATCCTCATTTGAGACTGAGCCATATCTCTGAAAGGATTAGAGTTTCCGGAAGTGTCGATATGCCCATTGGCATCCATCCATCTCCCATCAGGATCACGCATTGAAATTGGGTTGTTGGCTACATAGGCAAAAGGACTGGTGGAAGCATATATTTCAGACAACTGATCCATACCGTTCCATCGTCCTAAATCAGGCATATACTGTCTCCAGCCGTAATCGAACATTCCGGTTTCCTGAAGCTCTTTGCCGTTGTATTTGTAGCTGTAAAAGCTCCCAAAGTTAGAAGTACTGAACGAATTTGAAATATGGTTCTGCCCAAAAGGATAATAGTTATTGGTATCGATAATTCAGGAGCGCCTTCGCTGTTTTTAGCAAAACTTACCCTGGCATTCCCAAGGTGGTCTTTTTACCAACATATCTGAAACACCTTGTATGATCTTCAATATTTTAAATAGCCTATTTTCTCTTTTATTCTGTTCTGGCTATCCGCAATATCATTTAAATTGAGATTTTAATTCTTATTTTTAAAATTAGAGTATTGATTTTCAATACTCTAATTTATTACCAACATGTTTGGAACAGTACCTTTTTATTTATTGATATCGCGCCATAATATTCCTAATATTTCAGTCTCTTTGTCATTGATAAATATGGTAAAATCCTTTTTGTTATAATCAAAGTTGCTAATAATTACTTTTTTACTATTAAATTGATTAAGATTATTTAATAACTCATCATAACCTTGAATTTTTAGACTTTCATTTACCGTATTATTGATTTCGTTTCTTACTGTATATATAGAATTTGCCTTATTTTTATCAATAAGAATATATTCAAGTTTATCTATGGATTTTAAATAATTATATATGGTTGTATATAAATAATTATCACTTTGCTTTTTAAATAAATTTAATATTTTTTGAAAATTGCTTGTTTCCATTTATTTTACGAGTATTGGTGTTCCTCCTATTACTATTCCAGGAATCAATATTTCCCGTTCATATTTGCTAGTATAAGCATTAAAGATAAATAAATCCATAATCCAAGTTTCTGATGCTTTATAATTTTCAGATTATAAAACCACTGCAAAAAACAGTGGTTTTAATATATTTATGGAACACGAGCGATACGCTCGCGCCAGTTTAGGGAATAATTCTCTATACTTTATAACTCTTCTTTTACATCTTCTATATAAATACCATTTTTGTTCTCTTGCAAGTATTTTTCTAAAAATATTTTTCCTTCTTTTTCAGAACCTAATATAGCAATATATCTCATGCAGGCTATAGCAATAAATGAAGACATATCTTCAGTTTTCAATGATAATATTGGATAAGTAGCTTCAAAAAAAGTCGTTAAAGTTTCTTTATTTTCAAAAAACAAAGGATCACAATAAAAAATGTCAATAAATGAATATATTACAAACCCATCCTCTTTTTTTATAAAATCAGATATATTATGCAAATAAAAAGAAACTATTTTTCTGCGTATAAAAAATGATAATTCATCCTGATTATATCCAAACAACTGATAAATCTTGATATAATCTAAAACTAATAATGGTAATTCCTTTTTTGTTGTATTAGCATAATTTTCATATTCAATTTTAAAAATTTCAAGATTGGAATTGTAATATTTTCTATATTGCTCACTGATACTAACCAAATCATCATCAGTCTTTTTTAATAATTCTTTTAACATATTTATTTTTATTATTTGTATCTTATTGGTATAGGAGGTCCCATTAATCTAATATTGAAAATATTAACATTAGATCCATAAAATCCATAATTTGTTCCTCCAAGTTCAACTTTCTTTATAGGTAAACCTAACTTTTCGGAATAGGCTCCAGTTACCCCTGGACCGTGTGGTAAAGAGATAGAGTTAAGAAGATTGGTTGTACCCGGTTGCATGGTGTATTGGACTATCAAATCATATTTATCTTTTTTGCTAAAACCGTTTAATGCTCTTTCTGCATACTCCAAGCGATCTGTAACAAATGGACCTTCTCCTCTATAATTTCCACTTTGGTCGCTTTTCTGTTGTAAAAAACCTCCAGTACTTAGATATTCTTTAGTAGACATTGCTCTATAAAAATATTCAAATTCTGGCTCTGATTCATCAGCCGTTGTTGTAACAGGAATATCAATAGCACCCGTAATCGGTTTAGAATTTGCAGAAAAACCACTGTCTCCATTAAGCATTAAAGGTAAACTCCATAAACCCAATCTTGCATAGCCAGCTATTTCAGCTACAGTTGAGCCAAATTCTACTGGCGGAGCGAGACCTTCAAATGTAGCAACTCCCACAGAAAGGACACCAACAGCTGCCTTTTTACTTTTACCAAACAGCCTTTCAAGGAAATTACCTATACGCTTAAAAATAGTAGGTTTATGTCCTTGCGCTTGTCCACCAGCTCCGCCTTCTCCAGGATTTCGCCCCATAAACTGAGTCATCCTCATCTGAGACTGAGCCATATCTCTGAAAGGATTTGCATTTCCTGAAGTGTCGATATGTCCATTATCATCCATCCATCTGCCGTCTACATCAAACCGTGAAACCGGGTTATTGGCTACATACGCATATGTGCTTGTAGAAGTATAGGCTTCTGCCAGCTGATCCATACCGTTCCATTTGCCTGTTTCCGGCATATACTGCCGCCAGCCGTAATCCAGCCAGCCTGTTTCTTTTTGTAATTCTTTCCCATTATACTTATAATTATAGGCAGGATTTCCCGCCAATACATTATACCCTTCATGCTTCATCCCAAAGGGATAGTAGTTGTTTTCTTCAAGAACTTCTGCTCTGCCGCTGGAATTGTAACTAATATTTCTAAAATTAGAGTATTGGTTTTCAATACTCTAATTTATCACCAACATGTTTGAAACATTACCCTGTTTTCACAGTGGCTTATTTTATAACACGAGCGAGAACGCTAACACTAGCTTACAGTTTGTTGCTTATGTATTTAATTATTTTTTACAAACTCGTATTTTAGCATTTCATCAGGATCACCTTCCCATATAAAAATATTCCAAGGTGGGTTATTTCCATTGATGCCTTGCCCTGAGATATAAAATAAAATTTCCCCTTTTGTTCCCTCGGGTAGATTATATTTCATAGTAATTCCATTGTCTATATTATCAATAATACCACTTTCTACATTTTCTGTAAACTGCCACGTTCCTTCAGCATTTAATTCTCTATTTTTATTTTTTGGAAAACTACTGATTTTATAATGATCAACCCCTTTCAAAATACAAGTTCCATTTTTATTTAATTTGATATATGCATTATCAGATGACTTCCAAGTGCCTATAAAATCTGATTGTTTTGGCTTAGTTTCACCACAACTATATAACATAATTGTTAATAGTGTAATTAATAAATATTTTAATTTTGTTTTCATTTTAGATATAATACTTCTGTCCAGTGAAATGATTGAGTAGTTTTAGACCCCCAACCTGTTTTAAATTTTTCATTAATAAGTTTCCCCGCTGTCTGTTGCCAAATTGGAAGATAACCAAGCACAGGAGGGCGGGACGCAGATTGCATTGTAGAAGAATTTTCAACATGAAATGAAACAACTACACTCTTATTATATGCTGCTGCCGTGTATTCTAAGTTATATGATCCTAAATATGTTACTGCTAAATTCCCTGTTAACCCGCCTGTTAATAACGTTGAATAATCTTTAAGATAAAGCCCAACTCCTTTAATACCTCCTAGCTTATAAGAATTTGACCCCTCTAAACTACTTTGATTTAAAGCCATTTTAGATAGGATAATATCCCTAGTGGCTTGTACATGATTATGTTGTCTTAGCATTTCTGTCATTAAGTCTCCATTAGTAAAATCTCGATGTCTTGGACCTGTTCCTGAAAGCCACTCTACACCTAATTGCCAAGGAGTTATTTCTTTATTTGAAGGAAAATTTTCACGCCTTAATTTCAGCATGTTCAATTGTCCTATTCCAGTGACATTTGGGTCTGAATCTTCATAGTCTGTCCACCATCTTAGTGTTCCTCCGATATTAGACATTCCTCCGGTTCCTCCATTAAAAAAGGCAGTCATTAAATCTGTATATGCCTGTGTATTTCCAAAAGCAAGATAACCACCACCGCCGCCTTCTCCTGAATGTCGCCCTAGAAATTCATTCATCCTCATTCGAGACTGAGCCATATCTCTGAAAGGATTAGAGTTTCCGGAAGTGTCGATATGCCCATTGGCATCCATCCATCTGCCATCAGGATCACGCATTGAAACTGGGTTGTTGGCTACATAGGCAAAAGGACTGGTGGAAGCATATATTTCAGACAACTGATCCATACCGTTCCATTTGCCTGTTTCCTTAAACTCTTCATCATTATATTTTAAAATTAGAGTATTGGAAACCAATACCCTAATTTATTACCAACTTGTTTGGAACATTATCTAATTAATATACTTTTGACAATGGAATAAAACTTAAGACAAAGAACGTGATAATTCCTACAATAATTCCTAAACTAATCCAAGCATGTTTATATCTTATTTTTTTAGGCTCTCTATCAAATTCATCAAAGTATTTTAAATATTTATTATTCTTAAACAGTAATCTCTCGTTAATAATCCAAGGCATAACTAACAGCCCTATTACAAATATCCATTTATAGGGACTTCCTGGCTCCCAAAAGATTTGTATTAACGATTTCCCTAATATTGCCTGAAAAATATTAAATAATCCATATTCTATAAGAATTATTAAACCTCCCATTTGAATACCTGAAATAGTTATATTTTGTCCATATACACGGTTGTTTATTGCATTTTCACTAGCTAGTCTTATTTCTTCTGGTGAACTATTTTTCTTTTTGAGCGTATTTGCTATAAAAGGAATTTTATAAATCAAATCAAAAATTAGTGTAATAGGATAAGTTATTATTTGGGAAGCTTTAACTTCGAATAAATAAATAAAGTAGTGAATATAGTTCCAAGTTTTTTCCATAAATTATTATTCTTCATTAAAAATTTTGTTTGTTATTTTATAGGATCAGGTTTGTTTAAAATACCGCTAGCCCATTGTTCTGCATAATCTCCTCCATATACTCCTCCTAGTATTCCACCCACAATTCCACCAATAGCCCCTCCAATTGCTGCTCCAGGTATTGCTCCAACTCCTTCAAACCAAACTCCTATCAGAGCTCCCAATTCTCCGCCAGCTAATGTTCCTGCTTTCCCCCCTAGCCAAGCACCTGCCATTCCTCCTGCTACGTTAGCTGTTGCTACCTGAGCTCTAATACCAAACTTTCCACCATCTTTATACATCCCGTATCCTATTTGTGCAGCACTGATCCCATATCCTACATAACCAGCTCTTTTGGAATATTTCCCAAGCATTGTAGTGGTTCGCACATAATCACTTCTAAGTCCTATCAACGATCCTCTGGCTCTTCCTGCATAGGTTGTACTTCTCATTTGTCCAAGATTATCTATCCAATATCCACTATTATACAGAGCTGTTCTTCGATCAGCAAGATATTTAAATCCTCCTCCAGCAGTACTTGCTCCCCAATCTGCCCAGTTTTTATAGGCATCTAATGGAATGTCCTTAAATTTAGCGTTATACCCTATGCCGAGATCTATATCTCCATGTATATCTGTTCCACTATAAGAGGTTAAAGTAGGTGTTCCCTTCCACCAAGTTAAATTACCATCTCCAATGCTAAGTTCGGAGAAGTTTCCTCTATTTACAAAATAATTGAATATGGAACCGGCATCTGTTCCAGTAAAAGTGTAACCACCACCTGCACCTTCTCCTGGATTTTGTCCCATGAATTGAGTCATCCTCATCTGAGACTGAGCCATATCTCTGAAAGGATTTGCATTTCCGGAAGTGTCGATATGCCCATTGGCATCCATCCATCTGCCGTCTACATCAAACTGTGAAACCGGGTTATTGGCAACATAAGCATAGGGACTGGTAGAAAGGTAGCTTTCTGCCAGCTGGTCTATCCCGTTCCATCTTCCCAAATCCGGCATATACTGTCGCCAGCCATAATCCAGCCAGCCGGTTTCTTTTTGTAATTCTTTCCCGTTATACTTATAATTGTAGGCAGGATTGCCAGCCAAAACATTATACCCTTCATGCTTCATCCCAAAGGGATAGTAATTGTTTTCTTCAAGAACTTCTGCGCTGCCGCTGGCATTTTTAAAATAGCTAAGGCGTATATTTCCTAAATGGTCTATATATGATAAATATTCTGTTTTTTACCAACACTTCTGAAATACTTTGTATGATCTTCGATATTTTAGATAGCCTATTTTCTCCTTTCTTCTATTCTGGCTATCCACAATATCATTTTAAATTGAGATTTTCATTCTTATTTTAAAATTAGAGTATCGAAAATCAATACCCTAATTCATTACCAAAATGTTTGAAAAATTACCGTTTATTTAAAATTAGAGTGTTGATTTTCAACACTCTAATTTAATATTGATGCATTTGAAATATTATAATTATTTCATTAAATCAAATTCGTTATTATCAATTTCTCTATCTAAATATCCAATAACTTTATCCATATTTTCACTCAAATAGAACATTCCATAATATTTTTCTCCTAACAAGGTCACAAATCTTAATTTATTTCCATGATAATTTTCTAAGTTTAAGATCAGAGTGCCCATTTCATCGGATAACTTATCATTTCCTGTTCGGATAGCACTATATTGTCTGATCTTATAGACTCCAATTAGATTTTCTTTTTCAAAATGATTACTATCGCTTATCTTAATTTTATAGTTTTCAAAAGTTTCTAAAAGCTTCCTTTTCTCTTTAATTAAATTAAAAATTTTTTCTTCAATTAACATAATTTTGAGGTTTTTATTTTTATCTAGGTAAAACATATTCAACTTTTGCTCCATATACTACACCTGGAACCAACCATTCCGCTTCTTGTGGATTATACGGATTAGGGAGTACTGAACCGACTTTAAATTGTTTAGAAATAATAATTCCTGGAATTCCATTTTTATACATTGCTACACCTGTAGCAAAATCTCTAGCAGACTCTTTACTTGTACTCCAACTTGTCCAAATACTTAAATTATCTCCTCCGGCGTGTGCTTCCATGTCATTATGTGGCCCCCATGTAGTAGCAACTTGTCTGAATCCATTTGGTATAGCAATACCTTGTAATGCTTCAAAATACATAGAACCTTTGGCTTTCGAAGAAATTCCTCTATACAATGTAATCATTTGATCTGGTTCTGATTCATCAGCTGTTGTAGTAACAGGAATATCAGTAGCGCCTGTAAGAGGTATATTATAACCACTAGCATGTGAACTATCTCCATTAAGCATTAAAGGTAAACTCCATAAACCCAATCTTGCATAGCCAGCTATTTCAGCTACAGTTGAGCCAAATTCTACTGGCGGAGCGAGACCTTCAAATGTAGCAACTCCCACAGAAAGGACACCAACAGCTGCCTTTTTACTTTTACCAAACAGCCTTTCAAGGAAATTACCTATACGCTTAAAAATAGTAGGTTTATGTCCTTGCGCTTGTCCACCAGCTCCGCCTTCTCCAGGATTTCGCCCCATAAACTGAGTCATCCTCATCTGAGACTGAGCCATATCTCTGAAAGGATTTGCATTTCCTGAAGTGTCGATATGCCCATTAGCATCCATCCACCTTCCGTCTACATCAAATTGTGAAACCGGGTTGTTCGCAACATAAGCATAGGGACTGGTAGAAAGGTAGCTTTCTGCCAGCTGGTCTATCCCGTTCCATCTACCCAAATCCGGCATAAATTCTCTCCAGCCATAGCTGTACATACCTGTTTCCTGAAGTTCTTTGACGTTATACTTGTAGCTGTAGAAACTTCCGAAACCAGAATTGCTGAACGAATTTGAAATATGATTCAGCCCAAAAGGATAGTAGTTGTAGGTATCTATAATTTCAGGAATGCCTTCGCTGTTTTTTGCAAAGGTTCAAATTAAGACATTGAATTTCAATGTCTTAATTTGAAGTTTACTGATAGCTAAAATGCATTTTTTAATGTGCCTACGTAAAGACTTAAAATAAGTAATCCAAAAAATGAAATGATAGCGTAGCTTATTACTAGAATGTCAGCTATTATTTTTATTGTTTTACTAAAGTCTTCCACTTTTTCTTTAATTTCTTCATAGGAAGTAAATTTCCAATACCTCAACCCTACTAATAAAATAATAGGAAGACAATAAATTATTATAACATATTTATTTAAAGGCATAGTGTTTATATTATAATAATGCTGTAAAAAAATTAATATAGATATTAAATTGAATGAAAGCAAGGTACAAACCACTATTATTCCTGAAGCTTTATGAGTACCATCTTTTTCAAAGTGATGGTAAAAATTAGTTATCTGATAGTATAAATAATCAATGAATATCATATATAAGTTTTAGTAGCCCATGGCTGCGTTAAATTTTCTTTGTTCTTCTTCTCTTACACCGTCATTATAATATTTATTCACGGCTCCTTCTATATGTTGCCCTATATCTTTTCCAGTTATCAATGCTGTAATTCCATTGGCTAGAAAATATGTTCCTGCTATAGCCTGTCCCCATCCTGTTGGAGATACTGCCAATACAGACATTACTAGATCTAATGAATTAGAAGTGGTTACCCCATTTTGATGTATATCAGCTAATGCTAAACCTGCACCAATTCCTCCTAAAACCCTCCCCGCAACTTTAGCTCTTTGAGACCATTTCAAAGCCATGTCAACATTCAATTGTCTAAAAGGAAGCTTTATAGAAAGAATTTTTTGCCCCAAAATACTTTTTTCAAAATATAATGACATCGTTGCATATGCAGGTGGTTTTCCATACACTGAAGCTTGTTTATATCCTGCTTCTACGAGCTTGCTAAATGTAAAACCTAATCCAGCAATCTTTCTAAGAGTTTGAGAGCTATTATATAATTCAGAGTCAGCAAAAGGATTTTTTAGCTTCAACATCCCAAAAGCACCTATTCCTGTTACAGTAGGATCAGGATCTTCATAATCTGTCCACCATCTTAAGACACCATCCTTATTGCTAACACCTGCTGTTCCTCCATTAAAAAAGGCAGTCATTAAGTCTGTATATGCCTGTGTATTTCCAAAAGCAAGATAACCACCAGCGCCACCTTCTCCAGGGTTTCGCCCCATAAACTGGGTCATCCTCATCTGAGACTGAGCCATATCTCTGAAAGGATTTGCATTTCCTGAAGTGTCGATATGCCCATTAGCATCCATCCATCTGCCATCAGGATCACGCATTGAAATTGGGTTGTTGGCTACATACGCAAAAGGACTGGTGGAAGCATACATTTCAGACAACTGATCCATACCGTTCCATCGTCCTAAATCAGGCATATACTGTCTCCAGCCGTAATCGAACATTCCGGTTTCCTGAAGCTCTTTGCCGTTGTATTTGTAGCTGTAAAAGCTCCCAAAGTTAGAAGTACTGAACGAATTTGAAATATGGTTCAGCCCAAAAGGATAATAGTTATTGGTATCGATAATTTCAGGAACACCTGCGCTGTTTTTGGCAAAGGTTACCCTGGCATTTCCAAGATGATCTCTGTACTGGTAAATATAGCGGTTTTCCGTGAAACTGTAAAAGCCTGCTGCAGTAGCTACAAAATCCAGCTTCCACTCAGGAGTAAGCCCCGGATCAAAAATATTTTTATAGGCCTGTACTTCATACGCGCTTTCTGTTTTGCATTCAAGACAGATTCCTCCTCCTTCTGTGTAGCTGTACTGGAAGCCGTCCAGATAGTCTGTAATACGGGTAGTAGTTGATCCTCTTGGGGGTGCACTGGAGTAGGTTTTGCGGAGCCTGGTTCCGTCTGCCCGGTAAAGATAGCTTATCGAATTATTTGAGATCTGTCCAAACGGATTTTTTTGCTGAATAGCCAACTGATTCGTCAGATTCAGATAATTGTAGGTAATAGACTGGATTCCTTTATCCAGCATATCCTTCATATTTCCATTCTGATCGTAGGAAATAGTATTATTACCTCCTTCATATCCTGTATCGTTCAATGCATTTTCAGTCACTTTGGTTAAACGGTTTCCGGTATAATTGTAGATCAGGTCATCTACCTGAGCAGATGTTGTGCCTCCGCTTGCAGGGAAAGCATTTCTCTTCAGGGTTTTAATATTTCCATTCAGATCATAGGTCACGTATTCATTATAATTATTATTAAAAGGAACAGTGGCATTGGGTTCAGAATAGACCGCATCCTTTAGCCTGCCAAGGCCGTCATAGGCATAATTATATCTTTTCAGCACATCCTCGGAAGCGTTTTTCCAGTCTACTTCTGTAATCATTCCTGAGAATTTCCCCGGGGCTACATTGGGGTTTACCGGATTGGTATATTTCATCGCATACCCGAACAGCTTTCCGTTCAGGTTGGAAGGGTCATTAATCTTTGTTAGCCACCCTCTGATATTGTAAGTATAATCAACGCTTTGTAATGGCTGTGCCGGATTGGTTCCGCCCAGTTTCCTGTTTTTCAGCTGTGAAAGTTCATTATACTCATTCTGTACAAGAATTTCTTCAGGGTTATTATCTACTTTATGTTTATGCACCAATAGCCTGTTTTGGTGGTCATAGGTGAAAGTCTGTGTAATTACTTTTTCGGGATCTGCTGCCAGCCTTTTGTGATACGCTTTGCTCTGCTTGGTAACGCCTGCAAAATCAAGCAATGATTCTGTTTTGGTATATCCACCTAAATGATTAATGGAATAAGTTCCAATTACCCTTCCTTTAACATCGTAGTAGTTATAGTTTTTTGTCCAGTTATCATCTTCAATATTTTTCACAAAACCCATCACCGGAAGTCCTTTGCTGCTTTTACCGTTAACAGGAGTATCTTTTAAAACGGCAGCCCCCTGGATCGTCTGGGGAAAAGCAGGATTAAAGCTGTAAGCAGGATAGGTGTCATAATAATTCACGGATAATAATGCGACCCATTTGGAAGCATGAGGATAAGTAGCGGCAGGATCATAAAAGACATCCATTCCCTGCCTGTTGAAGACCACCGAACTGCTTATTTTCACATTATTGTTGGTAATTCCGTCAGCCAGTCCCTGCTCCGTATTTCTTTCTCCCCCGGTAGCTGTTCCGGTAAAAGCCACTCTTCCCAACTGATCATATTTTACATACATCCACTGTCCTTTTTCCTTAAGATTGGCATCCTGCGAAGCTACCAGCCTGTTCTGGTTATCATAGACCATGTATTCCCAGCCTTTTCCGGGAAGCTTTTTCTCTGCCAGCCTGTTTCTGCTGTCATACTTATACTGATAACATATATTATCTACTGCTGCGGAATTCAAAGCTGCGGACGATGCCAATGGCGGGATAACATAGGCAAGCTGCTTGTAATCATTGTATACGTAATAGGTATCTGCATTTTGGCCAGCGTCCACTATTTTCCTTGAAAGCACGGTCTGCCCGGAGCCGTCTTTAAATTCAACCACTTTATGACCATCTTCATCGGTAACGGTATTTTTTACGAGCTGACCGGCAGCATATTCTGCGACGGTATACTGTAATTCATTTCTGTAGAGTTTTCCCGCAGTATCCCAACCTGCTGTTACCTGGTAATTTTTTACATGATCAGCAGCTGTATTGAGATCATAACCCAAGAGTACAGCCTTTCCGTTCCAGTCGTTCCCCGTCATTTTCTGCTGTAAAACCCTCTGTAACGGAGAGTTTTCAAGAACAGTCTCAGTATAGATCTTTTCTCCGGAATAGATATTCGTTACATCAGCCACCGGATAAGGGGTCATCCCCTGAGTCTGGGAGTACATCCCTCCGTTAGATGTAGAGCTTTGGGGAACAGGGAGGTAACTTCTGGTCTTCCTTCCCTGGTCATCATAGACAATGGGAGTTACGATATCCCTTCCTAAAGGGGTTGCTTTCACATTCACGATCTGTCTGGGTCTTCCCAGAAGGTCAAAATACTGTACTGTTTGTGTGTTTTTGCTACAGTCTTCATTCATACAGTCTGTAGCCGATATAAAGTTTTCTGTTGTCGTTGTCTGGGCGTTTGAGAAGCCTAAGGACAAGAAACCGAATATAAGTGTTAGCTTTTTCATCTTAATTAAGATATTAGATGTTAAAAATTGGATGTACAAATTCTTATGGTAAAGTTTTCATCCTTCATGATCAATGTCCGGTATTGTACTGGTATTTCTTCAGCAGCTTCCCGGTTTCATCTTCTATTTTTTCAAGCCTTCCTGCCGTATCATATTGATAGATCACACGGATTCCCGCAGGAGGAGTCGTCATTTTCATCCTTGCCAGGGAATCATATACATAAGTGGTGATCTGATAATTTTTAAGATTGGCATTGTTTCTGAAAACATCCAAAGCATTCTGAAGATCCTGTTCTGAGATAACAGCCGCATCAGATTTTGCTATAATATCTCCCAAATACGGAAGGACCTGATCATAAGCAGCTCCCTCTACTTTAGCAATAGGCTGTGTTTTATTATAGCCCCAGATCATTGAAACAGGAATTCCGTCCTTAGTGGTATACTGCTCCGGATTCCCCCTGATATCATATCTGTTGAAAGTAACTTCGGAAGATAAAAGATTCTGAGAATCATACGATCTGACTGAAGAGGGGTATTTATTTCCCGGATTTTCATACATGGTTTCTGTTCTTGCCATTACTTTTCCGGGATCAGCAGCGTTTTTCTTCAGTACGGAAGTTGTTTCTAAAGGCTGGCCAACCATATTGGAGCTTAGCAGCTTCTGATTATTTTTCTCCAGCGCATATTGATAGGCGGTCTCCTGGATACTGCCATCAAAAGAAGTAGTGCGCTCAAGATTAGGTTTATTGTTATGGGTATTTCTGAAGATCTCATTCTTCATCTCTATTGTTCCAGAATCAAAATAACTTTTAGAGGTCACTTTATTGTTCTTGATCCATGATGTTTTTACCTGTAATGAAAGTAAATTATAGAGCGGCCCGTCAAATTCTTCTATTGTATAATCATATACATCCTCAGATATTTTTTGATTCGAGGCATTATAAACTTCTTTTTTATCAAGGAGACCTTCGCGGGTAAGATTGTAATGAGGCCAGAAATCTCCCTGCTGAGGATAAGCATCCGGTGCTTTAAAATAATATTTGGTATACCCCATATTATTGCCCCTGGAAACTTTTACATTTTTATAAATTCTGGTATCTCCCACCGGAAATCCACTGGAAACCCCGGCATCATCAAACTTATTATATTCGTATTCTTCTATTTTCGCAGGTGCAGGAGGATTGACAGCATCTATGGCAGAAGCGTTATAATATTTGATATTTTTAATCCTTGCAGGACCTGTCATCTGGCGTTCTTTAATAATGACCTGAACAGCCGGACCGTCTCCCTCACGCCATATATGAACAAGAGCGGGATCATTTAATGTAGTAGTAGGGCATGACATATCATTACAATATAAATCAAGATAATACTCCCCAGGTTCAAATGTTCTGCTTTGCACATATTCAAAACCAGGGACAGGTTCTATCGGTTCCCCTAAACCATGCGAAATCACATAGGAGCCTCCCTGTTTTTTCCAGAATTGTATAGCCCATGGAAAAGCCGCTACCTGCCCAATCCCCGAAGCATCTATATCAAGAGTTTTGGTATCTGTTAAGGTGAACGCATATTTTCTTTGCCCATTGGCTCTTGTAAATGAAATATCTGTGAGAAGTACTTTAGGAATGGGAAGCGTTTCTGTTCTTTCAGTATCCATCGTCGGAAAACCAAAATTATATTCAATCATTCCGCGTGTTGGTAACTGAATTCTTTTCAGTTCAGAAATACCACTATTCACCGGCTGGTTATTTTGATCAGTATAGAATATATTCTCATAAGTAAATGCATATTTTTCAATGACAGCTCCGTTCTGGTCTACCTGGCTGAAGGAATTCAAATACCGCCGGAGTGCCGGAGACCCACTGGCAGGCTTATAAGAATAATCGAACGTATATTTCTTTACAAATACATTATTTGCAGTCTTTAATACAATATTGGTAATGGCAAATATATCATTGTATTCAGCGTATTCTTCATTTCTGTCATAATTAATTTCTATAATTCCCCGCCCTTTTACTTCTATACGGCTTAGTTTATTGGATTCTGTATCGGTAATCTGATTTCCTGAACCGGGAGCATATTTCAGATCCCGTAAATAAGTATACTTTACCAGTTCCTGACCATTTTCGTCAAGAACAGAGGAAAGATAAAAAGCACTTCTGTATTTCTGATCAGCATATTGAGCCCCGAAAGGACGCTCGAATTTCCATACCGTCATCTGGTTAATATCATAATCCCTGAAAATATATTGAGTTCCCGTTTCACTTGTTATCGTAAAGGAGTTTAAAATAAGAGTTGCCTGATTGGCATTGCGTTGATATTCTACTTTAGAGGTATAGGGGGTAAGCTTTACAACACTAAACGTATTATTGGCAATATCCCTGACTATCTTAAATTTTCCCGATTCTTCAGGAGTACTGAAATTATAAATATCATTAAATTCATTTTTGATATAATGACTATAACTGCTATCATCAAATGATTCGTCAAAGTCTCCCACGATCTCCCGGGAAACAACACCGCCTCCTAAAAACGACCATCCTCTTCCTACCTCACTCACCCATTCATCATTCAGGGTATTCCCTGCATGATAACTAATTCCTAAGTTGATGCTAACCGGCTTATTACCCGTTCCAAGGCTAAATAACGGATAAGAAATATCCGGTATTCCGGTCTGTATCGAAACAGGCATTGTAGTGTAAGTAGACAGCCCTGCAGCAGAGGGTGTTGGACGTGTAATTTCAATATTTGCACTTTGTCCGGTATATAAAGTAAAATATAAAGTACATACCAGTAATAGCAATGTTTTTTTCATGATTCTGTGTTTTTATTTCTTAATCAGTTTCGCATTCGCCGTTTTATTGGCATCCGTTTTTATCGTCACCAGATACGCTCCCTGAACCAAAGCCTGGGTATTGATCTTGGTTACTCTGTTCTTGGTTTTCAGATTCTGAAGCTGTCTTCCACTCATGTCATACAAAAGAATATCCGCATCTTTGAAATCAAAGCCAATTTCTACATAAGCATAATCGGAGACAGGGTTTGGATAGATTTTGATATCATATTTTTCAATCAGCTGATCTACTTGTTTGTCTCCCAGCTTTACAATTTTCCAGTTTTCTTTACCCAGTTCTTCTGCACTGGTTCCGGCCAGAATGATTGAACCGTCTCTGTTGAGCTTTAAATCGGAAAGCCTTTCCTCTTTTTGTCTGGATTCTCCTTTTACGTGTTTTCTCCACTGCTCATTTCCATTCTGATCAAGATAGAGCATCCAGAAGGTCTCGTCATTGGTTTCTATTCTTCCCTCGGCCTGAGTGTAACCTCCCAACAGAATGCCTTTAGACTTCCCGCTTCCATCTTCCGTCTTCCCGCTTATCACACTCATTCCCATCAGCACATCACGGTTTCCGAAACTGTAAGACTTTTGAAATTCCTCATCTCCATTTTCCTTTAAAAAGACAAGCCAAAGGTCTGTTCCTTCTTCTATTCCTACCGTTTTGTTTCCTGATCTTTCTGATCTGGATTCGCCACCGATGACATATCCATCAGAGGTTAACGCTAATGTTCTGATATGATCATCTGCTTTACCTCCAAGGTTTTTTTCCCACTGAACCTTCAAATTTTTATCCAGTTTGATAATGTAAAAATCTCCTTCACCGTAATTTTCTGTCTGTTTTGATCCTCCAATACCGCTTCTGGAATAAATTCCGAGCAATGCACCACCATCTTTTGCTGGAATCATCTTCTCGACTTCATCCAAACCTTTTCCGCCTAAAACCAATTGCGAAAGTTCTTTTCCGTCTTTGTCTAATCTGGTAATTAAAACATCTTTGGAACCGTAACCTTTTGATGAGTTTTGGACATTTCCTGCAACAAAAAATCCTAAATCGGTAGTTTGAATCACCGCTCTTGCTTCTTCATCGGCCGGCGAGCCAATGGTTTTTTGCCAGATTTGGTCCCCAAATTCATTAATACGGATCAACCAAATATCTGATGATCCTTTAGAATCGTCTTTTTTATCCAATCCTTTTCCTGAATAAGAAGTTCCTGCTAAAAGAAATCCGCCATCCTGTGTGGTAACTGTAGCAGACAGATAATCATGGTTTTGTCCTGAGAAATATTTCTCAAAAACCAGCTCTCCCTGCTGGTTGAGTTTTACCAATCTGAAGTCGTAACCCGTGTTCTGCTTACTTCCAGCCTCCAGCTTCCCGCTTCCTGACTGTATAGAACTTCCTGTGATCAAATACTGCTGATCGATAGTTGTTGTAATCTGGCTTAAAAAGTCCTGCGTGCCGGACCTGAAATCTTTTTGCCAGAGAGTTTCCTGAGCAGATACACCCAGGAACGTGCATATTGTAAATGCACTGAGATAGATTTTTTTCATATTCGGTTTTTTAACGTGTGAATTTAAAATTATTTTTTAATTCCTGATAGGGGGAAAACCCCATATTTTCATCTGTGTCTTTACGGTAATTCTCTTTACCCCGATAGATAATGTGTTTTCGTACTATTCAATTTGTATTACATTTTGTTAATCTGTTTATTCTAAAGCAAAGCTAGCTCAGCATAGCGACAGAACGTGTCGTATTTTAAATGCATTTTCACCACCGCAAAAAAGTATCAATACATTGAAAATATCAGTGTTTTTGGGATGAATTAACAGGTCGCTCCTCCGGAGCTTTATGGGTGACGAGGACATCATTTTTTTATTAACAGCAGATCTCGATGAGACCAGATTAATCTCCACTGGAAGCTAACAGTTAACAGGACGTATTTGTTTTAAAATTATAGTTTGGAAGTAGCGACCTGCTAATTATGCGTTACATTGAGATGCTGAAAAAGGAAATCCAGCAAAAAGATGCAGCCATAGAAGCTCTGAGAAAGAGAATTGAAGAATTGGAAAAATAGTAAATCCTTCGACATGCTCAGGATGACATCGCTAATACTAAATGTTTCTGGATGTAAGAAATTGAGATTTTAATTAACTAATTATCCAATAAGCTCTTTGGCCTGTGCTAACGCGGCTTCCGTAATTTTGCTTCCGGAAAGCAGCTGGGCAATTTCGTTCAGTTTTTCTTCGCTGCTTAAAGGAATAATAGTAGATTGTGTTCTGCCGGAAATATCCTGTTTTACAACCTTGTAATTATCATTTCCTTTGGCAGCAACCTGTGCCAGGTGGGAAATAACAATCAGCTGCATATCTTCAGACATTTCTCTCATCAGGTTTCCGATTTCTTCAGCTACTTTTCCTGAAACCCCGGTGTCAATTTCGTCCAGAATCAAAGTGGGCAGTTCATCACTTTCTGCAATAATTTTCTTTACAGCAAGCATTACTCTTGATCTTTCTCCTCCGGAAATGGCCGTTTGAATCGGTTTTAAAGGGAAACCGGAATTGGCCTGGAACAACAGCTGGATATTTTCTTTTCCAAACGGATTGAAATCATCTGCGTCCTGTAATTCTATATCCACTTTTGCCTTTTCGAGACCTAGCTTTTTAAGAAGTCCTTCTGCTTTTTTAATGAAAACAGGAACATTCTTATGCCTGTTTTTTGAAAGTTTTGAAGCAAGACTCTGAAGTGTTTTTTTCTTTTGAGAAATATTTTTCTCAGTTTCTTCAATCTGCTCTTCTAATTCTGAAGCCCCTTTCTGGTCTCCGGCAAGCTGGTTTCTGATCTCAATGAGTTCACTAAGATCTGAAACATTATGTTTAAGGAATAAAGCGTTGATTTTATTATTAAGATCGGTAAGGTAGAGCAGATTTTCAGGATTGATTTCCACTCTTTCCGCTTCATGTTCCAGTTCGGAAATGATGTCTTTAAGTTCTACAAAAGTGGTTTCCAGCCTTTCATCAAGTTCAGCAAAGCTCGTAGAAACTTCGGAAATTTTAGAAAGTTTGCTGGTCGCTTCGTTAAAGAATGACAGAATTCCTATTTCCTCCTGATGAAACCTTGATAGAATCTGACCCACATTTTCGGAGATCATTCCGGCATTTTCCTGAATGGAAAGCTGGTTCTGAACATCTTCAAAATCAACATCATCAAGCTTCAGTTCTTCCAGTTCGTTGAGTAAAAATTCTTTATAATCACTTTCTTTATTGGATTCCGAAAGCTGGGTTTTTAATTTTTTCAACAACAATTTCAGCGTTTGAAACTCAGAAAATTCCTGCTGATACTCTTCAATGATCTTTTTATTTTCAGAAAGTCCGTCGATAATTTTAAACTGATATTCTGAGGTAAAAAGATTGGATGTTTCAAACTGTGAATGGATATCGATCAGTTGTGAGGAAAGCTCTCTAAGAATATCCAGCGTTACCGGTACATCGTTGATAAATGCCCGGGATTTCCCTGAAGGAAGTATTTCTCTTCGGATAATCGTCTGAAGTTCGTAGTCCAGATCATTTTCGATAAAGAATTTTTTAAACTGATTGTTAAGAGAAAACTCGGTTTCCACCACACTTTTTTCTTCAGTTTTGGCAATGGATTTTACATCTGCTCTTTCGCCTAAAATAAGTCGGAGAGCACCTAGAATAATAGATTTACCCGCCCCCGTTTCTCCGGTAATGACCTGTAAACCATTTTTCAATGATACTTCAAGGGTATCAATCAGGGCAAAGTTTTTAATGTAAATTCTCGAAAGCATTGATAATCCGGGTTATGATCCAATTTGAATTTGAACTGTAAAAATAAGTTTTTTTAATGAGTTAAGAAATCGTTTTTTGACTGTTCACTCATCCATAATGCTAACTGTTTTTAAACTTGCTCAGAAATCCTAGACTTTCCATTTATTCCACTTATTATCTATATTCTTCGGTGAAAGGATGATCATTGTTTGTTTAAGATCATTAAGAATCAGTCCTCCATTATTCCCGGAATTGAAAATATTGAAAATTTCATCGCTCTTGGTATCCATGAACAGATTAAAGAAGAACGCCTGCTGGAAGTTATTCTCATACATTTTTAATTGCATCAGTGCATCAAAAATGACTTTTTTCCCGGCAGTCTGATCCTGATTGAAAAGGTTATCCAGCCCTGCTCTGTGGTACGTATAAATAGTGGAACGTAACTGATTCCAGTTAGGGTTCATAATTTCGTTGATCAAAATAGAACGGCTTCTCGGTTCATTGATGGTATTCCAGCCCTCATAGTTCCTGTTTTGGGAATTCTGTGCAATCTGCTGCGCTTTCGCATACCATTGTGATCCTCCCATAGACTGAAAACTATCAGCATCCATACCCAGAATAACATAAATATAGAAACTGATCACGTCCGTAAGATTTTTGCCGGAGAATTGTCTTTCATTAAAAATAAGACTCTCATTTTCAATATATTCAAAAGCAAATCTCTGATCCTGAAGATTAATCAAGGGAGACTCGTAGGTGGTATTATAAACAGGTCTTACTGCCTGAATAACAATAGTTCCTTTGAATTTATTCACGTCTCTTTCAGAAATAACAATAGAAAAAGCACATTTTATTTTTTCAAAATTCTGAAGCTTTTTGCCTGTCCAGCTTGTATTATTGATAAAGTCCCGGAGGCTTTTTTCCAATGCTTTATAGGCCTGCTGATTACTTCCTCCCAACTGATTGGAGTTCACCTGTACCGTGGACAGCAGCTCCTGAGAAAAACTTTGGGTGTATAGAAATAACAGAAAAAATAAACTTATAATTTTTTTCATTGTCTATTAAAAATTGAGAACGGAAATTTATTAAAATTATTTTAAAAGTTGAGTCTCAACAAAATTGAGAATATCTTTCGCTACATCATCCTTGGATTTCAAATTAAATTCCTTCTTCTCTGTTTTGGTAAATATTTTGATTTTATTGGTGTCATTCTTAAAACCGGCTCCTTCATCACGCAAGGAATTGAGTACGATCATATCCAAATTTTTCTTTTCCAGTTTTCCTTTGGCATTTTCTTCTTCATTTTGTGTTTCCAGTGCAAATCCTACCAAAAACTGATGGGTCTTCCTTTCTCCCATTATTTTAAGAATATCCGGATTTTTTACCAGCTCTATAGTCAGATTTTCATCATTTTTCTTGATCTTTTCCTGAGCCACTTCTTTAGGTGCATAATCTGCTACTGCCGCACTGGCAATTCCGATGTCTATTGTATCGTAAAATTCAAATACTTTGTCCAGCATTTCTTTGGCTGAAGTCACTTTATGAAGTTCAACATCCGGGTTGTTGAGGGTTTGAACACTCGGTCCTGAAATCAGTATTACTTTTGCTCCACGTTTTGAAGCTTCTTCTGCCAGAGAAAACCCCATTTTACCGGACGAATGGTTTCCAATAAATCGTACAGGATCTATCGCCTCATAGGTTGGTCCTGCAGTGATTAAAACTGTTTTTCCTTCAAGGCTTCGGGATTGGATATCAGAATTAAAATAATGCTCAACAGCATTAAAAATTGTTGCCGGCTCTGCCATTCTTCCCTGCCCGATAAGACCGCTGGCCAGCTCTCCGCTTTCCGCAGGAATAATACTATGCCCAAAGCTTTCTGCCAGCTCCAGATTATTTTTTGTAGACGGATGTGCGTACATATCAAGGTCCATTGCTGGTGCAATGAATACCGGACATTTCGCGGACATATACGTTGCTATAACGAGATTATCACACATCCCATGAACCATTTTAGACAGTGTATTGGCTGTGCATGGAGCTACAATCATAACATCCGCCCACAGAGCCATTTCCACATGGCTGTTCCATGTTCCGTTATCACTGTAAAAGTCTGAATACACCGGTTTTCTGGATAATGTAGACAGGCTTAGCTTTGTTACAAAATTTTCTGCATCAGGAGTCATAATAACCTGTACTTCGGCACCTTTCTTCACAAAATCCCTGATGAGAAAGTGGATTTTATAAGCCGCAATTCCTCCGGAGACAGCGATAAGTATTTTTTTACCGGAAACACTCATTGAGTTCTAATTTTTTGAAACACTAAAGTACTTATTTTTTCCCACACAATCAGGTTTTAAAACAACAAAAGGTCATAAAAGAAGTGAATTCCTTTATGACCTTAATTTATTAAAATACAGAAGATTACTTTCTTTCTTCTGTTTTTCTGAAATAGACATCATCATTTAACCATTCTTCAATAGCAATTGAAGTTGGCTTAGGAAGCTTTTCGTAATGTTTAGAGATCTCAATTTGTTCTCTGTTTTCGAAAACTTCTTCTAATGTAGAATTGTGAACAGCAAACTCATCCAATTTGTTGTGAAGTTCCGTACGGATCTCCGCATTGATCTGCTCTGCTCTCTTTCCCATGATAACAATAGCTTCATAGATTGAACCTACTTTATCTTCAATCTTATCTTTATCGTAAGTAATTGTATTTACTTCTGCTTTTGTATCTTTTACACTCATTTTGAGAAAATTATTTTTATTTTAAGATGGCAAATTTACGAATTATCTTTGAATTTTGAAAGTCGCTGCAGGAGGAGGGGTCTTAAGTGCTGCACTGTCCCTCTGTAACTGCATTGCTTTCTTTTCATTGCTGATCTGATCTTTGATCTGCTGGTCAGCTTTATTCTTATCTGCCAGTTTTTCAGCTTCTTTTTTCTGTCTTGCAGTTAAAGCTGCCATTCTTGCTTCAGTTTGTTTTTTAACAACTGCGAAGTTTTGTTTTTCTTTTTCCAGCTTTTCTCTAAGATCTGCTGCAGTTTTAGAATATTCTGTGTTAGGAAGCTCTTTCTCTACCAGCTTTGTGTAAGTAAGTGCACTCTCAATACGTTCATCTTTTAGATTATATACAGATTTCATCGCCAGTTCATAACGTGATTTCATGATATAGTCATAAATTTTTGAACGAAGTTTTGTACTTGGAAAATCTTCCAAAACATTATCAAAAGCTACATTTGCTGCTTTATACTCACCCATTTTGTAGTATTGTCTTCCGTTTTCATAAGCTTTAAATTCAAGCTTATAAGACAATTCATCAATTAACTGGCTGATATTTTTAGATCTTTCGGAATTAGGATAATTGTTCAGGAATTCCTGAAGCTCATTGATCGCTAATTCTGTACTTGACTGATCCAGGTTATAATCCATAGAACCTTCATAATAGCATAGGGCAGACATATATGCTGCTTCTTCTGCTCTGGGGTCTTTTGGAAAACTTACTGCGAAATTTTTAAATTGGTGGCCTGCCAGTTTATAACTTTTGTCATAATAGTTGGCATAAGCTGTGTTGAAACCTACATTAGGAAAATCATCTGTTCCTGCCACAAGATTGGCAAGTCTGTCGTAAAGTGCCAATGCATTTTTCCACTTTTTCTTGGCAAAATTTTCATTAGCTGCCTTTAAGATAAATTCTTTATCAGCACTTCTCATTGCTCTTTCCTGCTGGCTTACGCAAGATGTAACCACTGCTACAGCAAAAAGACCTAAAATATATTTTTTCATATATAAAATTCAACAGTTTTCGGATTATACAGCCGATTTACTAATTTGCAAAAATATAACTTTTTTGCCAATAGATTTTTTTTTATGAATATTTAACGTAATTTTAGTCTGCAGCGTATCCCAAAATCGCAAAAACACTTAATAAAAGATTCATTCTCACCTTTTTCTCCGCCTCTTTGGTGTAGGTTTCCTCATTTTTACTCGGAACATACAGCTCATAAAAGTTTTTATTCCTGATCACAAATAAAGTGGATCCGATAATCATGGTAAGAATGTCTTCGGGTTTGGGTGTAAAAGTAAAAATACCGGATGCGACCCCTTTCTTAATGACTTCATCAAGTTTTTTTACAAATAACTGATAAAAATCCAGCAGTTCATCTTTCAGGTTCTCTGTATGACGGAGCTCCTGGGTCACAAAACCATGGAAATAATTATACTTGAAAAGCTGAGAAACGATATATTTAATCATTTCCCGCAATTGCATTTCCGGCTTGCCTTCTTTGATGGTATCTGCAAATTCTGAAAAGTTCTCTCTGGTCTTCAGCACCCTGTACTGATAGAGGTAAGACATCATCTTCTCCTTGGAACCGAAGTAATAAGAGATCATGGCAACGTTGATATTGGCTTTAGAGCAAATATCTCTCACAGAGGTTCCTTCGTATCCTTTTTTTGCGATAAGTTCTTCCGCAATGTCCAGTATGTGAATCTGTTTTTCTGTAAATTTTTTTTTCATGAAGTGCACTTTGAGTAAAGTTAAGAAATTTTTAACACATTTATAAACGATTGTTTAATGATTTTAGATTAAATCTTAAAAATACTTACTTTTGAATATGGAATTTTTTGATTTTCACCATCATAAAAAATATATCAGAAACGGAATTTACAATCTGAACATTGAGCAAATTCCGCCTGATTCTCCTTATTCTATTGGAATTCATCCCCAGGATATTGATGTTAACAATCTCGAACAGCAGTTCTCATGGATGAGAAACATGGTGTTTGAAAACTGTTTTGCCATTGGTGAATGTGGTATGGATTCTTTGGTTTCTATTGATCAGAAAATTCAGGAAGAAGTTTTTTTAAGGCAGATCAACATAGCCAATGAAGTCAAAAAACCTATGATTATTCATTGTGTAAGAAAATTTTATGAGGTTATTTCATTTAAAAAGAAAGCGGAACAGCCCATGATCATTCATGGTTTTAACAAGAAACAGAAAATTGCTGAAGATCTTCTTACCAATAATTTTTATCTGAGTTTTGGAAAAGCTGTTTTGTATAATTTATCTTTGCAGGACATTTTGAAAAACACTCCTTTAGACAAAATATTTTTAGAAACTGACAATGAAGACTTTAATATCGAAGAATTGTATAGTAAAGTTTCGGAAATAAAAAAAGTTTCTCTGGAGCAACTTAATGAACAAATTTTAGAAAATTTACACGGAATAAAAAATGGATAAATACTGGCTGGAAAGAACTGAACTTTTGATAAAAGAGGATGGATTGGAAAAACTGATCAGAGCCAATGTGCTTGTGGTAGGCTTAGGCGGAGTAGGTTCTTTTGCCGCAGAATTTCTTGCCAGAGCCGGCGTAGGAAATATGACCATTGTGGATGGTGACACGGTAGATATTACGAATATCAACAGACAGCTTCCTGCTTTGCATTCTACTGTTGGAAAGCACAAGGTAGACGTTGTTGCTGAAAGGCTTCTTGATATCAATCCACAACTTAATTTAACCAGGATCAATGAGTTTCTGAACCCTGAAAGAATGGACGAAGTACTTGATTCTGAAAAGTTTAATTACATCCTTGACTGTATAGACAGTGTGACCCCGAAAATCTGTTTGATGAAAGCTGCCAGAAGAAGAAAAATCAAGATTGTAAGTTCTATGGGAGCAGGAGGAAAAGTAGACCCAAGCATGGTGATGGTAAGGGATATCAGTAAAACCCACAACTGTTTCCTTGCCAGACAGGTGAGAAAAAGATTAAAAAAAGAAAAGATCAACAAAGGCATACGATGTGTTTTCTCTAATGAAATTCAAAAGGAAGAAAGCCTGAAAATGACGGACGGAAGCAATTATAAGAGATCATTCTACGGTACCATCAGCTTTATTCCTGCAATTTTCGGATTGTATGCAGCCGCTGAAGTGATTAATCATTTAGTAAAAAAGACGAAAGATTAATGCAGAACTTCAAATATCCAGGAGTGGAAAAGCTCAAAAAAAATACGGAGATCAGTTTGCTTTTTGAAAAAGGCAAATGGAGAACGAACGGAAATCTGAGGATCATTGTTCTGAAAGATAAACCTAATCTTCCGGTAGAAGCTGCAAGATTCGGAGTTTCTGTTTCTAAAAGATACTTTAAAAGAGCTGTGCACAGGAATCGTATCAAAAGGTTACTGAGAGAGTGTTATCGTCTGAATAAAGATCTTTTCAGGCAAGCCTTTGGAGAAAAAACTATGGCGATGCTGTTTTGGGTTTCTTCTGAAATGCCTCCGAAATTTCAGGATGTGGAGGCTCAGTTTATCAAGCTTTGTCAGACTAACCAGACTAAGAAAAAAGAGTGAATTCTAATTTTACTAAAATTTCTTCCAAACAGATTTATTTCTAAAATTTTAAAGCAAATCAATCAAAGGATCAAAAGTAATTAAACTACCTTTGTCAAAATCTTTTAGCTTAACAATATCTAACATTTTATCAATCAATATGTTATCTTTATCTTTTTGTGTAGATTTGTATTCTTTAAGTTTTTCTAGATTTGTATGTTTAATTTCTTTATTGTCTAAATTGTAAAGTTTATTATCTATCTTTTTTATAGAAACTAATGAAAATTTGAATTCTTCTTTATCATCAGATATTTCATAAACTAATCCAGGTAAGCTTTTAAAAATAAATGGACCATCTGATATTTGGATATTTTTAGTATACCAACCTTTCCATAACGACCCATTATAATTATTTTCAGCAGCAAAAAGATCAAAAGACTCTTCCTTTTTATACTCGTTTTTTAAAGTCCACTTTTTTAAAGCATTTATTTCACTTTGAATCTTAAGTCCTTTTTCATCTGAGATAACCTTAAGAACATCTTCTCTTTTACTAATTATCAAATGTTTATTATCATTTTTTACAGAATCTAATTCAACTGGTTTTTTTCTAATCATATAAAAATCGGAATTATTACCATTAATAACCAATTTGTAATAATATTCCTTTTTTAACTTATAGTTTAATTTATAGATAATTTCTAAATTTTGAGATAAACACAACATAGGAATTAGCATAAAAACTAATTGTAAATTTTTATATATATTCATAATTAAATTTTTTCAAAATTTGGGCAATTGTAAATTACAATTGCCCAAATTTAATTAAGCTATTTTTTTCTTATTAGCTAAATAAATCAAAGGTCCAATTACTGGAAAAAAACAAATAAGCAGATGCCATAATAGTCTATTTTTATCGTTTTGAATTTTTATCAAAACAAATATAAAATTAAAAATAACCAGTAATAAAAATGCAAAAAAAATCATAATTTTATAGTTTTGGAGGTATGTTATTGTTAGCAGCACAATACGCAGCTGCAATTGTATAAATATATGCATTACATTGCGGTGACAAATCACATAAAGAACCTGCGACATCATCCGCTTCTATGCTTTCTTTCATCTTAAGCGCAGTTGCTCTTATACACTTAGCACTTGGAGTAACTACATCATTTGTAGCGGCAAGACTGTTTTCTAAACTAATAATATTTCCATTAATATCATAAAGTTTAATGCCTTCACTATTTACAAATGAAAATGCTACTGAATTATTGCTATCAATTGCAATTAATATCGAAGTAATCTCATCAATTTTATAAGAATAAAGAGTTGTGTTTAATTTTGAAAATTCAATTGTTCTTTTTTTACTATTTTCTAATTGTGAATACTCTATTTTATTAATTTTTAAAAATTTTAAGAATGTATCAGATTTTTCAACTTCCTTGATGTCTTTTGAGTAACACAGACTAAAGATAGTAATAAATAGAAATGATAAAAAGGATTTTTTCATAATTTTGTTTTAAGTTTAATATTTAACATAGTTTTGTTTTCGCGATAACAATATTCCAAATTTATAAATAAATTTAAGAATAATGAATTCAAAAATGACAAAATATTGATCATTTTTGAAAAATCTTCAGCCATTTTTGATATATATTTATAAATATGATTTGTATAATTTTGCATTTTTTTAAATACTTTTGTTTAAAGATAAAATTTCATGAAAATAGGAGATAAGTTAAGAGGTCTAAGAAATGAAAAAGGATTTTCGACAATAGAAATTGCAGAAAAACTAGACATTTCAGAATCTACGTATAGAAGATTTGAAAATGACAAAAGTTTCCCAGATGTTTTTACATTAGATAAAATTGCAAAAATCTATGATAAAAATTTCACAGATTTATTACCCGAAGGTATGACCATTATCAACAATAATAATGGGGAATATTCTAATAATGCTGGCTATATAGTTAACCAGTATCTTTCCGAGAAACTTATTGAACAATATGAAGAGAGAATATCAGAGCTTAAGGATCTAATAAGAAGCTTAAAAGAAGAAAATGCTATGTTAAAAAAATAGCTTTTAGTTTTCTTAATTTTTGTAGCTTTATAAGAAACATTAATCTGAAAATTAATATGTTAGACAATGTTCCCTATTTTTCTTATATAATCAGTGCATTTATAGGTATTGGATTGGCGGCAGCTACAGGCTTCCGGGTATTTCTTCCCATGTTTGTTGTAAGCCTTGCTTCTTATTTTGATTGGATTCCTATGAATGAGCATTTTGAATGGCTTGCAGGCCTTCCTACACTTATTACAACAGGAATAGCCACTATTATTGAGATCCTTGCTTACTATATCCCTTTTGTCGATCATTTGCTGGATACCGTTTCTATTCCTATGGCAACAGTGGCTGGCTCAATATTATTTGCCAGTCAGTTTGCTGAACTTGGCACGTTTCCACAATGGGCACTGGCATTAATTGCCGGTGGAGGTACAGCAGCCACTATCAGCTCCGGATTTGCAGGAATAAGGGCCGCTTCTACTGCGACTACCGGAGGTTTAGGAAATTCCATAGTAGGAACAACCGAGACAGCAGGTGCAGGTATCATGTCTATTCTTGCAATGGCTGCACCGGTAATGGCCGCAATATTTGCCATCATCACGTTAATTGTTGTAATTATATTTGGACGAAAGGCCTGGAAAAAATTAAGAAGTAGTAAAGATAATTCTCAGAGATTATAAAATAAAAAAGGTACTGTTTTCACCAGTACCTTTTTCTTTAATTTTTACTTCTGAAATCCTTGATATCCTGTATTTTGGATTCAAAATATTCTTTCTTTTCAGGACTCTTTCTGATTAATATTTCAAATGCTTTTATTGCCTTTGTATAGAGTTTCTGTTCAAAATAAAGATTGGCCAATGTCTCTGTCATAAGATGCGAGATATCGTCATTCTTTTCTTTTACAACATAGGTACTTTCTTCTTTTAACTGACTGATTCTGGGATTGTTCTCAATAAAGGTTTCAATAGCCTTTTCTTTGATTTCGGTTTTTTCCTTTACGATTTCTTCTGTTCTGCCAATCTTAAGCCAGCTCTGCCATGTATTGATAAAACCCGGAACATTACTGTCTATTGATGATTGAGTAGTATTTTTCATAGTAACCTCCTGTACTTTTTCTACAGGTTCCTGTTTCTTTTCTTCAACCTTAAGGGTAGAAATATCGGTTCCAAAGAAAGAAACATTCATCACGGGAACATCTTCTTTTGGCTTTTCTGTTTCCGTTTTTTCTTCCTGAGCTGATTCAGCCGGGGCAGAATGATCTTCTTCAGCTTCAGAAATTTCTTTCTCTACCGGCTTAATTTCTTCCTGGGCAGCTTCTGCAACAATTTCATTTGTTTCCCCTGATTTTGGTTCTTCAATGGCCACTTCCGGTTCTGCAACAGCCGCTTCTTCTGTTTCCTGAGTTTTAATTTCGGGGGTAGATGCTTTTTCTGCTTTACTGATGAGTGAATCTGGCAAATTGGATTCCACGCTCATTGGCTTCCATGCAGTCTGCACTTCCGGTATTTCCTGTATTTTTTCTTCTGCAGTCTCAGGTTCAGTTTCCTCAGTTACAGGCGGTTGATCTTCAACAACATCTTCCTTTACAGACTCTTCTTTTATTTCTTCAGGCTTATCCTCACTTGTTGACCAGAAATGGAAGCTTTGGGTATCTGCGAAGCTAATCTCATGATCTTCAGAAGCTTCAGGCTCTGTCTTTTCTTCCTGAACAACAGGCTTGGCTTCCTTCATTTTCTTTTCAACTTCCTCAATCAGACGTCTCATTTCCTCCTCGTGCTTATTTACATTCGGTTGGGAAATTTCAGCGGTCTCCGCTATTTCTTCATTATTGGCCTGGATTTTAACGTCCGGCATAAATGATTCTGTTCCATGGAAACTTACTTCCGCATCAGATACTTCTTCAACAGCATGCTCTTCTTCTGAAACAGGCATAGTTTCATAATCCGTTGCTTCTGTATGTATAGGTTCTTCTACTATTTCTGTTTCAATGCTTTCCGCAGGTTGTAATAGGTCAACCTCATGAAAGCTGGTATTTTCTTCTTCTTCAATCTTCTCTTCCTCTTTTTCTGAAGAAATCTGCTCTTCGTGGATGATGGTTTCCGGGGTAAAGCCTTCTCCGGCATTCTCCTCAGTTTCAATCTGTATTGATACGGTTTCCTGCTGAACCGGCTCTTCCATTACAGATTCAGCCTTTTGCGTTACCAGTGTTCCCGATTCCAGGGTAGATTCAAGATCTATTATTTCAGCATTTTCTTCATCCAGGAAGTTTTCTTCTCCTTCAAATAAAATTCTGTTTCGTTCACCATTTACGTAGATTTGCTTAACTTCTTGTGCTGTAGGTAACACACAAATATTTTTCTCCTCCTCTGATGGTTTTTCCAAAGATATTTCCTCTTCTCTCCTGATAGGGAAGGATTGGGTCTTTGGTATCACTTGAGCAGGTTTTTCAATTGTTTTAGAAAGTCTTTTCTCTTCAGCAATCTCAGATTTAACCTCCTGTCTGATCTTTCCATTGATCAGTTGATACAAAATCTTTTTATCAGTAGTATATGCTGCCGTGATAGAAAGCTCTTTCTGATAGTTTTCTTTTTCGTACAGATGTACCCCATAAAGGTGAAGTGCCCTGATATTCTGAATATAAGGAAAAGTGTGAATCTCTTCTTTCAAAAGACCGAGGTCTTCTAACTGAATATTTTTCGGATTTTTTATTAATTCTAAAACTCTTGGATTCATCTTACCAGTTCGCTACAATGTCGTTAAATATCTTATTAATAATTCTATCTGTTACCAGTTTTACCTGCTGGTCTTCGATCTGACTTAGGGATACATCACTGTTGAAAGCCGCTTCATCAGAATATGTTCTGTCAAAACTTGCATCCGGATGAATTTTATTTTCATAATGTACCTTTACTGTAATCGTAAGCTTATTCTGTGCCTGCTGAATCACCCCACCCGAAGGATTTGTCTGGGTATTGGAGCTAATTGTAGTAGGCGTAATGGAATAGTCAGTAATTTCTCCCTCTATGAGAATATCAGGATTTTCTTTGGTTCCTTTTAAAGTGGTTCTCTGAAGGAATCTGTTTTGTATTGCTGTAGAAAACTGTTGTGATAATGCAGGGTTTACAAGCGGTGCATTATTGGGAAATTCATTGATCTGAACTGTTTTCTCGTCTGTAAGAGACGATCCTGTAAAGCTGTAACATGAGTTTAAAACTCCCAGCAATGCAAAAAGCATCACTGTTAAAAATGACTGTTTCAGGCTGATACTGTTAATTTTAAAATTCATTTTTAGATCCGATTTCAATAATTTCATCATATTCAATTTGTTGAATAGCATCTTCATAAGCACAATAATTTGCTGTGTATAAGAATGGTAAGGTAAGAAAAATTCCTATCCCGCAAGCAATAATACCAATCTGGGACAAAATACCCACTACCAATGAGAAAAGAAAAATTGACAATAGATTTCCTTTGCTCATTATTTTTGAAATAGTCCAGGCTTCTTTTACTTCTCTTATTCCTTTGAGACTGATGAGTGGTATGATATAAAAGCCCTTCAATACAAAGTAATATATAGCCGCAATTAATAAAAACATATAAGGAAATACAAAAAGCATTACCATTGGATTGGGTTCATCACTACCGGAAATTGCACCCGATATCCCCAGCACAGCAAATAAAGGAATGTAAAGCAGTAAAACACCACCGAAAACAATTAACTGCAACATGAAATAAGGCATGAAGTCTTTAAAATCAAAGATGTCTCCGGGACTTGCCGGCTGGTTTCTGTTCAGCCTTTGAAGATATTTGTATAAATTGCCCATCGCCAATAAGCCGCAGAACGGAATAATGGACATGATAAAGCACACTAAAAATGCTACAAAAATATTCCCGAAATCTTTCTTTAAAAGTTCGACCCCTTTGTTAATATATTCTCCGAGCTTAAAATTGACCGGTTTAGGTTTTAAATTGACTTTCATTATTTATGTTGTGTTAATCTTCCAGGTTATATTGTTTTATTTTTCTGTATAAAGTTCTTTGTGAGATTCCCAGCTCGTCTGCTGCTCTGTTTCTACGCCCCTTATGCTTTTCCAAGGCCTTGATAATCAAATCCTTTTCATTATTCTGAAGAGAAAGGGATTCCGGTCTGTTTTCTTCGATTTCGATATCTTCAATATCTTCATAGCTGTCATCAGGGTTCGAAATAATTGTAGGAGTCTGAACGGCAGGCGTATCATTATTATTTTCAAAATATAACACTGATCCGGAATTCACCTGCGGCTGACTATCAGAAGTATAAATTCTGTTGATCAGATTTTTCTCATGGTTGCTCAGATCTGCTGTTCCTCTGTTCTTGATAAGTTCCGAAGTTAAGGATTTTAAATCATTAATATCATTCCTCATATCAAACAGAATTTTATACATGATTTCCCTTTCGCTTCCGAAATCACTCTGTTTAGGTGTGCTTTGAGTATTTACTACCATTGGAAGATGGGTTTCCATCGGAATATACTCGGCAAGTTTCTCAGCGGTGATATTTCTGTTTCTTTCCACAACGGTCATCTGCTCTACTAAATTTCTTAGCTGGCGGACGTTTCCGGGGAAAGAATAACTTTCTATGTAATGAACAGCACTCTGCTCCAGTTCCAGTTCCGGCATCCTGTACTTTTCAGCGAAATCTATAGCAAACTTCCTGAATAACAAATGAATATCTCCTTTTCTTTCTCTCAAAGGCGGCATATCAATCTGAACAGTATTCAAACGGTAAAATAAATCCTCACGGAATCTTCCATCATGGATGGCTTTCATCATATTAACGTTGGTAGCTGCCACAATTCTCACATTGGTTTTCTGCACCTGTGAAGAACCTACTTTCATAAATTCACCGCTTTCCAGCACTCTTAAAAGACGTACCTGAGTCTGCAGAGGAAGTTCTCCTACCTCATCCAAAAAGATGGTTCCGCCGTCTGCCACTTCAAAATACCCTTTTCTTGTAGCGGTAGCTCCGGTAAAGGCTCCTTTTTCGTGCCCGAATAATTCAGAGTCTATGGTTCCTTCCGGAATTGCTCCGCAGTTTACTACGATATAAGGCTGATGTTTTCTTCTGGATTCTGAATGAATGATTTTAGGAATAAATTCTTTTCCCACCCCACTTTCTCCAATTACAAGTACAGAGATATCTGTGGGTGCAACCTGGATAGATTTTTCCAGGGCACGGTTGAGTGCAGGAAAGTTTCCGATAATTCCGAAACGGTTTTTTATGTTTTGTAGCTCGTTCATTTTTTAGATTTTTAAATTTAACTTTTTACAGCTCTTCAATCTGAGCTCTGTAAACTTTATTGAAATGATGAGTATAGCCATCTTTCATGGTTTTACCCTCGTCATAGCTTTTTAAAGCTAACTTTTTTAAATCTAAATAATCCTTATTCCTGATTTTTGAAACTTTACTTTTATAATATATATTTTCAGCAAAATCGTTTTGCCTGCTTTGCTTTTCGAAATTCTCTAGTGCTTTGTCGTATTTTCCTAGCTCAAAATAAGTAACTCCAAGCTGATAATAATCAAAAAATCCAATGTTGTGGTCTTTTGCAGAAATTTGCTGCTCAATAATTCTTATGGCTTTTTCCTTCTGCCCCAAGGCAGAATAGCAAATTGCTTTTGCAATGTGAAGTTCATAATCACCGTTAGCAGAATATCCTAAATATCCTGTAGGATAGATTTTTTCCAACGCTTCGATGTCTGCAATAGCTCCTTTGTAATCCCGAAGAAACTGATATTTGCACCAACCTCTGTACCCTAAATGTTTTTGGGGCTCTAGTTCTACAGCTTTGTCGATAAGTTGTTTCCAGGTTTCGAAATCTCCTCTTTTCAAATACGGAACAGCCTTTTCCATATACGCATTTGAAAAGGTAGGACAAAGCTCAATTGCTTGGTCTAATTTTTCCTGAGATTCTCTGAATCCCTGAAATTCTCCCCAATAATTAAATATTTCACAGGCTTTTTTACAGTTTTCCCCTTCTACAGCAGTACAATTGACCTGAGCAGAAAGATGGCTGCTGTAAAGTATTACCAATAAAACACTAAGGTAGTATTTCTGAAACTTTTCCATCTACTATTTTATAGTTAATATATTGATAATAATCTATTTTTTTTCCTTCTATTTCTTTAGGAATCCATGCGTCCAAAGACTTTGTAAAACTAAGAAGTTTATCTTTCAACTGATTGTCCTGATTTACTTCATGATATTCAGAATCAATTTGTTTTACTCTAAACAAACCCGTCTTTCCTTCACAATTTACTAAAAATCTTACAACTATATATCCATTGAATTTTCCATCTGCTGTCAGATCAGTTTTAGCAAGTTTTTCAATAATCGCAAGCTTTTCACCCTTATACTGAAATCCTTTAGAATCATTATAATATTGATAAGCATATTTATTTTCAGGAATACATCTTTTAAAATCCGGATCATCAGTTCTTTTGTCAAAAAGGATATCTCCCACCTGAGCAGGATACTTTGAAACAGACGCTTTTTCTGTTTGGCAGTTACTCAGGAGAGGCAATAAAAATAAAAGAAACAAAAGATTTTTCATCCGATTTTTTTTACTTCACTGTTCTCCCTAAAAGTGTGCCTTGCGTATTGTCGTATACAAAAACGTTCACAATGTCACCTATTTTCTGTCCTTCCAGTTGATCGAAGACACATACGGCATTCTGAGAGTTTCTTCCTTTCCACTGGTTTTTGTTCTTCTTGGAAATTCCTTCAATCAGAATCTGGTGCTCTCTTCCTACGTAAGATTTCATTCTTTGTTTTGAAAGCTCTCCCTGAAGGGCAATAACCTCAGCAAGACGTCTCTGCTTCACATCAGCCGGAATATTGTCTTCCATTTTCTTGTGAGCCGGAGTTCCCGGTCTTTCCGAGTAGGCAAACATATAACCGTAGTCATATTCTACTTCTCTCATCAGGCTTAAGGTATCCTGATGGTCTTCTTCTGTTTCATTACAGAATCCTACAATCATATCCTGAGAGAATGCTACTTCCGGAACAATTTCCTTCGCTTTTCTGATCAGATCAAGATATTCTTCGCGGGTATGCTGCCTGTTCATTGCTTCAAGCATATTATTGCTTCCGCTTTGTACAGGAAGGTGTACATATTTACAGATGTTGTCATGTTTTGCCATCATTCTGAATACATCCAGGCTCATATCCTGAGGGTTAGAAGTAGAGAATCTGATTCTCAGTTCCGGAACGGCTTTAGCCACCATATCAAGTAATTGAGCAAAGTTTACAGCTGTTGCTTTCTGCATTTCAGAAGCTTTGGCAAAATCTTTCTTTGGACCGCCTCCATACCAAAGGTAAGAGTCTACGTTTTGTCCTAAAAGGGTAATTTCTTTATATCCGTTATTGGCAAGATCTCTACATTCTTCAATAATAGAGTGTGGATCACGGCTTCTTTCTCTTCCTCTTGTAAAAGGGACCACACAGAATGTACACATGTTATCACAACCTCTGGTAATGGTAACAAATGCGGTAACCCCGTTTCCTCCTAAACGAACAGGATTGATATCTGCATAAGTCTCTTCTTTGGAAAGAATTACGTTGATAGCATCTCTTCCGTCATCAGTTTCTTTTAAAAGATTTGGCAAGTCTCTATAGGCATCCGGACCTACAACAAGGTCTACCAATTGCTCTTCTTCTAAGAATTTGGTTTTCAATCTTTCCGCCATACATCCCAGAACGCCTACCGTCATATTCGGTTTTTCTTTTTTCAGATTTTTGAATTGAGAAAGACGCATTCTTACCGTCTGTTCGGCTTTTTCACGGATGGAACATGTATTTAAAAGAACCAGGTCAGCTTCTTCAACTTTCATCGTTGTATTATAGCCCTGTTCATTGAGAATGGATGCAACAATTTCAGAGTCAGAGAAGTTCATCTGACAGCCATAACTTTCTAAAAACAGTTTTTTAGAGTTCTCCGGTCTTTCTGCAATAGCAAAAGCTTCGCCCTGTTTTGTTTCGTCTATATATTTTTCCTGCACGATAATCGATTTAAGGTCCGCAATATTAAATTACGAACGAATAAGTTTGCAAAGATACAAAATATTGTGACAGAATGTCAGCGCTATTATTTTAACAAAATCATAAATTGAAAAAGTGTTGGAATTCTCTCATTGAACCTCCCTTTACTTTAATTTTGAAAAAGAAAACTAATAAATCCTAATCGATATCCACAGCCATTGAAGAGAAGTTAATTTTAACTTTAATCTGTGAGGCTACTGGCTTCCCGTTACAAGACGCCGGAGTCCAGTTTTTCTTTATTCTTCTTACGACATACTGCATATCATCAAAAAACACTTCGCTGTTGGTCACCTTAGGCATTCCTTTCACATCAACTACTTTTCCTTTTTCATCAAGCACTAAGGTAAATGCAAAATCTCCCGTCAAAGCATAGAAATCAGAATTCAGATAGGCATACATATATTTATTCAGTATACCTTTATAGGCTGCAACACCTCCTTCATAGGCTGCGGGTTTAAAATCATTACATTTTACAGCCACCTGCATAAAAGGTTCTTTGATATCTATTTTCAGAACATTTTTATTGCTCTCCCTGATAAAAGAATCATCACGTTCTTCCTGATCCTGTGCAAAGGAAAAATTCACCACACACAAAGCCAAAAATAAAAGTATTGTTCTCATAATTTTGTTTCCTATATAATAAGCAAAGGTAAATATTTAGCTTCTTTATAAAAAAGAAAAACTTCAGACAAAGTATGAAGTTTTAAAGTTTATATATTGTGAATGAGTGGCCAATTTTGAAATCATTGCTCTTTACATCTTACAGCAGACCTTTAATATGTTTATAATTGCTTTTTACCGTTTCAAAAACCTCATCCATTTTACCACCAAGCATCAATTGAGCCATAGATTTGGACATTCCCATGATCTGATCAAATTCAATCTTAGGAGGAAGAGCCAGTGCATTGGGATTGGTGAAAATATTCAGCAGATAAGGTCCATCGTGATCCAGACATTCTTTGATAGCACTTTCCACTTCTTCGGGGAGGTGAATATTTTTCCCGGGATAGCCCATTGCGTGTGCTACCATGGCAAAATCAGGATTAATCATATCTGTTTCATTGTCTGGCATTCCGCCAACTTCCATTTCCAGCTTTACCATTCCAAGGGTTCTGTTGTTGAATACAATCAGTTTCACAGGAAGTTTATACTGAAAGATAGTAGTCATATCTCCTAACAGCATAGATAATCCTCCGTCTCCACATAGAGCAATCACCTGTTTTTCAGGATGAGCCAAAGCAGCTCCGATAGCCATTGGCATTGCATTCGCCATAGATCCGTGGTTAAATGATCCCAGCATTTTTCTTTCGCCTGTTCCTGTAATAAATCTAGCTCCCCAAACACAGCACATTCCTGTATCTACGGTAAAGATAGCGTCATTTTCAGCAAGTTTATCTAAAGTGTGGGCTACATATTCCGGCTGAATAGCATTCTCTTTTCCAAAATCCTTTACATATTCCAGCTGGTTTTCTTTTACTTTATCATAAAACGCCAGCTGTTCATTCAGAAAATGAACATCCGTTTTTTCTTCTAGTAAAGGAAGCAGCACTTTAATGGTTTCTTTGATGTCTCCGGAAAGCCCCAGCTCCAGTTTTGCCCTTCTTCCTAATCTTTCAGGACTTTCATCAATCTGTACTATTTTATTCTTTACAGGCATGAATTTCTGATAAGGAAAATCTGTTCCTAAAAGAATGACAAGATCGGCTTCATGCATGGCGTGATAGGCAGAAGGAAATCCCAGTAATCCTGTAAGTCCTACCTCATTGGGATTATTGGGCTGAATAGCCATTTTCCCACGGAATGAATATCCTACAGGTGCCTTTAAGAGCTTTGACAAAGCGACCACCTCATCACGGGCTTCAGCAGCGCCTATCCCGCAGTATAGGGTTATTTTTTTGCTTTTATTCACCAGTTCCGACAAGCTTTTCAGCTCATCATCGGATGGTCTTATAACAGGATTCGTTTTAAAGATTTGGGTGGAAGTAGAGCCTTCTTCAGCATCCAGCTCAGAAACATCTCCCGGCAGACCTATTACCGCAACTCCTTTTTTGGATATAGCATGCTGAATAGCAGTTTGCACGGTTCTCTGTACCTGTTCAGGTCTTGTAATCATTTGATTATAATAGCTGCAGTCATCAAACAGCTTTATCGTATTGGTTTCCTGAAAGTAATCCATTCCCATTTCATCACTTGGGATTGTAGAAGCAATCACCAGCATAGGAACATGAGAGCGATGAGCTTCATATACTCCATTGATCAAATGAACGTGTCCGGGGCCGCAGCTTCCGGCACAAACTGCCAAACCATCAAGCTCAGCTTCTGCAGCGGCAGCATAAGCTCCTACTTCTTCGTGTCTTACATGAATCCATTGGATACTGCTTTTTTTGACGGCAATATTCAGATGATTAAGACTGTCGCCGGTTACTGCATAAATTCTTTTCACATTGGCATTTTCGAGCATTTCAACAATTTGCTCTGCTATGTTTTTAGCCATAATTAGTCTGTTTTGGTGTTGTTTTTTATGAAAAATGAGAATTGTAATGAATGTAAATCCCTACTTCTATCAAATTTAGCTAATAAAGTTGAGACTCCATCCCTAATTCAATGTTAAATACTTTTAAATTAATTTTATTTTTTTTCTATTGAAACCTCACAGATTTTGAAAACCCGTGAGGTTTCGTTCTCATGTAAAACAAAAAAAAACAGCCGCCCAAAAAGGCCGCTGTTTATATAATATGCTTCGGATTTTACATCACTATTTCAATCTGATTTCTCAAAAGGTCTTCAAACTCGTCTCTTTTACGGATCAAATGAGCTTTTCCGTCTAAGAATAATACTTCAGCAGGCTTTAATCTTGAATTGAAGTTGGAACTCATCTCGAAACCGTAAGCTCCTGCGTTATGGAAGGCAAGAATATCTCCTTCTCTTACTTCATTCAGTTTTCTGTCCCATGCAAATGTATCTGTTTCGCAGATGTTTCCTACTACCGTATAAATCCTTTCTGCTCCTTTTGGATTGGACAGGTTTTCAATCATATGGTAAGAATCGTAGAACATAGGGCGGATCAGGTGATTAAATCCGGAATTCACTCCAACAAAAACAGTTGCTGTCGTCTGCTTGATCACATTGGCTTTCACTAGTAAATATCCGCTTTTTCCCACTAGGAATTTTCCAGGCTCAAACCATAATTCGAATTTTTTTCCTGTAGATTTTGAAAATTCAGAAATTACTTTTTCCACTTTTTTTCCTAATGTTTTCACATCAGTTTCTTCTTCACTATCCTGGTAAGGGATTTTGAATCCGCTTCCCATATCCAGATATTTCAGATTCGGGAAATGCTCAGAAAGCTCCAGCATGATCTCCAAAGCCTGAAGGAATACATCCGGATCTTTAATTTCACTTCCTGTATGCATGTGAAGCCCTTCAACATTAAGGTTGGTACTTTTCATCACTCTTTCAATGTGACGAACCTGGTGAATGGAAATCCCGAATTTACTATCGATATGCCCTGTTGAAATCTTATAGTTACCGCCGGCAAAAATATGCGGGTTGATTCTTACTAAAATCGGATAAGTATTTCCGTACTTATTCCCGAATTGCTCAAGAATAGAAATGTTATCAATGTTAATATGAACTCCGAAAGTCATTGCTTCTTCTATTTCGGCAAGGTCAACACAGTTGGGGGTAAATAATATCTTTTCTTTCGAAAAACCTGCCTTTAAGCCCAGCTTAACTTCGTTAATAGATACACAATCCAAAGAGGCACCCAGATTCTTTACATACTTAAGAATATTGATATTCGTTAAAGCCTTCGCTGCGTAGAAGAACTTAGTATGTTTTAAAAATGAAGAAGTCAGTTTTTCGTATTGAATTTTGATGGATTCAGCATCATAAACATACACTGGTGTACCAAACTCATTGGCAATCTTTAATAATTCTTTTGAATTCATAATTTCATTTTAACATAAAAAAAGGCAGATTCTTATAAAAAAGAGCCTGCCACATTGATTATTTTTTATGCAAGACAACTCTTTTAAATATTCCAAACCTTAGAGAACTTCACAGCTCCCTTTTTTCCAGTTTTATTTTGTTTAAAATTTTGCATTGCTTCTATTTATTTTTTGCAAAAATACTATTTATTTTCTATTTCAAGAAACTTGATTTGAATGCATCCTATTCAGAATATAATCTGTAAAGTGTAGACACTCTATTACTTCGGTAGTGGCAATGTTTCAAAATCCCCACGAAGCAGTGCCAGCTGCAATTCGTTATTCAAATCTGTGGAAGATAGCGAAAGATCAATTTTCAACTTAGCCAGTTTACTCAGCGTCTGAATCTGCGTAAACAGTTCATAGAAACCAAAGGAAATCACTTTCCCGTTTTCTATGATTAAAAATAACTTTTCTCCTAATTTCCTTCCTGGTCCCAGCCAAAGCTCATTTCTTTTTCTGAATTCAATTTTCTGTTTCAATACAGAAAAATCTTTAAACTCTTCCTGAGAACCTATGAACTGAACAGCTTTTGTTCCCTGAGTAAATGATCTGAATTTCAAGACCGGCTTCTCAGTTTTATTGAGTGTATTTTTCTCAACCAGATATTTTTTGTTTCTGAAATACAGCCCAAAAGGCAAAACCTCTTTCTTTTTAATATTCTTGGAATTCAGAATCAGCTTGGCAATAATGTCTGTTCCGGTAAGTTCAAAATTAATCTGCTCAACATCTTTCTGAATCTGTTCCCATTTTTTTGATTTGGAATTGAAAACCTTTTTGGAAAACTTATTGATATCCTGAACATAATCAGAGAACATGATACGCCCGGCTTCATCCTGAAAGTACACAAATCCTTTATCATTAGGAAGGTCCTGGGTAAGTTCTTTGATCTTATTGATATACGTTTTTGCATTAGACTCATCGTGCTGTTTCTGAATGATCTCATTTTCGGTATCTTTTGAAATCAGAAGTTTGAAAAGTTCTAATGTAGCTCTCGCATCACCCTCTGCCCTGTGATGGTTAGTCAAAGGAATACCCAATGATTTCACCAGTTTTCCCAACGAATAACTTACCTCATCAGGAATCAGCTTTTTTGCTAATGGAATTGTATCTAAAGTATTGATTTTAAAATCATAACCAAGCCTTTTGAATGACTGGCGAAGCATCCTGTAATCAAAATCAATATTATGGCCTACCAAGGTCGTATTTTGAGTAATTTCGATCACTCTTTTGGCAATTTCATGAAATTTCGGAGCAGTTTTGACCATTTTTGGGGTAATACTGGTCAGCTTTTGTACAAAAGGGGTAATATCACCTTCAGGGTTTACCAGAGATATAAACTGGTCTGTGATTTTCTGACCGTCATATCTGTAGATGGCGATATCTATAATGCATTCATTTCTATAACCTGCACCATTACTTTCTATATCTATAATTGAATACATTGAATGTGTGTTAACTGCTGTTTTGTCATTTATATGTAAAACCGATCTTATTCCCCAATAAAATCCGGTTCTATTTTTACTGTTATGTAAAGATAACCTGCTAAAATAACAAAAAATATGTCAAAATACAGCAAGTTAGCTTTCAAAATTATCTTCTTCTGCCTCCCAGACCGAACATGCCGAGAATGGCTTTTGCTCCTTCTCTCATTAATGTGGAGGTAAAAGTACGGCCTGCTTTACTCTGTAATACCTGCTCAAACATACCAGGTTCTTCCTTCACCGGCCTTGTCTTTTGTGTAGGTGCCGGGTTTTGCGCAGCCTGTTCCATTCTGCTGGTAAGCATTTCGTATGCAGATTCTCTATCTAATGCCTGCTCATATTTTGCTACAAGTGCTGATTTTGAAGTCAGATCAGAGATTTCCGTTTCGCTCAGAACATCCATTCTCGATTCCGGAGAGATGAGGTAAGTATGTACTAATGGTGTTGGTATGCCTTTCTCATCCAAAGCCGTCACAAATGCTTCTCCAATTCCCAGATTCTGGATCAGGCTGGAAGCATCGTAATATTCTGTGGTAGGATAATTTTCAACCGCTTTGGTAATTTCTTTTTTATCTTTTGCCGTAAAGCCTCTCAGCGCATGCTGTATCTTCAGTCCTAACTGAGAAAGTACATTTTCAGGAACATCCCCAGGAATCTGAGTAATAAAATAAATTCCTACTCCTTTGGAACGGATTAATTTTACCATTGTTTCGATCTGTGAAAGAAGGGCTTTGGAAGCTTCATTGAAAATCAGATGAGCCTCGTCTATAAACAGGACTAGTTTTGGTTTCCCACTGTCTCCTTCTTCCGGAAAAGTCATATAAATTTCAGCAAAAAGTGAAAGCATAAACGTCGAAAAAAGCTGTGGCTTATTCTGAATATCTGCTACTCTAAGAATATTCACTACTCCTTTTCCATCCCTTGTTTCTAATAAATCATGAACATCAAAGCTTAATTCTCCGAAAAACCCTGCCGCTCCCTGCTGCTCCAGAGCAACAATAGATCTTAAAATAGCACCGAGAGATGCTGATGCAATGGATCCGTAATTGGCTGCCAGTTCTGCTTTTCCCTGTGCATTATCCGTTACATATTGCAGCACTTTTTTCAGATCGTTAAGATCGATCAAGGGAAGTCCTTTATCATCACAGTATTTGAAGACAATAGACATTATGCTTTGCTGCGTATCATTCAATTCAAGGATTTTGCTTAATAAAACTGGTCCGAATTCTGTAACAGTAGCTCTTAATTTCACTCCTTTTCCTCCGGAAATGCTCATTAATTCTACAGGAAAGCCTTGAGGATTATAAGGAAGCTGGGTCTTGGCATATCTTTCCTCAATGATAGGATTTATTTGCCCCGCTTCTGCAATTCCGGAGAAGTCTCCTTTAATATCCAGAACCAGCGATGGAATTCCTGCATGAGAAAGCTGTTCTGCAAAGACCTGTAATGTTTTTGTCTTACCGGTTCCGGTAGCTCCGGCGATAAGACCGTGGCGGTTAATTGTTTTCAGTGGAATGGTTACATTTACTTCTGTGACCACTTCACCATCCAACATTCCTTTTCCTAATATTATATGTTCTCCTTTCGGAGTGTATCTAGCGTTGAGTTCTTCAACAAATTGTGTTTTGTCTGCCATTTGATCGCTTTTTTAACTTATAAATATAAAATTTTTTGTAAAATATGTAAAGATATTTTCTGAAGAACTTCTTTCTATTCCTTTTGATAATAAATTTGTCCTTAGATCATCAAATTTTAAACCACGATTACTGTTTTTTAATATCAGGAAGATCATAAGAACTTAACATGATATAAAACAGCATTTGCCATTATCTGTATGTAAGGCATTCTTTTTGCTCAAAAAAAAACAAAACACACTAAACATGCGTTTAACAAAGTATTGAAAGAAACTATCAATGGGATTTAACATTTCATTTAGAATCTATCTAATACTTCGTATCTTTAACTCATTAAAAAAAGACTCCAATGAAAATTGAACAAATATATACGGGCTGTCTGGCTCAGGGTGCCTATTATATTGTATCAGAGAATGAAGCAATAATCATTGATCCTTTAAGAGAAGTAAAACCTTACCTGGATCGTATCGAAAAAGACAATGTCACTTTAAAATATATTTTTGAAACTCACTTCCATGCGGATTTCGTATCAGGACATTTGGACTTAAGCAAGAAGACAGGTGCTCCCATTGTATACGGACCTACTGCTGCTCCGGAATTTGATGCCATTATCGCTGAAGACAATCAGATTTTTGAGATCGGGAAAGTGAAGATAAAGGTAATGCACACTCCGGGACACACCATGGAAAGCAGCACTTACCTTTTAATAGACGAAAATGGTGTTGAAACTGCTATTTTTACAGGTGACACACTGTTTCTTGGAGATGTGGGAAGACCGGATCTTGCACAGAAGGCAACCAACCTTACCCAGGAAGATCTTGCCGGGATTCTGTATGACAGTCTTCAGAGTAAAATCATGCCATTGGATGACAGCATTACTGTTTATCCGGCTCACGGAGCTGGATCTGCGTGTGGAAAAAACATGCAGAAGGAAACCGTTGATATTCTGGGAAACCAGAAGAAGACCAATTACGCTCTTAATCAACCGGATAAAGAATCTTTCATCAGAGAAGTTCTTGATGGTTTAACAGCTCCACCAAAATATTTCGGAATGAATGTTGCGTTAAACAAAGGCGGCTATGAAAGCCTTGATGTTGTAATGAACAAAGGCTTACAGCCCATTGCACCGGAAGACTTTGAAGCACTGGCAGAAGAATCAGGGGCATTAATTTTAGATACAAGAGGACCAGCGGACTTCCACAAAGGATTTGTTCCCAACTCTATCAATATAGGATTGAAAGGAGATTTCGCACCATGGGTAGGAACTCTTATCGTAGATGTAAAGCACCCTTTATTATTAGTTACTGATGAGGGCACCGAAGAGGAAGTTATCACCCGGCTAAGCAGAGTAGGCTTTGACAATGTGATTGGATACCTGAAGGGAAGTTTTGAGGCATGGAAAAACGCTGGAAAGGAGACGGATGAGATCAAAAGAATAACTCCGGCTGAATTTGCGGAGCAATTTACAGAAGAAGCTACCATAATTGATGTAAGAAAACTGACTGAATATTCTGCAGAGCATATTGACAATGCTTATAACAAGCCACTGGACACTATCAGTGACTGGGCACATACCATTGATGATTCTGATCATTTCTTCCTTCACTGTGCCGGCGGATACAGAAGCATGATTGCAGCAAGCATCCTTAACTCACACGGAATCAGGAATTTCACTGAAATAGAAGGTGGTTTTAACGGAATCAAAAAAACGGAAAAGCTCCCAACTACAGATTTTGTATGCCAATCTAAGACCCTGTAAGATCATGAAAATTCAGTTTTCCGGATTACTTTTAGCATTAGCTTTTATGCTAAGCAGCTGTAAGACATCACCTGCGACAGCAATCCCTGCAACCAGCATTAAAGAATTAGTCAACAGTTCTGATGTAACACTGGTAGATGTCAGGATTCCGGAGCAGTACGCAGCAGGAACAGCGAAAAATGCCATTAACATTCCATTGGCAGAGATTCAAAACAACATAGAAACTCTAAAAGGTAAAAAAGTTGTTGTGTTTTGCAATAAAGGAATTCAGGCAGATCAGGTGATGGAAATTCTGAAGAAAAATGGTGTGGAAGCTTATGATGGTACAACCTGGAAAAATGTAAAGGCAATCCAGGACGAAACAAACAAAAAAGCAAACTAATAAACCCCAAATTATGTCACAAAAATTTCAGGAAATCATTGATTCCGAAAGACCTGTTCTGATAGATTTTTTCGCAACATGGTGCCAGCCTTGTAAAGTACAGTCTTCGGTATTAAATACGGTAAAGGAAAATATAGGCGAAGGAGCCAGGATTATAAAGGTAGATGTAGATCAATATCCCGCACTGGCAGCTCAATATGGAGTGCGTGGAGTACCTACACTGGCAATTTTCAAAAAAGGAGAAATGCTATGGAAGGAAAGTGGTGTTCATGATGTGAATACCCTTACACAACTTTTACAACAATATGCTTAAAACTGTGATTTTTCACAGTTTTTTTGTTTTTAAAAGTCCCACAAATCGCACGGATTTTCAGAGATGTTTATACTTATTTTCTTTATATAGAAATTAAAAATCTGTGAAGATCTGCGAAATCTGTGGGAAAATCCTAAAATTTAATAGAAAAAGAATCTCTATCATTCAGAAACTGGAAATGGTTTCTGAAATCTTTCAGTTCCTCCATATTCAATTCTGCGGTTACGAGATTACCTTGCTTTTGAGAAATTTCTTTTCCGTCAGCAAAGAAACAGTGAGAACTTTCCTGATAAAAAAGATTATTCCCATCTGTCCCGATTCTGTTTAAACCAAATACAAAAGATAAATTTTCAATAGCTCTGGCTTTCAACAGATGCTCCCATGCTCCCACCCTTTTCTCAGGCCAGTTGGCAACATATAAAACAGCATCATAGTCATCATTATTTCTTGCAAAAACAGGAAAACGCAGATCATAGCAGACCTGAAGCAGGAATCTTATCCCTTGATATTCAACTATCACCCTTTCTTTCCCGGGTGTATACACTTTATCTTCTCCTGAAAAGGAAAACAAGTGTCTTTTATCGTAGAAAGCTGTTTCACCATCCGGCCTTATAAAGAACATTCTGTTGTAGAACTTACCGTTTTGTTCTACCGGCGCACTCCCGCAGAATGCTGCATTTTTCTCTTTTGAGATCTTTTTCAAAAATTCCAGTGATTCATTATTCCTGTCCGATACTTCGGAAGCATCCATACAGAAACCTGTTGAAAACATTTCAGGGAGAAGAAACAGATCTGCCTCTACATTTTGCAGTTCGTTTTCTATGAGTTTAAAATTCTCAGTTTTATTTTTCCAGATGATATCTAAATTTAGCCCTACAACTTTCATCTTTTTTCTTTTTTAAATTATTCCAAATGTGATGTATAAAAATACAGCTTTTATCTTTACAAAAGGAGAATTAAATAGCTCAAAGGCTAGTTTCTCCCCCGAAAAAAGAGCCATACTTCTTAATAATTTATTAAAGTCTCCCATTTTTATAATACAGATATTCTTTCGGTTTCATTTTTGATAGAGATATTTTTTATAATTATCCTTAAAATTAGAAATTTATGAAGAAATTGTTTTTTATGGTGACGATCTTCTTTTTTGGTGCCATGGCTAATGCTCAGGCCTGGACAGGAAAAGGGGATCAGAAAATACAGCTGGGTCTGAGTGCGTGGGGATACGGAACCGGAATAACGGGAACTTATGACTATGGACTTAATCAACTTATTTCAGTAGGGGCCGGAATTAACGGCTACTTTGATAATTACAAAAATAACGATAAGGATAATCGTGTTTTTGTTTTCGGAAGACTGAATTTTCACTTACAGGATGCTTTAAATTTGCCCGCTAAATGGGATATTTATCCAGGAGTAGACCTTGGAGTGCTTGGGAAAGACTTTGGAGTAGGAGCTCACATAGGAGCCCGTTATTTCTTTACGGAGAAAATAGGAGTATTTGCAGAGGTAGGTAATAATGGCAGCCTTGGGGTTTCTTTCAATTTATAATCAGATCGTCTTTAAATATGACAAAGCTTCCTGTTTCGGGGAGCTTTTTTATTTGGCATAGTTTTGATAATTGTTACCTTTGCAAATTAAAATCTAAAATTTATTAATGGAAATAGCAATCAAACTTTTTCAGTTCATTCTGAGCATCTCTATACTTGTGCTTCTTCATGAGCTTGGGCATTTTTTACCGGCAATATGGTTCAAGACCAGAGCAGAGAAATTTTTCCTGTTTTTTGATCCTTACTTCTCCATATTCTCTATGAAGAAAATCAACGGAAAATGGCAGTATAAATTTCTATCCAAGAACCTGCCGGATTCTGAAGTAATAGAGGTGAACGGAAAGAAGGAAGAAGTTCCTATCGATATATCAAAACTTCCGGACAACGACTGGAGAAAGCATCCTGAACAAACCAAATATGGTATCGGATGGCTTCCTTTCGGAGGATATGTGAAGATTGCAGGAATGGTAGATGAAAGTATGGATACTGCCCAAATGAAAAAACCGGCAGAATCATGGGAATTCAGATCCAAACCTGCCTGGCAGAGACTTATCATTATGTTGGGAGGAGTTACGGTTAACTTTTTCCTGGCGTGGCTCATCTACAGCTGTTTATCTTTTTTCAACGGAGAAACATATACGGATATCACAAAATTCAACAACGGTATTGAAGCTACTTCTGCAGGAAAGAAAATGGGATTCCAGAATGGTGACAAAATCATCAGTGTAGACGGAAAACCAGCGGAAAGACTTGAAAACACTTCTATCAATATTCTTTTAGGAGATCTTGTTACCGTAAACAGAAACGGACAGGAAGTTACTTTCCCGGTGAATGCAGACGGTGTTGCAGATGTTCTTAAGCAGAGAGAAGCAAAACTATATATCACTCCAAGAGTTTCTATGGTTATTGATTCATTAGCAACTCCTTCTTCTCAGGCTTCAGGTCTTGCGAAAGGAGATAAAATTGTAGGAATCAATGGTAAAAAAGCAGCATTCTTTGATGAAGTAAGTACTCTTTTAAGCGAAAATAAAGGGAAAACAGTTTCTGTTGACGTCGAAAGAAACGGAACTTTACAGACATTACCGGCAGTTTCTGTTGATAAAAACGGAAAACTAGGGATCGCAATTGATACAAAAAGCATTGCGAAAGATATTGTAACGAATAAAAAATATTCTTTCGGGGAAGCTATCCCTAGAGGATTTACAAGAACGATTGAAGCATTAACCACTCAGGTTAAGCAGTTCAAAATCATGTTCAACTCTAAAGTTCAGGGGTATAAGAACGTTGGAGGGCCTATTGCCATTGTAAAGAATATGCCTGTAGATAAAGATGCTGACGGAAGCTTTAAAATCAACTGGGTTGCTTTCTGGAGCTTTACAGCAATGTTCTCCGTATGGCTGGCATTCCTGAACCTGATCCCTATTCCTGGGCTTGATGGTGGACACGTTTTATTTACTTTATATGAAATTATTGTAGGAAAACCAGTTCCGCAAAAGGTTCTAGAAAACGCACAGATGATTGGAGTTATCTTCCTGTTAGGATTGATGTTACTGATCTTCGGAAGCGACATCTTCAAGGTATTTACAGGGAAATTATAATTTTTTTGAAAATTTTCTTAAAAATATTTGTAGGGTATAAATATTCGTCCTATATTTGCACCACTTAAAACAAAGGACATTCCTCCTTAGCTCAGTTGGTTAGAGCATCTGACTGTTAATCAGAGGGTCGCTGGTTCGAGCCCAGCAGGAGGAGCAAAAAGACTTACAGAAATGTAAGTCTTTTTTTGTGTCTTACTATGAACTATTTCATGGCAAGGACTCCAAATCTGAGAAATAAGGATCAAGCGCAAAAGTTGGGGGCTCGGCAAAAAGTTTAGTCAACCTGAATAGGAAGAAAGTTCTGTCTTTTACACCTCTGAGCTGCATTCTGAAGTTTTTTATTTTGGCATTGAAGGATTCAGCAGCAGCATTGGTGCTTCTTTGATAAAAATAGTTTAAAATATCCCTGTAATGATTCATTATTGTTTTTCTTAAGGTAGAAAAAGATTTAAAATCTGCTTCTTCCACCTCTTTGAACCAAT